>CAYSLA010000204.1:0-4203 GCA_964431685.1 uncultured bacterium | reverse complement strand
CGCACGTGGTGTAGATACTCTATTGTCGAGTCGTGGAGGTACGCCCTGCCATTGTCGGCTTTGTAGCGGCCATAGGTCTTGGCGTGGGTGATGGGGTCGCCTCTTTTTGAGAGCACTTTTTTGATCTGACCCAGACTCAGTATGCCTTCGTTGTTGTAGCTGACCAGTATGTGCCTGGCCTTTGCGTTTCCTATCAGATCCTCGAATGCCCCGAGTGCGTGGTTGCGTTTGCAGTAGTCGCTGGATGTATAGTCACGCAGACCGGCAACCCCCTTAACACCAGGTGAGTCATATCGTGCGATAGTCTCCAGAACGTGGTAGTTCGCTCCGTATTGCCTGTGGTTATACGGAGGATCGACGTAGAGTATGTCGCAGTCGATCTCGCGAACAAGCTCGTTGGCGTCCATTCGCGTTGCCAGGCACCCTTCCACTCCGTTTGTTATCCCTATGGGCTCCATCGTCATCGGTTTGAGCGAGCTGCGTTTGAACCGCTTGAGGTAGGCCCCGTACACGCTCGCAGTGTTGGCTACTTTGTCAATAGCCTCGAGCAGGGAGCACAATATGTAGTAGTATCCGTCTTCATCGACTACTCCATTATCGAGCCATCCGTCGATGGACTGCCTGATGGCATCGGCTCGCTGCGCGTTGTCCTGAGCGAAGTAGCGCCGATCACCGTCCGGGCCGTACGTCGATGATATGAAGCCGGGTATACCGGGTATGGCGTTGACCAGACCCAACGCTTCTCCAGCGGTGCACACGCTGTCCAGTTCAAGAACCGGCATTCTCAGATGCGACAACAAACTGACCAGCCGCGTAAAGTCCGGCTCGGAGTTGATCTGAATGTACGCGCGATTCAGGACATAAGCGTAGTGCTGAATATCGTTTGCAGTTACGCGCAGTCCTCTTCTCTTTAGAAGGCGCCCGACCGCTCCTGTGCCGGCGAAGATATCGCACGCCACCGTCTCACTGCCATCCGTAATGCGGTCAAGTATGGACTCGATGAAAGGCAGCAGGCTGTATTTTGATCCAATGTAGTTCAACCAAGTCTCCGACGTCGATTGCCCGTCGAACGCATTATACAGCAATGACACTGTCCGTGGGAATTCCTGCCGCGTGGGTGCTTCGCGAGTCGCCCTCTAAGGCTCATACCGGCACGCCCAGCCTGTAAGCGGCCAGCCCAGAGATGGACGCCTCAGCGCGGTCCACAATCAGCCCAATGCCCGGCGATAGTGACTCAACCGGCTCAAGCGCGCACTGCATCACCAGAATATCATCCACGTAGACTTCACAGCGCAGCCCGCGTCTGCATACTCGCAAGTGGTATTCCCGTCCCGCCTGAATGGGGTGATTTCTCACATAGGTCTCGCTTAAGACCGGCAGCCGCCCCACTGTGACCTGCCCGGCCGCGGCGTCGAGGAGAACTGCAATGTCTCCATCCGTCCCGATATCGCTGGCATCCCGCCTGAGAACCAGTCCCGCTGCCACGCCATCGTGCAAGGCCACCCTACACTCAACTTCGACATCCTCGGAAGCGGTTCCCAGATCGGCCACCTGCCATCCAGTTCGTGATGAGCCCACATACTGTCCCGAAACAATCTCCCAGCGGCCGGCAAGATGGTGATCCCAGAACCCAATGCTGAACGGCAAGCTCTTGATGGGCTGGACCTCACCGGGCGAGACAATCGTTTCGCGTCTCCAGGCCACGCCGCGGGGACTGTATGCAAGCCTCAGGCGGCCATCCGGCAGGGCCTTTGCGACCATCGGCGGCGATAGTGCCGTCCGGTTGTCCATCGTAGGATTCGTGGTGAACACATATCGTTCACCCTCGAAAAGAAGGCTCCTGCTCGAGTTGAGAAGCGGAGCGGCACCATCAAATACGTTGTCGCCCTCTATCTCGCGAAATGGGCCCTCCAGACGGTCGGATACGGCGTATATCGAGCCTCTGAGCACGTGCGGGTCGGAGAATATCCCGCGATTGCCGTGGCCGGTCCCCGTGTAGCAAGTCATATACCACCTGCCGTCGAGGTAGAAGACATCAGGCACCTCTATCGTGCCGTACTTCTCGGGGATAAACGCCGGCGGAATAACCTCCCAGTGCACAAGATCATTCGTCCTGGCAGCAGCTATCACCGAGGTCTCCGCCTGTTCTGCGGCAGGCACGCGCGCCGCGAAGTACCCAACCCATCCTCCCTCCTCAGGATCCGCCACAACAATGAGATCACGGCAGTCGATCCGGCCAAACTCAGGGAAGTCACTCGCACTAAGATACCACCTGGAATCAGTCTCGATGACCGGGTTACCAGGGTAACGCTCCCAGTGCCGGAAGTCCTCGCTTGTGGCCAGGCCTGTGCGCTCCAGCCGCCCCTGCTCTCTGCTTGCGCGCATAGTATAGAACATGTAGCACTGGTCTTCGCGGGCGATGGCGCAGCCAGTCCACGGCCACATGTCCTCTAGTCCAGGCTCCGGACCAGGCCCCAGGGCTGGGGGGAGTTCTCGCCAGGTGATGAGGTCGTTTGACTCGGCATGGCCGATGTAGTCGCCCAGGTTGGGGGCGCAATGCGATCCTGGGGCCAGACCCTGCTGATAGAACATATGCACCGTGCCCCGGTGCTCGGCGAACCACAGGTCCCAGAAGTTCATCCCCGAAGGGCAGTAGCTAAGCTGCACGCTGCTTTCCTCTATGAGTAAGTGTGGTGCGGGCATCTTGCCTGCACACGGTGGCCTCCGAGACCGAATCGTCAGAGCCCGGTTGGAGACGTCGCCGGACGCTATGTGCCCGCTTCGCTCCACCTGTACGAGAAGAGCGATCCCTGGTACATTGTGAAACGCAGATAACACGCCTCGCCGTCTATTGGCCGCACCACCTCCTTGTCTGCCCAAGTGACGCGATGGCAAACGGAATCCGTGTTCTCTATCCGGCTCTTCTCGGCCTCATAGCCGGGCACTGGGTCGAAGACTTTGCCAGGAACTGTCGATATGACATCGACGGCGAGGAAACCACTATGAACGTCGGCGTTGACTTCCAGTCTCATCGGTTTATCGAGCGGCAGCTTCTTGGTGACCAACTTGCCCTCGACCCGGCCTGCCTCGAGGCTTATCCACCCGTCCTTGCGTATCGAGGCCAACCCAACTCCCCTGCGATGGCGGATACCGGACCCGTGCTTTGTACCGGCCCCAATATACGGGACCAGGAGCCTGTCGCCCCAGGGAATCGGCGAGTTAATGGTCGGAACTGTCCAGTGGGAGTCCCACGCGCCTTCACCGCCCAATGGAATGACCGGTGTTCTTCCGTCGGTCCGATGCCACTTGATGCCGTCCTCACTGTAGGCAAGCTGGGTGTCCAAACGCTCGATGTTCAGATGGTACATCTCAACCAACGCGGCAAAGCCTCTGCCACACCTGAACGGCTGCATCCCGTAGATCTGCACATCCGGGTCATCCGCATCGTCGTAGCTGATGATGGTCCCGAAATCTTCCCAGTCCACGAGGTTCCGGCTCTTCCACAGGTTGGCTGTCCTGCCACGACTGATCTCCTCCAGCCTCATCCCCGGAAAACCTAGCCGATGCCTGCGGCTGATCAGCCAGTACTCGTCAAGAACGTCGTCGTAGAACATGCTCGAACGGTCTCCGGCGCCGGGGATGATGCCAGATGGATTTATCTCCAGGCGCTCGCCGTCAACCGATTTCACCGAATGCAGCCCTGCGTCGCCCCACCCCGGATCTGCTCCCGCCAGATAGCAGAATCCAAGCAATCTGGCATCGCCGAACCAGCGATCCACGCTTCTTCCGACGTCCACCAAGCCCAGAGCGTCGCACTTGCGGACAGGACCATCAGGAACCGCCATTCCCCGCCTGCTCCACTGCAGGCAGTCCTTTGACACTGCCAGTCGTATTCTGGTGTCCTGGTGTGGCACGTACCAAACTTTGAACTCGCACGCCTCACGATCGTAGACAACGGTCGACCAACCGATGGCAGTGCCTTCATCTTCGCCGTTTGCGGCCAGAACAGGGCCAGCCGTTTCCTTCCTCACCGTCTGAGTCATACGGTATAGTCGCTCGCGGATGACTATCTCGTCATCGCTGCCGAACAGGTGTAGATCAGGATCGTACATTGCTCGAACCATTCCCTTCTCTCGTATCCGATCGCCGGAGATACCCGGCAGAGACACCTATTGTAGTAGCTCGGCGCAGTAGCTGTCCAGC
>CAYSLA010000203.1:3053-5620 GCA_964431685.1 uncultured bacterium | reverse complement strand
GCGGTTCGTGATATAATAGAAGAGTAAGGGACAAATCTGTTAAGGTGATGCATTTACCTTTTCAGCAGGCGAGATGAGACGTCGGGATGGTGTATGGCGTGTCGGGCGGGATGCACGGTGCCCGGCCGGATCGTCAAGCCGCTTGTTAGCACAGGGTCTGGATTGTTGTTGAGGGAGTCAGTGTAGATGGGAATACCTCTTCGCGTTCTGATAATTGAAAACTCCGCTTCTCATGCTCGCCATATCCTGGCAGAGCTCACAAACGGCGGCTATGACTGCGCTTACAGACGCGTGGACTCACCCGAGGCAATGTCAGTCGCCTTGCGCGAAAAGGTCTGGGACATTGTGGTGGGCAACCACGCACTGCGCCGCCACGACGGCCCCACTGCGATCAAGGCTCTCGGAGACACCGGCCTCGATATCCCGTTTATCGCCATCTCAGACGACGATACCGAGGAAGCCGCGGTCCTTGCCATGCGCTCTGGGGCGTGTGACCACCTGACCAGAGGCCGTCTCGCACGACTTGCGCTTGTCGTCAGTCGCGAGCTCAAGGCCGCAAGCCACGGACTTGATGAGGCATTGCGAGAGAGTGAGCAACGGTTCCGCAATTTCTTTGCAAACCAGGTCGCGGCAACAGCGATCACTTCACCAACCAAGGGGTGGGTCGAGGTAAACGACAAGCTATGCGAGATGCTTGGCTACTCACGCGAGGAGCTCTCGCAGATGACTTGGTCTGAGCTCACTTACCCCGACGATCTTGCCCCCGATGTCGCGCAGTTCGACAGGCTTGTAGCGGGCGAGATTGAGGGATACGTGCTGGACAAGCGCTTCGTCCGCAAGGATGGCACAGTCGTTCCCGTGATACTGAGCGTCGCCTGCATACGCAACGAAGACCGCACGATGAAGTATATCACGGCTATGCTTCTGGATATCACGGAACGCAAACGGGCCGAAGACGCACTGCAGGCGGCCAAGGAATATGCAGAGAACCTGATCGAGACAGCAAACGCGATCTTCGTCAGGCTGGACACATCGGGCAATGTAGTGCAGATGAACAGGTCGGCGGAGAAAGCCACGGGCTACCGGCTCGACGAAGTTCGCGGCAGAAGCTGGTTCGAAGTCATCGTGCCCAAAGATCGCTACCCCGAGGTATGGGCGGTATTCGAGAAACTCGCCGGCTCCGGCATAGTCAAGAACTTTGAGAACCCCATACTAACGAAATCCGGCGAGGAGCGCCACATCCTGTGGCAGAACTCCGAGGTGCGCGAAGACGGCGCAATAGCCGGGACACTGTCCTTCGGACTCGATATCACCGAGCGCAAGACCGCTGAGGAAGCGCTGCGGCATTCGCACGAGTTGATGCGCTACATAATCGAGCACAACCGAAGCGCAGTCGCCGTGCACGACAAAGACATGAACTACATCTACATCAGCCAGAGGTATCTCGACGACTACAATGTCAAGGCCAGGGACATCATCGGAAAGAACCACTACGATGTCTTCCCCAACCTTCCTCAGAAATGGCGAGACGCGCACAAGAAGGCCCTGGCCGGAGAGATAACGAGCGCCGAGGACGATCCTTATGTACGAGAAGACGGCTCCGTCGACTGGACACGATGGGAGTGCCGTCCATGGTATGAAGCTGACGGCTCGATTGGCGGAGTAATAGTCTACACGGAGATCATAACCGAGCGCAAGCTCGCCGAGCAGGAGAAGCGCCGGTTCTACCGCGACACAATCAGGAGCGTGACACAGGGAAAGCTCGACCTGGTCACTTTCGATGAAGTCAAGGACTACATCGGCCACGCGGAACTGACAGCAGCAGTTATCTCGCTCGCCGACACCGCCGCGGCAAGACACACGATCAGAGAGTACTGCAAGACGAAAGGACTCGCCGTAGACCGGCTGGCACTGTTCGAGTCAGCGGTCGGAGAAGCGGCGACGAACGCGGTGAAGCACGGTGGCAAAGGCCGCATCTACGCAGGAACTCGCGGCAACGCAGTCTGGGTAGCGGTATCGGACAAGGGGCCGGGCATCTCGACCATAACACTGCCGAACGCCACACTCCGCCGAGGATTCTCCACCAAGGCATCGATGGGAGTCGGGTTCACGATTATGATGGAGGCATCGGACGAGGTGAAGCTGTGCACCGGCACAAAAGGCACGACGGTCCTGCTGGTGATCAACATCGACGCCCAGGACAACGCAGCGTCACTCACCGACCTGCCGGACACGTGGAACGACATCGACGCGACATCCTGACTTGACCGGCAGCACAGGCAGGGCGGCAGGCAAGGACATCCGCCGAACGTTGACCGTCCATTCCGGGCGGTGATATAATTCCTCGAGCATGCCGTCCGGGTAAATGGCGGACAATCGCTCCCTCCCCTGGTAGGGGAGGGTTGGGGAGAGGTCTCTTGGGAGTAGTGTCGCACGCGAAGACTGATCCCAATCGCGGGGCGGAGTACCTCCCCCTATCCCCCTCCGAAACGGAGGGCGGACAATCGCTCCATCCCCTGGTAGGGGAGGGTTGGGGAGAGGTCTCTTGGGAGTAGTGTCGCACGCGA
>CAYSLA010000203.1:0-2953 GCA_964431685.1 uncultured bacterium | reverse complement strand
CTGATCCCAATCGCGGGGCGGAGTACCTCCCCCTATCCCCCTCCGAAACGGAGGGGGGACAATCTTCGGGACAAGCGTCCGGCGAAGCATAGGATGTGACGTTGAGCAGTGACAGCACCGAACATCTCAGGCAGATGATCGCCCGTGTCCAACAGATGGCCGCCGCCGGAAGATGGAACCAGGCCGCCGGGCTGTTGGATGAGATGATCGCCCTAAAGCCAGGTGACGCAAACCTGTGGTATAACAAAGGCGTGGCCCTCACGAAGCTTGAGGCACTCGACGATGCACTGGTAGCCCTGCTGAAGGCCATCGAGCTCAACCCCGGGCACAGCAAGGCAGCCGCCGCTATTGCCGAACTGCGTGCCATCAGGCAGAACCCTCATTCCTATGCTTCGGGACAATCGTCCCGAAGCATAAACAGGGCGTCCGAAGTCACCGCGAACAATACCGAACGCGACTTCGTTGCCCGAAGAGCATCATCCGACACCGCCGCCCCACCGGCCGAGCCATCATTCGGAGAGTTCATCAAAGTGGGCAGCACTGGCCAGAGCGCTTTCGAGCACACATATCCCGCTCAATCTCCTAAGCGCGTGTCACCTTCTCAAGTCAGACTGCCCCACGGCTCGACCATTCTCACCAGGCACTCGATCTATATCGAAGGCACACCGCCGGAGTTGAGACGCACCTGGCTGCCGCAATCGGTAGACGAAGAACCCTGTGACCCTGATTCAGGATCAGGGCAAGCTCTGGCCTATGTTCACAGACGCCTGTCAGGGGTCTACTGCAGGCTGGTTGCCGCGGACTGCCCAGGTGTGGATATAGACAAATACACCAACTGGTTCCTCTCCACAGCCGACCGGACAGAGATTGTCCTGGACAGCAGGGTCGATCTTGGAGGCGACTCGGCAGTGCACGTGCTGACATACGCCCCCGACAGAGACGGTTGGTCTGAGTTCGACATTCTAGCGGTTGTCGGCGAAAGGCCCAGGTGCATCCGTATCTATGGCAGTATCCGTGGCAACCAGCCTGACGATCTCGCGCCGTTCGTGAACCTGGCCTCACGCATACACAGCCTGCCGGCAAGCTACACGGTTGATCCGGATCCGTCTCCCCAGCCTGCCGCACTGGCATCCCGCGAGCGAGTGGTGTTTGGCAGAAGCGAGAGGTGTTCGATAGTGCTTCCATCGGACGATTGGCAGGTGGAAGACTCGCTCGCGCACCGCTCAGACTCGCTGGATTTCGACATCCGCGCCTCGATCGCGGATGAACTTGCTTCGGGACCGGCCGGTGTCTACGTGCGTGCGCTACCGCTGTCACAACGTGATGATGATGCGGCGGCCGCCGACGTAAACGACACAGCCACCGGTTGGATAATGGAGCTTGCAGGCAGCGCAACATTCCTGGAGGTCTACGAACTGCGCGATACATCGGTTGATGGAAACTACGCTGTCACGGCGGAACTGGTCTATCGCAGACAGGACTCTTTGACACGCTGTGTCCTGGCAGGATTCACAACGTCTCGAGACACGCTCTGGATCATGGATTGCGACCTCCCGGCAAGATACTCCAGGCAAACAGCCAACATCATTTTCAGGTCGCTGCGCCTCGGAGGGCCGTCGGAGCATTCGGAGCGCGCTAACCCGTCTCAGCGGAAAGCGTTCTCGGGCATACCCTCTGATGAGACGGGATTTGACCCTGACCCTGATTCAGGGTCAGGATATTCAGGGCCGTCCCATCAGGGTGATGATGATCTTGACGAGTCAGCGCTCAGTGAATTGCCACGGGCACACAGCGTGGCGTTGAACTCCGCTTACGGCCTGTTTGCCCTTTCGGGCATACTCTCTGTGCTGCACGTGGCAGGAATGCGCGGTCAGGGATGGAACCTCGCTTGGTGGATATGCGCGCTTCTGGCCGCGGCAGCGGGCGTTGCGTGCGGCGTCATCTGGCAAGTCTGCTACAGGAGATCGCACTTCCAAAACATAGGCCACTTCACCAGCTACGACACATTCCGACTGAGATCGTGGCTTCCGGCAGCAGCGGGCGCGTCTGTTGTCTGCCTGGGGCTCGCCGTCTGGTTGATCTGGCCCGTGGCGGCTCTTGGTGTATCGCTGGGCGCTGCGTATCTGATATATCATAGAAGCCCGGGAGCCATACTAGACACGGACCGCGTACTGGTTGCAGCAGCGACGCTTCCCGAGTACTATGTATCCGAGGCAAAGAGCGTGTCACAACTGCTGGTATTTGATGATCTCTGCGATGCTGGAGTTCTGGGACATACAGGCGGTGATGAGAGCGTTCTGGGAGCGGCACATTCGGCCAACGCACGGTGTGTGGTCTGCGAAGGTCTCGAGCCCGACAAGAGTGTCGGAGCCTACCCCAAAATGCATTATTGTGCGCTCTGCGGCGAACGCGTGTGCAGAGCCTGCGAGTCAGACGTCACAGAAACAGTCGTCTGCACGAACTGCCACCGCGTGGGAGCGGTCTGCGACGACTGCGGAACCTACTATCGCGACAGACTCTCTCTTCTGTCGTGTGCCGGATGCGGCGAGCATTTTTGCGAGAAATGCTCTGCTGTGAGAGAGTTGCCGAAGGCCAGGACGATTGTGCCCGATGAAATGTTTCATCCGGTTGTGATTGATATGATCCGGCCGTATGTCCACGATACAGGCAAGCAACGTGACTGGGTGATTGTCTGCCGGTCATGCGAGGCGCACGGTGAGGACGGCTCGAGGAGCGCCTCGGAAGGCACTGGGCAGCGCACAGATGCCGCAGTATCCGTGCCTCACCGGTTCAGGCACGAGATGCGGCTGGCGAGTGCGGCCGCCGGGGCAGCGGACGCTCCGAGAACAGATGATGAGGACAGCTCGCAGGCTGCCTCTATTGTTGTCGAGCCGCAGTAGAGGATTGACAAAGCCTCCTCGCCCCTCCGTTTCGGAGGGGGCTAGGGGGAGGT
>CAYSLA010000202.1:3268-5654 GCA_964431685.1 uncultured bacterium | reverse complement strand
TCCTGGCATCTTTACGGTTGACGAGATCGCGAAGGAACGACGTCAGTCCAACAATGGGGTTGGGTTCATCTCCGTGCTGTCCTGCACAGATCATGACGCGGGCCTTCGACTGAGACGGGCTGAAGAAGTCGGTAACGACAATGGCTCTCAGGGGCCGTCCATCAGGGCTTCTTCCTGCAGGCAAGACTCGAACGTAGGGTGACTGCTCTATCTGGGCCATATCTGACAGAGCGCGGTCGTAGATTCCGGCTGCGGCCGTGGCCGATGGTGCACAAGCCAGAATGACTGACAGCCAGGCTACCAGCCTGTTTGATGCCGCAACTCGCGTGTTCATTGCTGTCTGTCGAGGTAGCGCGGTGTCTGGCTGTGGTGCGCCGGACTGTAGGCCGCATTCACGCGACGCTTTTGCACGGACTCACCGATAGCCTTCGCCGTCGCATCAAGGCGGGAACGCAGCACTGACTCACACTTGGCCTGGCATCTCATTATGCCTTCCATCAGAGAGCGCGAGTCGGACTGCAAGTTGCTGATCGTTTGCGTGAGATCGTCCGTGTAGCTCGTCCTAAGGGAATCCGAAGAAACGCCCGACCGCGGATCGGTTGTATTCTGAGCTTTCTTGGCCCCGGAAACGCTTGAGTGATCGGCTTCCCGAATGAATGTGTCTATCTTTATGTCCAGTGGCAACGAGACTTCCTTGAGACGCTCGCACTGCCGCTGTCGCGTCTCAATCAGCGCATCCACGGCGTCAGTGGAGTCTGGTTGTTCTATGATTGAGGCTATGTCCTCGCTGGTCCTGGATATCTCAGAGAGAACGGCGTTCTGTCTCTGATACGCCAGGGTCAGTTCTCTGAGGGCGGCCAGCAGGTCGTTCTTTGGAATCGCGTACTCGCTCACGCAGCCTCTTTCCCCGCTTTCTCTACCAGAATGTTCTTCTCTGCCTGTCCCCATGCTTCACGCAGTTGGCTAAGCACGCCGATTGCTTCGTCTAATGCTGCGATGTCCTGATTGAGTGTTGCCTGCGCCAGTTTGTCGAGCACGTATGAATACAGTGACCTCAGCCTGCCGACCAGCGTTGGGTCGACGTCCTCTTTGAGAGTTGAGGCCAGTTCGCACACTATCGCGACTGCTCTATTCACGTAGATTGCATGATCCGCGTAGTTGTTCTGGTTCATACTTTCTCCGGCCATCCGGCAGAACCGGATCGCGCCGTCATACGCAGCCAGAAGCAGTTTTGCAGGCGATGCAGTCATTAACTGGTTTTCCTGATAGTGAGCGTACCCATCGGGTGTTGTCATTAGTTATCTCCGGAGAGTTAGTTCTTCCCTGATAGGGCGGGATTGGGACCCGCGCACTGTCGGTTTTTCTTGCGCTATTGCTTACTAGTAAGCGACGAAAGCTGAGCCGCCAGGTACTGGCCCTGCGACTGCAGTTTGGCCAGTTGGACTTCCATCTGGTTGAACTGATTCAGAAGCCGGTCTTGCTGAGCTAGAAGCCGGGTTTCCATATCGGCTATGTTCTTGTCAATCTGCTCGATCTCGAGGTTCAGTGAGTCCTGCGCGGTCACTATGCTTCCCCTGCCTGAGGTAGCTTGACCCAGCATATCGCTCAGTGATGAGCCCACCCCTTTGCTGAATATGATTGAGGTTGACATGGCGTTAGTGGCCGTTATCAGCAGAGACAGCCCGTAGATGGGGCTCGTGGTGTTGGCTGAGTCGGCAGACAGAATCTGGCCCTTGCCTTTACAAACCTCCCCTGCTATGGTTCCTTCTACGTCCAGTCCAGCGAGGCCTGTCCCAAGTCCGTTCTGTCCGCCAGCATTGGCCGCTGATATCTGAACCGTCCCCAGGCCACTGGTAACCAAGCCTCCCTGCTGGTTCGAACTCAGGGAGTAGGCGGTGAAGTCGTAACCGGAGCCGTATTGTCTTGAGCGCAACGCAAGGTAGTCGTGGCCGTCGCGAGTATCCTTGAAGGCCATGACGTTGGTGTCGTTAGCATACTTGTTTATCTCTGTGATGATTGAAGAGAGCGACATGCCCGCGGTGAGGTTGATCTGCTTGCCGTTGATCACTATCGTCTCATCACTGGTCAGAGTGCCATCGTCAAGTGCCACGCCCGCCGTCGCTTGGGCGCGGCGCGCAGCCTGAGTGATCTCTACGGCCCAACCATTGGGCCCTGAAATCTTCGTGGAGGACGTCGATGACGCATAGCTGACGTAGGTGCTCTCGGACCGCACGTCTGCAGCGAACAGGCGCGCAACGTCGACGGGGCGCTCGCTAAGCGATTGTGACAGCTTCGAATCGTCAATGTTCAGCCTGCCGCTGGTGCCCAGGGTAATTCCAATTGATGAAAGAGCGCTGTACTTGCCGGTGAGGCCGCTGACACTGGA
>CAYSLA010000202.1:0-3168 GCA_964431685.1 uncultured bacterium | reverse complement strand
AGCCCGGTTGATACTGCCGTAAACTGGTTGATCTCGCCAGTGTTCTTGCTGGTTAGCAGCAGTTGGTAGGCGGGAGCGGTGGGCGTTCCAGTGTTCACGATCGAGGCAGTCACTCCCTTGTCAGCGCGGTTTATGGCGTCGCGCAGACCGATCAGTGTGTTGTTGGCCGAGTCTATCTCAACGGTGAAGTCCTTGCTGTGGTCATTGGCAAACGTGATGTCCAGTGTGCCTGTTCCGATATCAGATTCCGCGCTGTTGACGGAAGCCGAAGAACGCTGATGACTTTGGGCCGTCCTTATGATCCTGATGTCATAGGAGCCTGCCATTGCGTCCGCTGAAGCCGAGGCTTTGGCAATAGTCTCGTCGCTTGATGTGACGGACTTGGCCTTGAAAGAGGAACTCGACGATATTGCGTCGGCTTTCATTTTGAGGGCCAGCACTCGTGTGTTTATCTCCTGCCAGGCACCGAGCTGGTACTTAGCTTTCTCCTTTTGGGCCTGCAACTGCTGCTGAGGTCTGCGGGCGTATTCCATAACCTTTGCGACAATGTCATCCGCCTTGATGCCCGACGCGATGCCGCTTATTGACATCATTCCAGCCATAGCGAACTCCTCCAGACGTATCCAGGCCCCCACAGGGGGGCATATCCAATAACAAGTACTCTTTCCATATTAGTGTTCGACGCTTACTATCCAAACCCTTAGCCCGAGACTGTCCCGTCCCGTTACCGTGATGCCAGGATACAGAATCCAATGCCAGGGGCGAGGCAGAACCCTGCCTCACCCCCGGCTATTCACGCTCCAACGTTAACACAGTTGCCTGTGTTTGCGCTGAACTGAGCGTACTTCATATACGAACAGGTGCTGATATCCAGATCGCTCCGGGCGATAGATAGCCTCTTGCCTATGCGCTGTTGAGCGGCGATTGGCAGATATTGCGTGCGCACATTCGACATCTGCATCTACCACCGGTTTCGAAGCAGGAGAGGACTTTGCCCCTCGCCGCGCAAGCTAGGAACTATCCTTTGAGCAGCGATAGCAGTGCCTGCGGTCCGCTGTTGGCCTGTGCAAGCATCGCTATGCCGGACTGCTGGAGTATCTGCAGCTTCGTGAACTCCACCATCTCGCTGGCCATGTCGGTGTCTCTGATTGTCGACTCAGACGCAGAGACCATTTCCTTGGCTATATTCAGCGAGTTGATGCTGGACTCGAGAACGTTTCTCTGGGTCGCTCCCAATGCAGAGCGAGTGCTTGATATGTCGGCTATCGCCTTGTCTATCACCTTGATTGCGTCCTGGGCTCCCTGTGCCGAGGTCAGATTAAGATTCGCGATGTTCTTGTCTGCGACAGCGCCGTTGCCCAAGTTGTGTGCGAACACCGAGTTGATGTTGACATTTCTAATCTGCCCCGCGTAGGCACCCACTTGGAACACAAGAGTATTCACCTCAGTTGTGAACTGATTGGAGGCGTCATACGTGGCGCTTCCACCAGCCTCCGTGAGGATTACGGTGTTGCCGAGACTGTCTTTCAGAGTAAGCCCGTCACCACCGGTCCACGACTGGTCCGAGACGTTGAGCCACTGTCCTGCGACATACTGCTGAACGGAACCGACGGCGTCTGCGCCCCTGTTGCTGCCGGCGCTGGTGGCCGCACCCAGAAAGACAGTTCCGGAAGTGATGTTGATCGCGCTCTTGCTTCCGTACTCTTGTGACTTGAGTTCGAGTCTATTGGTCGACGTGTTAACACTGGCAGTAACGCCGCTGAGGCTGGTTTTGGCATTGACTTTTGAGACGAACACGTCTACGCTGTCGCCGGCCGCATAGTCTATTTTGACCCCGTTGACATACAGAGCTCCTCCCGCATCAGCAAAAGTACCGGAGAATCCCGTTGCGGTTGATGTCCCAGTAGCGAACGCGGTGCCACCCGTGTAGGTAAGTGTGAACGTGTCTGCCGAGCCTTTGAGGGCATCGTTCTTGGTCAGAACAACCGTCTTGGCAGTTGTGTCATAGGCAGCAGTTACGCCGGTGTCCGCCGTGTAGGCGTTGATCGCGTCTACTACCTGAGCAACAGTGCTGGCTGACGCTACGTTTATTGCCGTAGCCGTGCCGCCGCTAAGTGTGCTGAGAACAATGCTGCCCGCCGCTCCGAACACGGAACCGGTGGCGCCGTAGGTGGCAACACTGCTCAGTACAGCGTCTCCACCGTAGGTGGCATTGCTTGTGAGAATTGCCTGTTGGGCAGCGGAGGTCACGCCAACACGGATGTCAGCGCCGCTCACCAATCCTGAAGCGAACGAGAAGTTACCGGCCATCACGTTGGATCCGTTGATGAAGGTCTTTATCCCTGCGGACCCGTCCAGCAATTTGCGGGTTCCGAACTGCGTTTCGGTAGCGATCTTGTTCAGACTGTTGATGGCGTTGTCGACCTGCGCCTGGTCAGCCTGGGCCGAAGCGGCGTCCGTTGCGCCGGTGTTAGCAGCGTGAACAGCCAGATCTCTCATTGACCGCAGGAGCCTGTGGACCTCGCCCAAGGCGCCTTCAGCAGTCTTCACCATGTTTACTGCGTCCCCTGCGTTCTTTATCGCCTGCCCTAGACCGGATATCTGGGCGCGCAGCTTCTCAGAAATGACAAGACCTGCAGGGTCGTCGCCTGCACTATTGACCTTGAAGCCTGTGGACAGTCTTTCGATGCTCCGGCTGAGAGCGGTGTCGTTCGCACTCAAGGTGCGGTGTGCGCTCAGCGCCGACGTGTTGAGATTGATTCTCAGTCCCATGTATTGTTCCTCCGTGAAAGATTGCTCGCCAATCCCTGGCGACTGGAGTCACATCGTAGCCTGAAAAGTGACCTCAATGAACTCCGATAAGCTTCTTCCACAAAAGAACCGGACTTTATACTGTTTGTTGATAGTATTTTTCTTCTTGCGGGTCTGACCCTCTCTCGGCGGCTGGGTCCCAAGATGGGACGAGATTTCAAATCTCGCCTCATCTTGGCAATCTAGACCCATCATCACGCTATTCGTCTGTCTAATCGACCCTGACTATCCAGGCACCTTTCTTTGGTTGCACGGCACACAAATTGTCCGTCTTGATACACAACCCAGCGTCCGAGAGCAGCGATCAGAGAGGATTCGTTCGGTCGCTGAGATTGCAAGCAAGAACCTCGTCACCCT
>CAYSLA010000201.1:0-5789 GCA_964431685.1 uncultured bacterium | reverse complement strand
TGGGATCGCCCAGTGCCGCGTCTATCTCACTGCCAGCGCCTCTGGCCCTCTTCTGGCTGTCCTTCAATTCGCCGACGAAACGGTTGATCTCGGTTATCTCAGCGGGGGAGAACACCGGCAATCCACCGAGTAGTTTGTAGGCTGTTCGGTAACGCCCGTTTGCCTGGTTTTCTCTCTCCATTTGTCTCTGGAAAGCCGAGGACAGATCGCCGTTGCCCATACACATCAGCGTCCGTCCAAGCTCCCTGAGCAGTCTTGTCCTCGCCGCCGAGACTTGACTCCTGATGCCGTAGTCTACGCGTTTGGCAGACTCGCTCATCATACTGCGCACGCGTGTCGCAGCCTCGGCACGAGCTTCTTCGTATGCCTTGTGCATCATTCCCGGTGGGGGAGCAGATCCGTCCCACTGCGCGATCAGAGCGAGCAGTTCGGACATACTGGACACCCGCTCGACACGGCCGTTTCCTACCCATCGAACCTCTACCGCCCTATATGCGCCGTCAACGAACTCCGCGGTCACAAGGGGGGCGCGGTTAGCGGGTATCGTAAGTGCTCCGCTGATCTTGTCCACAATCTCTGTGCCGGGCGTGATCGGCTGGACATCTTCGAGTCTTTCGAGTACTGCTAGACATGCGGATACCTTCGCCGTCTTCCCCAGGCCGCTAACTGTCCACTCCGGCCGGTCTTTCGCTCTGCGAGATTTAACCTTACCTTCAGCGGTCTCCAGCATCGCAAGCGCCTGCTCTATGTCTGTGCGGGTGACAACCGTCTTTGCCGGTTCCGGTGCCTCGGCCTCCTCAGACTGGAAAACGCTGGCAAATGTAGCATCAGACTTCACTTCTTCCACGCTCCGGTCGACCTCGTGTACAAGTTCGTCCACCTGCCCTCGGCGCAGGGCATCTCTGGCAATGGCGAGAACCGGCTGCATCTCTCCCACGAAGTGCTCGAACAGTCCGCACCTTTCTCGCAGCATCTCGTAGACCCGCATATCCACGCTATCTTCCAGGAACATATTGCGTATTGGCAGAAGATCCTGCGCCTGGCCTATACGGTCGATGCGACCGATCCGCTGTTCCACTTTGCTGGGGTTCCACGGGAGGTCATAGTTGATAAGCGCACTCGCCGCCTGAAGGTTCAGTCCTTCACTGGCCGCGTCTGTACAGACCAAGACGCTCAGTTGCCGCCTGCGCAGCCTTTCGGTTATCTCGCCTTTGCTGACGCCGCACCACTCACTGCCGTTCCATATCTCTCCACCTTCGCCACTGAAGCAACCGAGAGTGTTGCCATAGGCTCCGACCAGCAGCTCACGAATGTACTGCAGCGTATCGTAGTACTCAGTAAAGACCAGCGCCGCCCGCCCGTCCTCAGTTACCCTGGCCAACTCCTCCCGGAAGCGGGCGAACTTGCTGTCGACGTTCCCCAGACTGTCCAGCCGACGGAGAATGCCCTGTATATCGGCTTTTTCCTCCTCCGCGGCCTCGGGAGTAGCGGGAAGCGCTGGGTCTACGGCTTCAATGTCCGCGTCTCCCAAGTCCCTCTGGTCAAGCTGCTCGTCTTCGAACCTCCACTCACCCAACCA
Source organism: uncultured bacterium (assembly GCA_964431685.1). Classification (GTDB taxonomy): domain Bacteria; phylum Armatimonadota; class UBA5829; order UBA5829; family UBA5829; genus CAYSLA01. The sequence continues at coordinate 4,210 of CAYSLA010000201.1, read as the reverse complement.
TTGACTTCTGATGACCTTCTCGCACGCCTCCAGCCGTCTCTGCATGCTGCGCCGCAGGGAGAACGGCGAGCTTGCCGCTCTGCGCCGGTAGATGGTCATCACAAATCCCTTGCCACCCTTTTCTCCCTCCAGCCGCTCAAAACGGGTATCAATGTAGTCTTTGATGGCTCTATAGCATTCTCGCTCCTGACCGGACTCATAGTCAAAGACCACATCGTAAACATCCCGTTTCGGCGGAGCGTAGTTCAGCAAGCCCTTTCGATGGTATTCCCTCAGGGTCTCGCGCGTATTGCGGTGCATTCTGCGTCCAAGCGGCGATCCTTGACGAAGCCACCTGGCGTACCTCTGCCTCTCTGACGGCAAGGCGAACTCAAGCGCGTCGCCCAGTGACCCGTTCAAGGCAATAGGAGGATTGGGAAACTCCTCGTCGGATTCGACCAGGCTGCCAACGGCCGTTGCGGACGCTCTGTCCGGCGCGCTGTGTCCGAGTCTGGACACCACGTTGTAGTAGGTTCGGATGTCCTCAAACTCCGCCATCCAGTTGCCGCCCACTCCCAGAACTGACAGCAGGTCCCAGGGCTCCCAGGGTTGAGTCTGCATCGGAGTTGCGCTGAGGAGCAGAATCCCCTTCGTCTGCCGCCTGAGCTGCATATCCCGCAGAAGCTCAAGCAGCAAATTGGCGCTGTTGAACTCGCCTTCTTCTTTGGGCGCTTTTCGTCGTGCGGCGTGCGCCTCGTCCATCAGCACCAGGTCCCATTTCGGGGCATTCAGAAGTATCTGCCGATTGGCATCCAGCCTGGCCCATTCCCGGCTCACCAACAGGACATCGCACTCGGCGAACACCTTTGCCGCATCCATCTGGATCTTCTTCTCGTGCGACCGATACAGATAGCCGTCTTCCCATCTGGCTACAAGCAGCCCGCCTTTCTCCCTGAGCTCGTCCTGCCACTGTTTGAGCAGTCCCGCCGGAACCAGGAGCAGCGCCCTTTTCACCCCTCGCCCGGAGAGCAGTCTCCTCAGCACGAGTATAGCTTCGATGGTCTTTCCCATCCCCACTTCGTCGCACAGAAGCCTGCCTGCTGGAAACGCCCGGGCCGTATCCGCCACCACCTTGATCTGGTGGGGCCACATATCCACCGGCGCAGTATTGTCGCACGCACTCTCGCCATCTGCCAGAAAGGGTGAGGAGGCGAGGAACTTCCAAACCATCGCCGCCTCTATGCTCTCCCTGCTCACTCCAGGTTCATCAACTGGTGCCTGAGCGGGCGCGAGCTTGATGAGCTTTTCGCGCACGGCATCCGGGAGCGTAATCGCCATCACGTGCTCGTCGCGGCTTCCCCATAGTTCTTCGAAGCGGCCCTGATAGTAGTCAGTGTCTGACTTTTCTTTCCAGGACCGGAATAGTTTCAGTTCTTCGTAGTTGCCCGACAGTCCCTCGCGGGTTTCGTTTCCGCTTCCCATGAAGGCAAGGACGTTGCCGCGCGAGTCTCGCACAGTGCCGAACTTCGCGTGCAGGATCCCGCCTGTGCTGCGCATCAGGCCGACCTTCACCTCCAGCCATCCCTCGGCCACCAGCCAGGCCAGCATCTGCAGGCGCTTATTCTCCAACGCGTCTTTGGGGGTCTTGAACTGCTTCAGTAGCTGCCGGATAAGTGTGCCGTGGTCTCCGGTGGAAAGTAGTGCTTCCAGGTCCCCAGGGTCGAGCTGTTCGTTTACCAGCAGACGCACCGCAGGCTTGGGTATCTTCTTGCCGTCGTCGATGATGTTTCGGATCAGCCCGCCGAACCCACGCGAGGCGGCAGCAAGCACGCTGCTGCAGAAGTAAGCGCAGCACCGGTCGTAGTGCACGGCACGTTCCAGCGCCGGGCCGTACAGATCATCCACCAACTGCGAGTCCGGAGCGCGGAGGTGTTCATTCCACGTGACTGACCGCAGGCTATTTCCACTACTGCTTCTTGTCATACAGTGCCATCCTCCTCCGCTTCGCGCAGCACACCCTCGGTGTGTTCAATCAGCCGGACCACCTGTTTCAACACGGATGGCCGATCAATGCCTGCGTCAAGCTCGATCTCGCCGTATCTGAAGATCACCGCAAAATCCGTCAGATCCATTAGACCCGGAAACTCGGCGGGCACACGGGCTCCGGCTTCCTCCACCAACCCGAAGAGCTGTTCCAGATCGTGGGTTCTCGGGGCTTCGTCAGTGAGAACGCACAGCCAACACTTCAGCGCCTTCTCCACCGCCTGCTGAGCATGAAATCCGAATATCTCTTCGGGAAAAGTCTGCTCGGACAACATCCCGTTCAGCGCCGAAAGGTCTTTGCGCGCCATTCGAAGCATCATTGCCGCACTCTTAAGGTCGGGCATACATCAGCCTTCCTTCCTTCGCCGCCTGCGCTATGACATGACTCGAAGCGCCTTTCCAATAATCGAACTCCACTTTGCTGAAGACCAGTATGTCTTTTGGGAAACGAAACTCCGAGAGAGCGCGGCGTATTCGCTTCACTTCAGCCCACCTGCTGTGTCCGGGTCCGAAATCCTCGGCTTGGATTATCAACACGTCGACGTCAGATTCCTGGCGCGCCTGGCCTCGCGCATACGAGCCGAACACGTATACCATCTCCGGCTGTGTCTCTCGCACCACAGTTTCGACCATCCGCTCAATCGTTTCATCCGCTATTATGTCCATCCCTCTAATCCTCCGAGCTTTCGTCCTCTTCCTCGTCTTCGTCATCGTCCAGGCTGAGCGTCAGTGGCTTGGCCGGTTCTTTCCACTCCGGCGGGTCGATGCCAAACAACGGCTTCAGCATCGCGTGCCACGCGCGGAACTCCGGGAACTCGTCCGCGGCGGTCTTCTGATTCTTCTTGCCAGGGAACTGCACTCCGGTCGGAGCGGCATTCACAAGCGCGGTCATCAGTTTGGAGCAGACGCTGTCCTCGCCCCATCCCATCTGACGCGCCATACCCCCTGCGGCGCCTATGCCACTCTGTCCGCCTTGGGCATCGGCATATCTCAGGGCCAGCGCGTGGCACATATCTATCGCGCTGGCAAAATACTCATCCTGAGGGTGCACCTTTCGCGACGTCTGGACTTTCCTGCGCTTTCCCGGACTCGGTAGCGGGCCGAAGAGCGTCGCCTGTTCCTCTTCGGTCTTGACAGGCTTCTCACGCCGACGCGCCGACGCGGGCAGCATCTTCACCTTTTCGGCGGTCTTCTCGATCAATCCGGTTTCCTTGAGGCGGCTCACGTCCATACCCACGCTTCTGCCCAGCAGCATCGATTCGTTGAACCGAAACTCCGCGGCACCCAGCACGTCCCAGCACAGGAGATAGAACCGGCTGTCGGAGTCGACGCCCTGGAGCCCCCTCGCAGCGAGTTGCTCAACCCGCCACTTCGCCACTTCGTCCGCCGCCGCCTGTATCGCATCAGCCACACTCACTCGCTCGCCCGTATCCAGGCGCACTTCATCGTATTGAGTAAACACCTGCATCGCCGGGCCGAACGCGCCCACAAGCTGGTCAACCGGGTTCAGCCCTTCGCTCTTGAGCCGCGCCGCTGTGTCTCTGGCGGCTTTTTTGATCCTGGCCTGCATCTCGGCGTCGTAGTACGCACGTCCAACATTTGAATCCCGCTTCCGCGCGACGAGTATCACGGTGCTCGAAGCCGCGTTCTTGCGAGCCTGGTGCAGGCTGTGCTGGCTTTCTGTCTGCACCGGCCAGGTAGCAGTTATGGTGAACCCGGCGTCTATCAGAGACTCGAACAGCGCCGCCCACGCCTCCTGCTTCTTGTGCGTGAACATCACCGTCAACACGCCGTCGTCGCGCAGAACGCGGTTCGCTTCTTTGAACGAGCCAGTCATCAGCTTCTGATAGAACTCATGTGCATTCTTCTTCGCGTCTCCGGTCTTGACCGTATCGCCGTCCTTGTGGCGGGTTGCGTTCACGACAGCTTCCTGGTCGTGGTCGCAGAGGTAGCTGGAGAACCACTCCGGCCTGCGGTGCCCCTGCGTTCGCTTCAGCCACACATAGAAGAAGTCGGCAAGCTCAGAGTATTGGACGTTGTCGGCGTATGGCGGGTCTACCACAACAGCCGTAATGCTCTTGTCGTCCAGGTTCACGAGGTTTGCCGCGCTCCCCTGCGTGATCGTGACCGGCCTGGCCTCCTCTGCCTTAGGAAGCTTCGCCAGCTTTTCATAAGCGTCCAGCACGTT
>CAYSLA010000200.1:0-5801 GCA_964431685.1 uncultured bacterium | reverse complement strand
CACGGCCAGTGACGGCTATGCAGTGCGTGAGTTGGCTCTGTGAAGGTGCGCGGCAGCACCCAATCGATTGCGATAAAGGCCATTGTGGGCGCTTCGTTACTGTGATAGTACGAGGCGCCTTTTGTACATTACGGAGTGATCTATGCTGAGAATTAGGGCGATACCTGATGTCTGCATCGGATGCGGGCTGTGCAGAGTCTGGTGCAAAGTCGAGCACTCGGACTCAGGGAGCATACACAAGGCGTTCAAGCCGGGAGCCGGCGAGACCGTCTCGTGCGTGGAGCTTGAGGAAGAGGGCTGCGAGTCTTTCGCGGTCCAGTGTAGACAATGCGATGAACCACTCTGCGTCTACGGCTGCATCACAGGCGCAATGCAGAAAGACCCCGATACGGGCGTGGTGAGTGTCGACGAAAGCAAGTGCGTGGGATGCTGGACGTGCGTTCTGATGTGCCCGAACGGAGCCGTGAAACGCGACCGCAGAGGCAAGAAGATCGCCCTGAAATGCGACATGTGCGCGGAACGCGGTTTCCCGTCGTGTGTGGAGCACTGTCCGAACGACGCCCTGGTCCTGGAGGAGGAATAGATATGGCCGCTTCCAGCTTTGATTTCTTGATAGTAGGCAACTCGACCGCCGCTGTTGGCGCGGTGGAGGCGATCCGGAGCGTGGACAAGACAAGTTCCATCGGCGTCATCGCCCACGAGCCGGAGCACACATACTCGCGTCCGCTGATCACTTACTTCGTGGCCGGCAAAGTCGCAGAAGACAACATATACTACCGGCCAGCCGACTTCTACGAACGCAACCAGGTCGAGCTACTGACTGGCCTTGAGGTTACGCGGGTGGTCCGTACACAACAGCTTCGGGACGAGGAGCAGTCCCGAAGCATAGGTGGCGCGGGCAGTGTGGAGATCCGGGAAGGCGAACCCATATTCTACCGCAAAGCTGTTCTGCTGGCAGCCGGTGGAGCGCCGATTGTACCTCCAGTGCCCGGCACCGACAGGCCTGGGGTCTTCTTTATGAACACCATCGACGATGCCCGACGAGCCAAGGGATGGCTGGCGCACGCAAGCCGCGCGGTTGTGGTGGGGGCCGGACTGACCGGTCTCAAGACTGCTGAAGCTCTGGCACAGATAGGCCAGGAAGTGACCGTCGTCGAGATGATGGACCGCGTGCTGGCGACGACAATGGACGAGACAGGTTCCGAACTGGTGAAGAACGTGCTCGTGAAGAACGGGGTTGAGGTACTCAACGGGGTTCAGATGACCGCAATCGAGGGTTCGCAGGACGCGAACGACGCGGCGGCGGTCGCCCTCAGCACGGGCGAAAGGCTGGCCTGCGACAGTGTGTTCCTTACCATAGGCGTGCGCGCGAGAACTTCGCTGGTTGATGGGAGCGGAATAGACACGAACCGGGGGATCCTGGTCGACAGACACATGCGCACCAATGTCGACAACATATACGCAGCCGGAGACATTGCTGAAGCCTACGACCCGCTCAGCGGAGGCAATCGCGTCGTTCCTATTCTCCCTAACGCATACATCGGGGGACGAGTGGCCGGAATGAACATGGCCGGAGCGGCCGCTGAATACAACGTGGGGATGGCGGTCAACTCAGTGAGCTTCTTCGGAGAGCCTTTTATGAGCGCAGGCTTCGCCACAGAGAGCGACGGCGAAGAGTTCAGAGTAGTATCCCGTCTGGAAGGCGACCTTTACCGGAAGTTTGTTATCCGCAACAACAAGCTGGTCGGGATGATAATAACCGGCGACGTGGAGCGAGCGGGGCTGATCACCGGCGCAATGCGCGCAGAGCTGGACGTGAGCGGAATGGAAAACGCGCTGCTTACCGGCGAGATGGGACTTATCTGTCTGCCCAGGGAAATGGTGGAGGAGCGCATACACGGTGTCGGGAGGAACTGGCTATGAGAGACCCTCGATGTTTCGGGATTTCAGCCTGCACAACGCCGCGGGGTTCGATGTGTCCAAAATCCCGAAACAACTGGCAAAGTGTATGCAACCCCTACAACGAAGACAAAGTCTTGTCCGCGTGCTCGATATTCGGAATGATGGACACCTCGGGAAAGGCTTTCTCCGGAGACCGGGTGTTCAGGGCAATGGCGAATATGCACGACCGCGGCAACGGTCTGGGCGGTGGGTTCGCGGTCTACGGGCTCTACCCGGACCACGCCGATGCGTACGCGTTCCACATAATGTATCACAGCCAGGATGGCCGCACGCAGACCGAGCAGTTCCTGGACACGAACTTCAAAGTCCATCTGTCAGAGGGCATCCCGACCCGCGAGCGCCCGGACATTACCGACGCTCCCAAAGTGTTTCGATACTTCGTCAGCCCGAAGTTGGACCGGACAGACCCCACCCCTCCCTCCCCTGATAGGGGAGGGTTGGGGAGAGGTGACGAGGACTATGTGGTCGCCAGGGTGCTGCAGATAAACAGCGAGATAGACGACGCGTTTGTCTTCTCCAGCGGCAAGAACATGGGCGTCTTCAAGGGCGTCGGATTCCCCGAACAGATGGCGGACTACTACAGACTGGAAGAATACACCGGCTATATCTGGACCGCCCACGGCAGGTTTCCAACGAACAGCCAGGCGTGGTGGGGCGGCGCGCATCCATTCTGCATGCTCGACTGGACTGTCGTCCACAACGGCGAACTAAGCTCCTATGGCGCCAACCGCGCATACCTGGAAACACTCGGCTACAAGTGCACAATGTTCACCGATACAGAGGTGCTGGCATACGCAATCGACATGATAATGCGCCGCCAGAAGCTTGGCCCCGAGGTGTTCGCGAGAATCGTGGCTCCACCGCTGTGGGAGGAGATCGACAGGATGCCGCCAGATGAGCGAGAATTGCATTCCGCGCTCCGCACCGTGTATGGCGGACTTCTGATGAACGGGCCGTTCAGCATCGTGGTGGCAAATCACGCTCAGATGATAGCGATCACCGACCGCATCCGCCTGCGTCCGCTGACCGTCGCGACAAAAGGCGAAGAGCTGTTCTTTTCGAGTGAAGAAGCGGCTATCAGACTCGTTTCACCCGAGCTGGACGAAGTCTGGACACCAATGGGCGGAGTGCCGGTGATAGGCAGAATAGGCTCGCTGCCAACACCGGCGGACTCCACGTTCAGGAGCGAGGCAGTAATATGAGTTTGGATGGAAAAGTAGGCCCGGCAGGCCCGACACTCTTGTCGGGCGATACAATGCGTTCAGATAACCCGATGGGGCGGGATTTGAAATCCCGCCCCATCGGGCCGGACACGCCGGTGAGGACACCGGCGCTCCCAGGTGGGGAGCGACGAGAGCGCAAAGCAAGCGACTTCAAGATAAGGTCCAACCGCTTGACTGAGTTTGCCGTTGAGCGCGACTACGATCGATGCATAAAGTGCGAGGTGTGTATACGGCAGTGCGCCTTTGACGTACACTATCGCGACGAGGAAGAGGACCTGATCAAGCACCACGAGGAGTTCTGCGTGGGCTGTCAGCGCTGCAGTGTGCTGTGTCCGGTCGATTGCCTGGTGATAAAGCAGAATCCGGCGCAGTATCGCGCACACGGAAGCTGGTCCGGCGAGCACGTCAAAGACATCAACCGTCAGGCCGAGACAGGCGGCGTGGTGCTCACGGGATCGGGCAACGATAAGCAGTCTCCGGTCTACTGGGACAAGATGCTGATTAACGCCAGCCAGGTCACCAACCCGTCCATCGACCCGCTTCGCGAACCGATGGAACTGCGCACGATGGTCGGCGCGAAACCGGATGCGATAGAGATCAAAGACGGCAAGCTGGCAACGAAGATACCGCCTCAACTGCAGATCGACATTCCGATTATGTTCTCCGCGATCTCGTATGGGGCAATCAGTTATAACGTACAAAAAGCCATTGCGGAGGCTGCGGTAGAACTCGGGACGATGTACAACACAGGCGAGGGTGGCCTGCACCCGGATTTCTACAGATACAAGGATAACACCATAGTGCAGGTGGCCTCCGGCAGGTTCGGAGTTCACCCGGAATACCTGAACGCCGCGAGGATGGTAGAGATCAAGATCGGACAGGGAGCGAAACCGGGCATAGGTGGTCACCTCGCTGGTGAAAAGGTCAGCGAGTCCGTGTCGATCACCCGAATGATACCGGCAGGAACCGACGCAATATCCCCTGCTCCACAGCACGACATATACTCTATCGAAGACCTGCGGATGCTCATATTCGCTTTGAAAGAGGCGACTAACTACCGTGTGCCGATCTCCGTGAAGATTGCCGCCGTGCACAACGCCGCGGCGATCGCCAGCGGAATCGCGCGTGCCGGCGCGGATGTCATAGCGGTCGACGGGTTCCGTGGCGGGACCGGCGCCGCCCCAAAAGTCATCCGTGACAATGTTGGGCTGCCGATCGAGTTCGCGCTTGCGGCGGTCGATAGACGACTGCGCGAGGAGGGTATACGCAATCGGGTCACGCTCCTGTCGGGCGGCGGCATCAGAAACGCGGGGGATATCGTGAAAGCAATTGCCCTGGGGGCGGACGCAGTCTACATCGGAACCGCGGCGCTTATCGCCGTGGGCTGCACGCTGTGCCAGAAGTGCTATTCCGGCAAGTGCAACTGGGGTATCGCAACTCAGGACGCAAGGTTGGCAAAGAGAGTGAACCCGGAGATCGCGAAGAACCGGCTCGTAAACGTGATCCACGGCTGGTCGCACGAGATCAAGGAGATGCTCGGCGGTATGGGCATCAACTCTATAGAAAGCCTCAAAGGCAGCCGAAGCCAGCTTCGAGGCATCGGGCTGTCCGCGGAGGAACTGAGAATCCTGGGCATTAGAGCCGCGGGGGAGTAGGCGCCGACCGAAAGCGACCTCCCCCTAACCCCCTCCGAAACGGAGGGGGAATACGCTAGCCTCCTCGTGGGAGGAAGAACGAGCTCCCTCTCCTCTTAGGAGAGCGTTGGGGAGAGGTTCGACAGGGAACAGGTGAATATGAACGCTGAGATGACCATAACAGAAATCGACGCCTCCGGAGTCTACTACCAGGAGCTGAACGCGCAAATACGCGAGGCCGTGAGCGGCGGCGCAGGGCACGTGGTTGTGCGAAACGTGGCCGGGCAGCGCTACATAGGCACGAACCTCTTCGGCACGGTTGATGGCGACGATCTCAACAAGCTGCGTATCGACATCCACGGCACGCCAGGCAATGACCTCGGAGCGTTTTTGGACGGCCCTACTATCAACGTGTACGGCAATGTAATGGACGGATCGGGCAATACAATGAACGCCGGAAGAATAGTGGCTCACGGCCGCGCCGGGGACATCACCGGCTTCTCCGCAAGGGGCGGCGAAATCTTCATCAAGGGAAGCGCCGGGTACAGGGTCGGCATACACATGAAAGAGTACCAGGAAAAGCGTCCGGTGATGGTCATAGGCGGAACCGCACAGGACTTCCTGGGGGAGTATATGGCTGGCGGGGTCGTTATGATACTTGGGCTGAACCTGCAGCCCGGAGCCGAGCACGTCTGCAACCACGTGGGCACCGGCATGCACGGCGGGGTCATATTCCTTCGAGGGCCGATAGCGGAGCACAGGCTGGGCGTCGCGTTGGGAAAGTCCGAGCTAGACGATATGGACAGCGAGCTGATATCGAGGTACGTGTCAGAATACGGCAAACTGTTTGATGCGGACGTATCGGCCGTCACTCCAGACCAGTTCGCCAAGCTGGTGCCGCTCAGCAAGAGGCCGTACAAGCAGGTTTACGCTTACTAGGCGGCAGCACAACACGTCATTCCCGACGTGATCGGGAATCCAG
>CAYSLA010000199.1:0-5841 GCA_964431685.1 uncultured bacterium | reverse complement strand
CACCTGCTCTTTCCATACGGCGTATCGAGACTTGCCATTGGCGTGACGCGCCATCACTGCTAAGACCTTCCCCGCACACGATATCCCGCACGCCTGCGTTGTTGAGCATGGGCAACCACTCCACAAACGTTCCCGTGATGTCGTAGTAACCGGCCCCTGTGTCGAGATTCTTCCACTTCACGACATCATATTAGACAAACATCGCGCGTCTTCCTCTTCGAACATACGCACGTTCGTTTCGGGAACAAGCTTCCCGAAACACCCATGTGAGATGAACGCTGCTATCGAACAAGCGTCAAGACAATGGGAAGAGTTAAGACACTCAGCAGAGTCGTGGCGAAGACGGCCGCGGCCGCGAAGTCCTCAGCACAATCGAACCGTCCCGCAATGACGCCTGTGAAGACCGCGGCAGGCATAGCGCACTCCATGATCGTTACCTGCCGTTCTACACCGCCGATTCCGAACACGGGAAGCACAAAGAACATCGCGAGCGGCAACACTGCCAGTTTCATGACCGTGGCAACCAACAATGCGAGAGGTTGCTTCTTCACCTGACTTGCCCTGAGACTAAGCCCTATTGAGATCATCGAAAGGGGAACTGTGGCCGCGCCCATATACTCCAGCGTAGTCATCAGAACGGGCGGGACATAGGCCTTGCGCAGAGCAAGCGCTACAATTGTGCTCGGAAGCAGAGGACTCTTGATGAACTGCAGCAGATTCCTCCATTCGAACCTCGCACCTGCGAAACTGATGGCGACCGCTGCGCCGATTGTGTAGAGAGGCAGAGCCATCCCGAAGCTGTCAAACATCACCGCCGTGAGAATCGCGCTATCGTCACCCTTGAAAGCCGCGGCGGTAACCGGATAGCCGAGAAAGCCGGTGTTGCCAAACGCGCACACAAGCATTAACGCACCGGTGGTACGGCGATCAAGCTTCAGCAGTCGCGCTATGTAGTACGCCGCTAACATAAGCAGCATCTCGGCGGCGAAACCAAGCATAGGCGCAACCGCCATAGCTGTGGTGAACGGCTTGGCGTGAGTGTTCACAAATATGAAGGCCGGCATCGTAAGGTTGATGATCAGGGAATTGACCACCCTGACATCACCCTCTTTGAACGCTCCGGCTCTTCTTGCCACGTAAGCTGCCAGAAGCAGCAGAAAAATGGAAGAGACAGTCGCCAGTGTAGTAGCCATCTTGTCGGACTACTTGGCTGCCGCAGTCCTATGGGCACCCGGCGACTGCCTCTTCGCCTGATACTCAAGAGCCGCCGCAACCAGTCCCGCAAACACAGGATGCGCTCGGTCCGGCCTTGACTTGAACTCGGGATGGAACTGGGTGGCGATAAAGAAAGGATGGTTCTTGAGTTCCACAATCTCCACCAACCGGTAGTCCGGAGAGACCCCCGAACAAATCATTCCGCCGCGCTCAAGCTGTGGTCTGTATGAGTTGTTAACCTCGAACCGATGTCGATGCCGTTCATAGACCAGGTCGCTTCCGTAGAGCCTGCTCGCCAGCGTTCCATCCTGAATCCGGCACGGATAGAGGCCCAGCCGCATTGTGGCGCCTTTGTCTACAACTCCCTCCTGACCGGGCAGAAGGTGGATGACAGGGTGCGGGGTCTCTGGGTCAACTTCTTCGGTGTTGGCGTTCTCCAGCTTCGCGACGTTCCTGGCCAGCTCCACGACCGCCCAGTGCAGGCCGAAACAGATGCCGAGAAACGGGATGTTCTTTGTCCTGGCCATCTTGATCGCAGCCACCTTGCCCTCGACGCCTCTTGCGCCGAACCCACCAGCCACGATAATAGCATCGGCGCCGTCAAGGGTGCTCTCGACGTTCTCCTCGGTGATGTCCTCAGAGTCAACCCATTTCACAATAGCTCCCGCGTCATTGTGTATTCCGCCGTGTCGAACTGCCTCGCCAAGGCTGATGTAGGCGTCACCGTTGCCTGTGTACTTGCCCACAATCGCCACTGTCGTGCGGTGCTTGGGCTTTTTGATTATGTTGACTATGCGCTTCCATTCGGACAGGTCGGGCTTACCGTTGGAGAGACCAAACTTGTTCAGGACAAGGTCAGAGAGCCCGTCATCCTCGAACTTGAGGGGTATCTCGTAGATTGTGTCCGCGTCGCGTGCCTCAATGACAGCCTTGATGTCGACATCGCAGAACAGAGATATCTTCTCGCGCATATCTTTGCTGATAGTTTTCTTGGTGCGGCAGATTAGCACATCGGGCTGTATGCCGATCTCACGGAGTTTGATTACGGAGTGTTGCGTGGGCTTGGTCTTCTGCTCGTTCCACGGGCCAACAGAGGGGATCAGGGTTACGTGAACGTACATCACGTTCTGCACCCCAGCGTACTTGCGGAACTGCCGTATCGCTTCAAGGAACGGCAGGCCTTCGATGTCACCAACCGTGCCGCCTATCTCGACTATAGCGATGTCCGCGCCAGTCTGCTCCGCGTTCGTCTTGATGCGGTTCTTGATCTCGTCGGTGATGTGCGGGATCACCTGCACGGTTCCGCCCAGGTAGTCGCCGTGGCGCTCCTTGCGGATGACGGTATCGTAGATGCGACCAGTGGTTACATTGGCCAGTTTTGACAGGTTCTCATCGACAAATCTCTCGTAGTGCCCGAGATCGAGGTCGGTCTCAGCACCATCGTCAGTTACAAATACCTCCCCATGTTGATATGGGTTCATTGTCCCGGCATCGACATTGATGTACGGATCGAGCTTCTGGACGGTCACCTTGAAGCCCCTGTTCTTCAGCAGCCGCCCCAGACACGCCGTGGTGATGCCCTTGCCAACCGAAGAAACCACACCGCCCGTTACGAAGATATACTTTGTGTCCACCCTTATCCCTCCTTGTGCCAGTCAACAAAATAGTCCATCTTACCCTTGCCCAACCGAACCGAACACGATATCGCACCCGAAACAAAGTCTTTGCCAAAGCCTACAGCCTGCCTGAGATCGTCTCCCAGGGCCAGTCTCCCCGCGATCGCAGCGCTGAGCACACACCCCGTACCGTGCATCGTCTTCTCCACACGCTGCCCGCGAAATTCAGTCATCTCAGAGCCATCGAACAGCACATCAACCGGCTCGCCGTCAACGTGACCGCCCTTGACCAACGCCGCTGCCGCTCCCATCCCCACCAGCGCTCTCGCCGCTTCACCCGCGGTAACCCGGTCGACGACCTCGATGCCGGTCAGCGTCTGAGCCTCCTGGGCGTTCGGCGTTACGAGCGAAACAACGCCGATGAAATTGCGTATCATCCGCTTGATCGCCGGCGGAGTCAGCAGCGTCTCGCCATTCTTCGCGTTCATAACGGGGTCGAGCACGACGTTGCGTATCTCGCGCCTCTTGATGCGTTCAGCGCAAACATCGACCGCCTGCGGAGAGTAGAGCATTCCGATTTTGCAGGCGGCGACACCGTAATCGCGCACCACTGCGTCGATCTGCGCAGCGATTATCCGCGGTGGCACCTTGTTCACTCTCGACACGCCCCGCGAGTTTTGAACAGTCACGTTGGTCACTGCGCACACGCCCCACACACCGAGCGTGCGAAAGACCGCCAGGTCCGCCTGTATGCCTGCTCCCGAACTGCAGTCCGACGCCGCGATAGTAAGCGCGCATTTCAAGTGAGCAACTCTCCGAGGTCATTGATGATTCTGTCCGGACGCAGGTCTCCCGAAGCCGCCGCCGCATCCTCCGCGCTTGTGACGCCGGTAAGCACCAGCACACTGTGCGCTCCGGCGCGATTGGCAACCTGCACATCAGTATCCAACCGGTCCCCAACCATTGCGGTCGTCTCGGGCGAGCCACCAGCGAGTTCGATGATCTTCTTCAGCGCGTACGTCTGGGGTTTGCCGATCAGGATTGGCTCCCGGCCCACGGCAGTCGCTACGGCCGCGACCATGCATCCCCCACCCGGCAGGAGACCGTCACCTTCCATAGGAAACGTGGCATCCGCGTTGGTGGCAATGAACTCGGCACCGCTGAGAATCGCGCTCATTGCCCGAGCCAACTTGCGGTAGTTGAAGTTCCGGTCAACACCCACTACCACATAGTCAACCTTGCACCCAGGCTCATCATCGCCACTGATGACCCGCACGCCAACTGCGCTGAGTTCGTCACTGATTCCTTGTTCCCCGATCTTGTAAACCGTCTTGCCCGCGGCGTTGTGTTCGGTCAAATACAGTGCGGTAGCGTAGGAGGAGGTCATGATATCATCGACGGAAGCCTGGATACCCATTGCGGCAAGCCTCTCGACATACGCCTGCCGCGAGAGCATCGAGTTGTTGGTAAAGAAACGAACAAGGGCCGAAGAACGTCGTAAGCTGGCGATTATGTCTACGGAGTGGGGCATCAATTCCGACCCGCGATAGACTACTCCATCGAGGTCGAACACGTATATCTGTGGAAAATCGGCGGAAGTTTTCAGTAACCCCATAACGGGTACTCAGTATAGCAAACCAGAGGCCTGCAAGTCAAAAGAAATTCCGTGTCGTGTTTCTCTGCCCGACCCGCGGGGATGTCATTCCGACCGCAGGGAGGAATCTCCTGGGATTTCTCCCGTTGGTCGAAATGACACGATGGCGCCTCTGAATTAGATTCCGGGGCAAGTCGCACCCTATCGGGGACTGGTCGCAGTGACGTGAGTTTAGGCGCAACTAATGGGCAGGTAATGCAGACAGGTTTGTTGAACTTTCTCTCTGAGATCAATCAGCGGAAAGGTTAGAGGTGACTGATGAAACAGATAAGTATAATGCCGTGTCTGGACATGCAGAACGGACGGGTGGTCAAAGGGGTGCACTTTGTGGACATCCACGACGCAGGCGACCCGGTCGAATGCGCCAAAGCATACTGCGCCGCGGGCGCTGATGAGATTGCACTTCTGGACATAACCGCCACGGTTGAAGGCAGAGGGACCATGCTCGAAGTCGTGCGGAAGGTCGCTGAAGCGGCGACAGTGCCGTTCACTGTGGGCGGCGGGATCAGTGACGTAAGCTCAGCGAAAACAGTTCTGGACGCCGGCGCGGACAAGGTCTCAACCAGCAGCGCCGCTTTCCGGAAGCCGGAAGTAATTGCGGAAATGGTGCGCGAGTTTGGCGCGGAGAAGGTTACTGTGGCGATTGACGTCGACGTGAACTCTGCGATGCCTTCAGGCTATGAAGTGTACATAGACGGCGGACGGACAGCCACCGGCAAAGACGCCGTCGAATGGGCAAAGCAGGTGGACGGATACAGGGTCGGCTGCATACTTCCCACCAGCAAGGCGGGCGACGGCGCGAAGACAGGCTATGATCTGCCGATCATCCGGAAGATCGTCGCGGTTGTTTCGTGTCCCGTCGTGGCATCAGGAGGAGCGGGCACGCTGGAACACTTCTACGAGGCCGTTGAAGCAGGAGCGACTATTCTGTTGGCAGCTTCGGTCTTCCACTTCGGCATAATTACGATACCGGAGCTGAAGGCGTATCTGAAGGGCCGGGGCGTCGCAATACGACCATAGTGGACAACCGAGCGTGAAGTGATAACACGCTCGATTGGGAAAGCTGGGGGCAAACGCAATTATGGACACCGTGGCTATTGGCTCGCGCCGCGAGCTTTTCGTAGATCATCTTCTGATTGACCGGCTGGACAATGCGCAATTGAAGCTGCACGAGCCGGTCTCTGGCGGCGTGGCCGTCAAGATTGACAAGCCCTGGGAGGGGCCGGCTAACGGGCCGATGTCGGTGATTGATGTCGGCGACCGAATGCTGATGTACTATCGGGGCTGGCCAGCCAACGACGCGGAGGACGAAAATGGCGTTGGCTGCGTGGCCGAGAGCCACGACGGCGGAGCCAC
>CAYSLA010000198.1:0-5961 GCA_964431685.1 uncultured bacterium | reverse complement strand
GGCGAGCACAATATCAAGGATGCGCTGGCGGCCATCGCGGTCGGCGAGTTCCTTGAGATACCGCACGATCACACGCGTGAGGTTCTGGCGAACTTCCGTCCACCCGACAAGCGTTCCAACGTAGTGCCGTCGCGTGCAGGGTTTGTGGTGATCGACGACACCTACAACGCCGGACCAGCGTCGGTGCAGAGCGCTCTGCGAACGCTGGCGATTATGGAGGGCGGGCGCAAGATCGCCGTGCTCGGAGACATGCTCGAACTCGGCGAGCACGCCCTTGCAGCGCACATGGAGATCGGCAGGACGGCCGCCGAACTGGGCCTTGACATGCTGGTCACAGTCGGCGAACTGGCTCGACTGATAGCCCGAGGCGCGATCGACGCGGGTATGCCAATATCGGCCGTAACTGAGTTTGATGACAGCGTCCGTGCTGCAAAAGAACTCCCGGCGAGGTTGAGGGAACGAGACGTTGTGCTGGTCAAAGGCTCCAGAGCGATGAAGATGGAGAGAGTTGTGGAGGGTTTGCTTGCAGTCTGACGGTGTGGCAATGGCGCTGGCGTTTGTTGTGTCGCTGGTGGGGGGCTCTCCCATCATCGCCGCTTTGCGCCGCCGGAAACTGGGCCAGACGATAAGCGAAGACGGGCCGACCTCGCACAAGCCCAAGGCCGGAACACCGACTATGGGCGGCCTGATCATCCTGCTGGGTTTGACCGCTGCCATCGTCTACAAAGCGTTCGCTGTCGGCATCGACGCCCAAAGCCGAGCTGTGATCTGGCTGGTGGCCTCATATGCGGCGCTGGGTTTTGTCGACGACTATCTTACAGTCCACCCCGTCAAAGGCGTCAGGGGCATTTCCAGTAAGCCCAAGGCCGCCATACAGATTGTCCTGGCGATAGCTTTTGTCTGGACGGTGCACGCCTACAAACCGCACGCAACCTTGTCTGTGGCCGGATGGACGTTTGCGGCAGGGATGCTGTATTCGGTTCTGGCCGTAGTCTTCGTTGGAGGGATGGCAAACTTCGTAAACATCACGGACGGGCTGGACGGGCTTGTTTCGGGTCTGACAGCCCTGCTCGCTGCCGTATACTGCCTTGCCCTGCCCTATGGCAGCCCGCATTTTCTGATGATGGCGCTCGCAGCTTCAACCCTCGCGTTTCTTTGGTACAACGCCAATCCGGCGCGGGTGTTCATGGGAGATACAGGGTCCCTGGCGATAGGGGCGGCGATAGCGGGCTGTGCTGTCGTGGAGAACCAGGAGATCTTCGTCATAGTCGCCGGACTCGTGTTTGTGTTGGACGGTTTCTCAACGATGATCCAGTGGGCAGTCTTCAAGTTCACAAGGATCACAACAGGCAGCGGGCGCAGGGTGTTCAAGAAGAGTCCGATTCACCACCACTTTGAACTAAGCGGCTGGGCTGAGCCGACAGTGGTGACGCGGTTCTGGATAATGGGTGCGATCGCGGGTGCGATTGCAGTGCTGGGGGTTTATAGTGGATTGTGGTAGCAGCCCAATCGAAGCCTTTGCGGAACACCTCCCCCTAACCCCCTCCGAAACGGAGGGGGGATAATCGCTCCCTCCCCTGGTAGGGGAGGGTTGGGGAGAGGTCTCGGGAAAACGTGTTGCCGTCATAGGCATGGCAAGAACGGGAATAGCGGCGGCTGAGGCCCTGGTCGGCCTGGGGGCTACCGTCGTGGTATATGACAGCAAACCGGCCTCGGAACTCGGAGATGCGGTGGACGCCGTGAAGGCTGCCGGCGCCCAGGCGTGTCCTGGAGTCGGCGAGCCCGATCTCGCAGGATTCGACATTCTTGTTCCGAGCCCCGGCGTTCCCCGGTCCTCGCCGGTGTTGGCTTCCGCCGTGGCAGGCGGTATTGAAGTCATGTCAGAGATTGAGCTCGCGTGGCGAATCTCCAAGGCCCCGATCATCGCCATCACCGGCACTAACGGTAAGACAACAACCACAGTCCTCACAGGCAAGATGCTGATGGCCGATGCGCGTGATACATATATAGCCGGCAACGTCGCGGGCGGTGAGTTTAGAATGCCGCTCGTGAAGGCGGCCGCAGCCGCTTCGGAAGACAGCGTTATTGTCGCGGAGATCAGCACATTTCAGTTGGAGTGGGTAAAGGCGTTCCGCCCGAGAATTGCCGCACTGCTGAATGTAACGTCCGACCACCTGGATCGTCACGCCTCCTGGCAGGAATATGCCGATCTCAAGGCAAGGATATTCGCCAACCAGACTTCGGACGACTATGCCGTAGTCAATTTGGAGAACGAGTTCACTGCTACTCTAGCTCCACGTCTTTCCGGACACGTACTGCAGTTTGCACGCAAGTCTGAACCGGATGAGGGCGCGTTCGTGCGCGGCGACTGGATAGCAGTCCGGATTGACGGCGTCGAAACGGCCATTTGCCGCACAAAAGACGTCCCGCTGCGAGGCACTCACAACCTGGAAAATGTCCTCGCGGCCTGCTGTATGTCAATGGCTTTCGGCGCCAGGCCGGACAGCATTGCGCGAGCCATACGAGAGTTCAGACCCGTCGAACATCGTCTGGAGCCGGTGGCGGTGATTGATGGTGTGGAGTACGTGAACAATTCGATGTGCACGAACGTGGACGCGGCCGTACGCTCTATCGAAGCCATATCGGAGCCGCAGATAGTGATAATGGGCGGCAAAGACAAAGGCTCAGACTTCACGGCGGTAGGCCAGGCCATTGCCCAGAGAGTGAAGCGGCTGGTGCTTATCGGGGCAGATGCGGCTCTCATACGAGACAGCGCACGGCAGTGCGGCTTCGACAGGATAACGATGGCGAATTCGATGGCTGACGCTGTCAACGAAGCAAGGGATGCGGCGGAGCCGGGTGACGTTGTGGTGTTGACTCCGGGCTGCGCCAGTTTTGACATGTTCAGCTCGTTTGAAGAGCGTGGAAAAGTCTTCAAAGACGCAGTCAGGGCTCTGGCAAATAGGAGTGGGCGAGATGAATAAGACCCTGCAAAGAGACAAACTGGTTCCCTGCGACATGAAGCTTCTGGGAGTTGTGCTGGCTCTGGTGATAGTCGGCGTCCTGCTGGTGTTTGACTCCAGTTTTGCAAGAGCCGGCGATCATCTCGGCAATCCGTCATTCTACGCCAGCAAACAGCTTCTGTACGCGGCAGGCGGCGTTCTGGCGATGTTGTTAGCGGCGCAACTGCCGATGGTCTGGCTCAAGCGGCACGCTGCGAACATAATGTGGGTTGCGGCTGCGATGCTGGTGATCGTGTTGGTCATTGGATCTACGGTCAATGGTGCCAAGAGCTACCTCAAGTACTTCGGAATGTGTTTCCAGCCATCAGAAGCGGCCAAGATTGCCTTGATCATCTTTCTCGCCGCAACGTTGTCTGCAGAGAAGATCTTCGCAAGAAGGGCGCCCAAGTTCTGGAAGAAGCCGCTCTGGATCGCGGGGGCCATCGTCGCGCTGGTAGTAGCTCAGAAAGATCTCGGCACGGCCGGCATACTGGTAATCACCGTTTACGTGATTTACTACTGCGCAGGGGCGAAGAACCGTGCCATGATACCTGCTGCGCTCGTTGGAATAGTGCTGGCTGCGACTGTGATGCTTGCGCTTCCGCACAGCCGGGACAGGATTGTAGGCTGGCTACACCCGTACGAGACAAGACTGAAGCAAGGCTATCAAGTTACTCAGACCCTGATTGGCTACGGCACAGGCGGTCTCACGGGCATTGGTCTATGCGAAGGCCGTGTGAAGACCTACATCCCCGCTTCTCACAACGACTACATTGTTACAACTCTTGCGGAGGAGAGCGGTCTCGCCGGAGTAGCCCTTCTAATGGGCGCGTTCTTCTACTTCTCGCTGCGAGGCTTTGACCTTGCCGCGAGATGCAAGAGCAGGTTCACGTCACTGCTGGCGGCGGGCATAACGTCCTGCATCACGGCGCAAGCCCTGGTCAACATTGCGGTGACCACCAATCTGATACCCTCCACTGGGCTGCCGCTTCCTCTGATCAGCTATGGTGGATCGTCACTTGTGACGACTCTGATAGGCATTGGCATCCTGCTGAGTGTCAGCCGACACGTGAACGTGGAAATGGAAGAGAGTTACACCCTTGAAAGTACTCATCACGGCCGGCGGGACAGGGGGGCACATATACCCCGCGATAAGCGTCGGACAAGCCCTGCGCCAAGAGCATCCGGATACGGACATCCTGTTCGTCGGTAGTTCTCACGGTCCGGAGGTAAGACTGGTTCCCGACGCCGGGTTCAGGTTTGTGTCCGTGCCGAGTGCGCCGTTGTCGCGCAGGCTGACTCTGGCTGACGCCAAGTCGCTGGCACTGCTTCTTGCCAGCGTGTTCAGGGCGCGTAAGCTGCTGGATCGGTTTCATCCGGATGTTGTGCTCGGCACCGGCGGATATACGAGCGCAGCAGTTCTGCTGGCCCAGTGGACGCGGCGCGGCAAGTTTGTGGTGCACGAGCAGAACGCCGTACCCGGCAGGACCAATTTGTTTATGGGCCGCTTGGCAAACGCGGTCTGCGTGAGCTTTGAGGGAACCGAGAGCTGCTTCGGCGGCTCCCGATGTGTGCACACCGGAATGCCGGTGCGGGAGGAGTTCCGCAGTCTGCCATCAAAGGCGGATGCGCGCAGAGCGCTGGGGCTTGCGCAGGATCGATTTACGATTCTTGTGGTGGGCGGCAGTCAGGGCGCCGCAAGACTCAACACGCTGATGTTTGATGCGTGGCCCGAGATTGACGACGGCAAGACCCAGGTGTTGCACCAGGTCGGGGAACGAAACCTGGAAGAGGCGCGAGAGAACTCACCGGACACTGCGAGCGGTTCGTATCTGGTGGAGGGCTATCTGGACATGCCCACGGCAGCCGCGGCAGCCGACTTGGCGGTGTGCCGCGCGGGCGCATCCACTATTGCCGAGCTTGCTGCGGCGCGGACGCCGATGATCCTGGTCCCCTACCCGTTCGCCTACGCTGATCACCAGCGTGCAAACGCCCAGCGGGTGGCGCGCATAGGAGCCGGACTACAGTTCGAGGAAGATGCAGGCCCTTCGGGTTCGCCGGCGGCAAGCCGCGCCCGGGCCCTTGCCAACTTGGTGACCGAACTCAGAACTCAGCCGGATGAACGGCAGAGAATGTCCGGGCTGTGCGCGCATCTGGGGTCGCTGGAAGCCAGCCGATCGGTTGTTGATGTGCTTCGGAAAGTAGTCGAAAGGAAGAATCGACGATGTCGAACAAACGATATCATCTCATAGGAGTCGGGGGGGTTGGGATGAGCGGCCTCGCGCGAGTGCTGCACGCCCAGGGCCACACAGTGACCGGATCGGACAGAGGCGATAGTCCTGTGCTGGAAGGACTCCGAATGCTCGGGATGGATGTCCGCGCCGGGCACGCGCCGGAGAACGTTGAGGGAGCTGATGTGGTTGTCTACTCCGCTGCCGTCCCGCAAGACAACCCTGAACTCGCAAGAGCGAGGGAACGCGGTATTGAGATCATTGAACGTGCGGAAATGCTCGGACGCCTGATGCGCACCCACCAGACCCGGATTGCAGTAGCAGGAACCCACGGCAAGACCACAACCACCGCCATGATCGACGCGATTCTGCGGCGGGCCGGCATGCAGCCGACCACGCTCGTGGGAGGGGACGTTCAGACCATCGGAGCAAACGCGGCAGTCGGCGATGGATCGCTCTTTCTTGCCGAAGCCTGCGAAGCCTATGGTTCGTTCCTGCACCTGAACCCGTCAATAGCGGTGATAACGAACGCGGAGCCGGAGCATCTGGAGCACTATGGAACGGCCGAGGCTATGGAAGACAGCTTCCGCGAATTTGTTTCGAACGTAGACGAGGACGGATGTGTGATTGCCTGCTGTGATGATCGCAGGCTCCACAGAATTCTCGAGGGCTGCAGCCGAAGAATAGTCTGGTACGGATTCCAGGGGTGTCCTGAGGTGAGGGCGGAT
>CAYSLA010000197.1:0-5963 GCA_964431685.1 uncultured bacterium | reverse complement strand
CGTGAGGATAATTGCAGTATGTGCCGAAGGTAAGTATAATAATGATGCAATCATTCGGATATCGCAATCTTCCGTCTGGAGACAGGATGTTGAGTCGTTTTCTTCCATTTACTGCAGTGATCGCCATCGTGTTCGTTGTGTGTGCCCTGTTGGTTTCCGGCTGCGGAAAAGGCGGTGACGAAGCCGCTGGGACCGCACCCGGAGCCCCTGGCGCAATGGGCCCGCCAGGCATGCCTGGGGCGCCTGGAGCAACCGCTGGTGGACCGCCTGGTATGCCAGGAGCGACGGCCGGTGGACCTCCGGGTATGCCCGGGGGAATGCCCCCTGGAATGATGGGGCCTCCCGGTGCCGCGGGGCCGATGGGCGCCGCCGCCCCTGGAGCTACTGGTGCGGCAGCAACTCCGGGCGGAGACGCGGCAGCTCAGGCCGCCGCTGAAGCAGCAAAGCCTGCTGTGCGCAAGTTCAAGTTCAGCGACCTTACTCTCGAATCACCAGTGCGAACGGTGCTCAATGACCGGAAGCAGTTGTTCTATGTCTTTCGCTATGCTGACAGGCAGGGCCGGGTCTTTCCATGCGAACTACCAGCAGCAATGGCAGAAGGCGAACAACCGCGTGAGATATGGATAAGGTTGTTCGCAGTCTACAAGAAACCCGTTGTGGTACAGGTCAAGAAAGTCAGCAAGGCATACTCCCAGCGGGTCGAGGGCTATCCATTTGTCTCTCCACCCCCCGTCGTGATACCTGATCAGTCTTCATTCGGAGAAGCGCCTGGAGCTCCGGGCGCGCCAGGTCTCCCGGGTGCTCCGGGTCTGCCTGGTGCACCGGGACCGCCGGGCATGCCGCCTCCGGCCATGCCGGGATTCGGGCAGAGAACGCCCTAGCGTCGTCTTGCCGGCACGTAATCACTCTGGAATGCGTGCCGGCGTTTGCGTTCTTATGGCCTTGCGTTTGTGGACGGAGCGGCCGGCACAACCACTTTGGGTTTGGTCGCTGCTTCGCGTTTGACTGTAGTTGAGGCCTTGTCAACCAGCACAGTCACATTCTGCGTTTTCGCTTTCGGATCCCAGGTTATCAGCGCTTTCATCGTTCCGTCTTTCGCGGTCGCGCCGGAAGTAACGTCAGCATTGCCCCCTGCTACTCTGATGGTGAAGGGCCTCTCTGGCGATGCATTGCCATACAGGTCATACGCTGTGGCGGACAATTCCACCGCACATGCGTTGCCTGTGATCTCCGTAAGAGAAGCCTGCACGGTTACCGCCGGCCCGCCGGAGACTGTGAGCTTCCTGGTGGCCCACTCCATGCCGTACACGCCGCACACCGAACCCGAACGGGCGCGCATCGGTGTGTATCTGCCGCTCTGGTCCACGAATCCTATCCCGCCAGTGGTTCCCCAGACTACCTTTGACGGATCGATTGCCGCAAGAGGTTGATCGACGCACCCCGCGGCGGCAAGCGCAAGAGTGTAGTTCACGCCTGATGTCGCAATGTCGCCCACGCCGGTCACTTCCAGCCCCGCAGTCTCTTCGGCCGCATCGCGACGACCGTACACCAGCAGAGCGTTGGCGACCTGTCGCTCAACGAAACCTGATGGGCTGTTGACAACCATGCCCAGCACTGAGAGAGTGGTCGAGCCGCCTCCGTCCAGGTTGATGGCGTCGACCGCACCGTACTTCTGCATCACTGCAGCCATCTCACAGAGCGTCGCCCCGCCGCTCATCGGCTGGCGACCGTCCACTGTTACAATCAGCAGTCTATTGTCTCGCGTCACTCCCAGACCCGTTCTGGGATGGCGGAGGGCGGCAAAACTCGACTGGAACCCTTCGGCTTGCCAGTCTACGTATTCGACGCCTCTGTTTAGAAGCCACGGACCTCCGCCGACCGCGCATTGCACATTCGACCAGTCCTTGCCGCTTGGGCTGCGTACGTCGAACCGCACCTTGACGGTGTCTCCAATCCGCAGACTGTCCTGCAGAAACCGAGCGGATACTCCCCCACCGGAAAGGATCGCCCCACCCCTTGGTATGGCCGAGTTGACCGCATTCAGGCGTATGTCGGTCACTTTCAACGAGACCTCTCTGCCTATTCGTACCGGAAGCTCTGACGACGACAGGAAGACGTCAGTGCCCGCAAACTTGATCTGGGTGGTATCGCCAAAAGCCTCCGTAAGCAGCACGATCTTGCCGGTGTCACGACCGCGGTTGATGCCGCTGATCGGCTCTGTTCGGCCGTCCGGCATTGTCAAAGTCGACTCTCCTGACGGTATGTCAAAGAAGACCTTTCTATCCGTAGTAAATGCCATCGACGCTCGATTGCCTCTGGGTTCGCTAACTAACTCTCCGCTAATGACGCACACGCCCAGAGGGTCGCCGCCCCATTCCATAGGGAAGTAGTCTGCGTTCACGCCAACCAACGCGCCGGTGCGGCCCGTGATTGAACTGACAGCCTCTTTGCCCTTCAGAGTGTCATCCACATATACTCTGTCGCGTCCGAGCGCAACACCCAACGAGACCTCAGGGTTTCCCAGGTCTACCGACACAACATTGATTATGCCGGAGCCAGGATCTGCGGAAACATCCTGTGTCAGGTTCACACCCGGCGCCAGTTGCTTCGTGAACGTAGCCGAAAAGGATCCGGCCGCCAAGAAGCACAATACGAACGATAATCCGACGATCAGCGGTCTGGGGCGCTTTCGAGAGTGCAATAAGCTCATAATTCACCGTTCAATCTGCATAATTCTTCCAGTGTTACTCTGTGATGCAGGAATCGCCAGCATCGCAGTCTAACTGATTGGATAGCAAGCCCACAGAATCGATGGAGGCTCCCTATGGTTTCAAGACTCTGCATTGCCCGGACCATTCCCTGCATTCTTGCTGCAACGTTCTTTCTGGCAGCAGCGATTACTCCGTGTGTCTGTTTTGCCCAGCAGTCCGAATGGGCGATGCCTGCCGCTGTTGACGCGGTACGGCCCGCACTGGTGCGCATCCACGTGGTGACCACCAACTACGACCAGGGCCGTGAGTCGAAGATGGAATCATTCGGCAGTGGGGTAATTATATCACAGGAAGGCTATGCTATCACCAACCACCACGTTGCTGCCGACGCTGAGCGCATAGTGTGCACACTCTCCGACAAGACAGAGGTAGATGCGAAGCTGGTTGGGGCGGACGCACTCTCAGACATCGCAGTAATTAAGCTTGAGAAGAAGGTATCAGGCTCCAATGGAGACGCAGTATTCTCCGCGGCCTCGTTCGAGGATTCGTCGACTCTCAAGGTCGGAGACAAGATCTTCGCAATGGGATGCCCCTGGGCCATCTCGCAGTCCGTAACCCAGGGGATTGTCAGCAATGTCGAAATGGTAATGCCCAGCATATTTGGTGATGAGGCGTTGGTTCTCCAGGGAGAGGACGTGGGATCCATCGTTCGCTGGATAGGTCACGATGCCCTCATAGAACCCGGGAACTCGGGAGGCCCGTTGGTGAACGACAATGGCAAGATAGTAGGTATTAACGAGATAAGTATGGGGCTGGCCGGCGCCATACCCAGCAATCTCGCTAGAGACGTCGCAGACCAACTGATCAAGAACGGGCGGGTGCGACGTGCGTGGTTTGGAGCCCAGGTCCAGCCGTTGTTAAAGTCATCGGAATATGACAAAGGCCTACTTATCAGCGGTTTTCTTGCTGACTCACCGGCCGCGGCGGCAGGATTTGAGTCCGGAGACATTCTCATCGCTCTGAACGGAAAGGAGGTCGGTGCCAGGTTCAAGGAAGAGATTCCGATCTTTAACCAGTACGTTGCAGACCTCCCCATCGACACTCCTATTGAGGCTGTAGTGTTGCGGGATGGCACCGAGACGAAGTTAACGGTCACTCCGACCGAACGCAAGAGCGCCATCGATAAGGAACACGAGATCAAGAGTTGGGGAATGTGTGCCACCAACATTACTTTCGTTATGCAGAAGGAAAAGCAGTTGGACTCCCGGGACGGCGTGCTGGTGACGAGTGTGCTGCCCAGTGGGGGCGCCGGTTCGGCCAAACTGCCGCTGACTGCCGAAGACGTGATTGTCAAGGTGGCTAACCGGCCTGTGAAGGACATAGATTCTCTTCGAAATATCAGCAGGGAGCTGCTTGGATTTTCCGAGAACAAGGCCGTGGTGGTGGAGTTCCGCCGCAAGCAAAGGGAGTATGCTTCTGTGGTTACCATCGGCAAGAAGGAAGAGACCAACCCCGGAGCCGAGGTCACAAAGGCCTGGCTGCCTATAGAAATCCAAGTGATAACAAAAGATCTCGCCGACGCTCTTGGTCTTGGCAACAAGACCGGCGTGCGCGTCACTAAGGTCTACAAGTCCGAGTCGGCTGAAAAGGCGGGAATCAAGGTGGGAGACATCATAGTCAAGCTGGACGGCGAGGATGTGCCGGCTGAACAGGTTGGCGACGAGGAAGTCTTTGACAGCATTATCCGCCAGTACGATGTCGGGACTACAATAGAGCTTGGCATCATTCGGGACGGCAAGACCGTCAAGACAAGCGTGGAGCTGGCTGAGTCGCCTGTCCCCGTTTCGGACTATCCCAAACACACGGATGACGACTTCGAGTTTACTACTCGCGACATTGCCTTTTCGGACAAGGCAGATGGCAGTGTGGCCCCGGCATCGAAGGGAGTATATGTGGAGTCAGTCGCCGAGGGAGGCTGGGCCACCCTTGGCGGTATGCGGGCTGGTGATGTGATCGTTGAGATCGACGGGCAAGCGGTTCAGAACCTTGAGAGTTTCAAGGACCAGTTGGAGGCAATCCGTGAGAAGAAGCCGAAGGCCGTGACCGTCCGCGTGGAGCGAGAGATATACACCCTGTATCTCGAACTGAAGTCAGACTGGCAGGAATAGGGCATATCGCCAAGGAGAACACCATGCTTAGTACTAGATCGTTCGCTTTTTGCTCCGTCGCCGCATTGCTGCTTTCATCGCACGTCCTGGCATCGGCCGATGAAGACGCTGTCAGGGCAAGGGCAGTCGCCGAGAAGTACGGCCGCGCCGTAATTACCGTGGAGATCGTGCTTGAAGAGTCCTACGACTACGGAGGCGGAGGCGAGAAGCGCGAATCCAAAATGACCGCATCGGCTGTATTCGTTGACCCGTCAGGGCTTGCAGTTGCTTCTCTAAGCTCAATCGACCCCACCTCCACCAGAAACCAGATATCGTATGAAGGCGGCACCAAAGCGTCAAGCAAGATTGTTGAGGCCAAACTGCGTGCGGAAGACGGAACCGAGATTCCCGCTGACGTCGTGCTCCGCGACAGAGACCTCGATCTGGCTGTTCTGAGGCCAAAGTCTTCACCTGCCACACCCCTGCCCTTCGTCAGTATGTCTCAGCCAAATCCTGACGTAAAGATGTTCGACGAGCTGGTCACGCTCCGCAGGCTTGGCAGGGTGGCAGGAAGGACCCTGGGAGGCTGCGGAGATATGGTCAAAGCGGTTGCTACCAAGCCCAGGTTGTTCTATGTAGTCTATGGTTCGTGTGGTCTCGGCCTGCCCGCTTTCACACTTGACGGCAAAGTAGCTGGTATCTCCGTGCTCCGAACCTACGGAAAAATGGATATGGATGATGCTTCCTGGTTCTCGAATGAGATGGCGTACGTCGTGCTGCCGCCTGAAACAGTCCGCAAGATCATAGATCAGGCGAAGAAGACCGGCAAGACGACGGCGACGCCAGTGGCCAAGCCGGCAGTCAAGCCATCCGCAAAGCCAAAGTAGAAGCTGATTGATGTTTCGGGATTTCGGACCGCGCGATGCTGGCAGGATTGATGAGGTCGAAATCCCGAAACACATGTCAAAGAAACCATGGTCGGAGCCGGCCGCGCTATCCACGCAGCCACCTACCACGTCATGCCGGACGTGATCCGGCAACCATCCGGACGAAGGTGGGTTCTGAACCCAGTTCAGAATGACGTGACCTCGGGACGTCGTGCGAT
>CAYSLA010000196.1:0-5969 GCA_964431685.1 uncultured bacterium | reverse complement strand
CTGTTGTTCTGATTCCCGGCCCGTCGTGGATCGAGAACCTCTGGATGTCAAATATCAGCCCGCTTATCTCTTCACTACTTTCGGGATTCGTCGTTTGTGTTGCTTTGCTGTTTTCGATCAGGTTCAAGATTCCTTCACTACTCCGTTTGTGAGCGTTCCTATCCCACCGATGATGACTTCCACGGCGTCTCCTTGTTTCAGAAAGACTGGTTCCTTGCGCGCGAAACCGACGCCCGAGGGCGTTCCGGTCATAATCACCGTGCCCGGTCGCATAGTAGATATCTGAGAACAGTAACTCACCAGCTCAGCACAACTGAAGATCAAGTCGTTGGTGTTAGAAGACTGCATCACGGTTCCGTTCAGCTTCAAAGAGATGGGCTGGTTGTCCGGGTCGATGTCGGTCTCGATCCATGGTCCGAGAGGGCAGAAAGTATCAAAGGTCTTTCCCCGAGCCCACTGAACATCAAGCTTGAGCTGGCAGTCGCGGGCGCTCACATCGTTGCCGCAAGTGTAGCCGAGGACATAGTCCAGCGCTTCCGCCTCTGTCACATTCTTGCAGGTGCGTCCGATCACTATGACGAGTTCCGCTTCGTAGTCAACCTGGGTCGGTGCCATGGCCGGAAGAACGATGTCCTCATTCGGCCCGACGGCGGAGCTTGAGGCCTTGATAAAGATGACCGGGGCTGGCGGATACTTCATGCCGCTCTCATCGGCGTGGGCGCGATAGTTCAACCCGATGGCGAAGATATCCGGCGGTTCCACCGGCGCAAGGAGCCTAACCGCATCAAGGCGATACTCCTCGCCGGTCTTATCAAGCCCTTCCCACGGCAGTCCCTTTATGGCGCTGACATTCTCGCCATCTATCAGACCGTACTGTTCTCTTCCATTTGCTTCAAATCTAACTATTCTCATACTATTCAGCCTGCTTCCTTGTAGCGTCTTCCATCAATCAAGTCGTCTGCAATAACGGCTCCGAGTGCGGCACAAGATATGGGCCCTCGGGTATGACGGCAACCCGCTTGTCACCGGACTCTTCAACGCTAGTTCTGACTGCGTCTGAGAGTGATCTGACGGTCGTCAACCCTGTGCACTCAAGCTCGGGTTCTGACGGCCCCGTGGAATGGAGGAACACTTCTGCGTGCCGCATTGCCTTGAGCTGCATTTCCGTTCCCCATTCGTCAATCGCCGCGAACTCCTTGACTAGTCTCTAGAAAGGTATCCAGGCAGCAAGCCGTGCAATTCGCTTGCGAACACCTATGCTAATGCACAGGCCGTCGATCCCCATCTGCGCGTCCACGGGAGCAAATCCGCTTTTCCACCCACTGCCATAGTAGTAAGCGCGTCTTACTACATGCTCACCAGACAGGCTCACACGACGTTTCTTATAGTAGCCTTTGAACGAACAGACCCCACCACAACTGCAAGGCATCCTCGGACCAACATAGCCGCTGCCGTGGCTCCCGCAGAAGCTCTCTTCAATCTCCCGCTTGATCTGCTCGGCGATCTCCTGGGTTACCTCCTCGATCTCAGCAAGCGTTCCGGGCGTCTCAGACGTCTTCTCCTCAAGAATGTTGCGGAACCCGATCAATAAGGCGCTTGATCATTGGATCAAGACTCTCGGATTCCTCGGACATCATTCACCTCATAAGCATTTGCTGACGATGTATTAGACACTTGATAGCACAAATCGTGCCTGACCCGGAAAGTAATCCGCTTTTATTTTGGGATGCGCCCGGGGAGGTATCTGCCAGGCGACTGTCAGGGGCTTGCCGCCGACGCGCTGCCCGGCAAGCAGCCTTATATGACAAACATCAGGGTTCCGGTGATGAACTTGCCACCCCTTGTCTTTGCACGAACTTCTCCAGTTCGCTCCGGGTGGGCAATCCATCAATTACTCCCAGGCTAGTGACGGCATAAGCGCCGCTGAACACTGCCCGGCGCACTGCACATTCCAAGGATAGACCCTCGCCCAACGCCACAGCCAGGCCGGCGTTGAAGGCATCGCCGGCGCCGGTCGAATCAACACAGCGCACTTCGTCTACCGCCGGCACATGCAAGGCTCCGTCTGCAGTGACAACCAGCGCGCCCCGACGTCCCAGCGTGACCACAATGGCAGGTATGGGATGGAACTCGCTCTGAGCTTGCCCTGCCCCTGATTCGCGGTCATGACCGTCCCGTCGGCAGCGTTCTGCCTGGCGCCGCGTGCCAGCAAGTTCGAGCAGGCGCCACGCGAGGTCCACGGTAGGGGTGGGATCGTCAGGTGGCAATCCCTGCAGAATGCGCACCTCGTGCTCGTTGGGAGTTAACACGTCGACGTTGCTGAATATCTCCGGGTGCACGGTCTTGGCCGGGGCCGGATTCCAGAGCGTCATCCGGCCACACTGCCTTCCCAGCTCCAGGGCCCGGGCCACGGTCTGGAGGGGCAGCTCGAACTGGGTCATCAGGATGTCGGCCGCCGCGATCGCCTCGCGAGCCGCATCCACGTGCTCCGGGCGCACGTGCAGATTGGCACCCAAGTGGCCCACGATGGACTGCTCGCCGTCGGGCAGGAGCATGACGAAACCGATGCCGGTGTTCACTCCGGGGATGCGGTGGATGTGCTTGAGGCAGATCCCCTCTCGCCCATAGGTCTCGTAGGCGACCTCGGCCAGACGGTCGTCGCCGACGCCGGCGAGTAGCCCTACCTCGGCGCCCAGGCGGGCGGCCGCGATCGCCTGGTTGGTGCCTTTGCCGCCGGGGCCGAGATCGAAGGTATCGCCGATCAACCCCTCGCCAAGAATTGGCATGCGCGGGATTCCGATGGTCACCCCAACCACGAAACTGCCGGCCACGAATATTTTCGGCTTTTCGGTTTTCACGCTCTTACCCTTTCCGGTTAAACTCCTCAATAGCTTCCAGCATGGCCTGGCGGTTTGCTTCGGGCAGAGTGATGGTGTGGCTCGGTGCGGCGATATATCCGCCGCCAGCGCTCATAACACGCAAGACCTCGATGACACGCTGTTTGACCTCGGCCGGCGAGCCGAAAGACAGATAGGTCTGGGTGTCGAGACCGCCCATGAAGCACAGGTCTCGGCCGTACTCGCGCTTCCATGCGAAAATGTCGTTGCACTGCGGTTGCAGAGGATCGAGCACGTCCACACCGATTTCGATCAAGTCCGGAAGTGTCTCGCCGATGCAGCCGCAGGAATGCTGGAAGACGATGCCGCCTCGGCGCTTGACCGCGGCGTACATCCTGGCCAGGCGCGGCTTGATCAGAGCTCGCCATTGCTGGGGGCGGATGAAGAGCGAGCTTTGCATGCCCCAGTCGTCGGTGAAGCGCACCGCGTCCGCACCGCCGTCTATCATGGCTGCAGCTAGCTTCACCTGGTAGTCCGCAATCACATCCAGCATATGCGCGATGCGTTCCGGGTCGGCTGCGCAAGCCAGCAGGTATTCGGCGTGTCCGAGCAGGAAGCCCGGCCGCTCGAACAAGGCAGATTCATTGCGGACGAATGTGAGGGTGTCGGCGCCTGCGAGTGCGTCGGCTTGGCGCCGCACATCCCGCGTGACATGCCCGAAGTCGGTGGCCGGCGCAACAAACGAATCGGCCTGCTCAATGGTCATGGCGGCGCTGTGGTCGGGATAACTGCCCTCATCTGTGTCTGATGGAACCCAATGGCCCCCCCAGTCGTCCCTGCCGCCTTCCCGTGGCCGGGCCGTAATGGGCGGCTCGATCAAGGTCAGGCATCCATCATACCGGTACGGCACAAAATCGGGATTGCTCCGACGAATCGACCGCAGCAGATTCTGGCGTCTGGTCATACTTGTTTCCCCCTGTAGCTTGCTTGTGCTGGTGCGTGTCCCGAAGGTGACGGAGTTGTCATCGGGACATCTGCCTCCTCGAGCGTAGGGGAGCACTTCAACGTGCTCCCTGCTAACCACCGGTCACCGGGAGCGTGCCGCCCCTAGCGCAAGATGCGGTCACTCCATATTCGCGTGGCGCCCGAACATGGCCTCCGATGTCAGAGCTTTCCGATCCATCAACATACGGATAGAGATATCCATGAACAGCCCCTCGCTCTGCTCAAAGAGCGATCCCATGGGCTGGATGCTGACCACGTCGCCCTGCCGGGCGCTCTTGGGCGACGGCGCAGGGATTTCAATCACCACATCCGCGAGTTGCGCGATGCTCGACTGCCGGTTGATTGTGATCAGGGCGATATTCGCCCCAACTTCCTTCGCGCATCGCGCCTGGTTAACCAGGCTCTTGGTTTCCCCGCTGCCACTGCCGACCACCAATAGACCGTCCGCCCGGATGTTGGGTGTACACGTCTCCCCCACCACGTAGGAGGCAATGCCCATGTGCATCAGGCGCATCGCAAACCCCTTCACCGCAAGACCACTGCGACCCGCCCCGGCGCAGAAGACTTCGCTGGCGGTCGCAACGTAGTCCACGAACGCCTCGGCTTGCTCCACGTTGATCCGGCAGATCGTCTGCCGCAGCTCGTTTAGCACGATGTCCCCATATTCCCTGAAGTCTTTCATTTCAGCCGCTCCTTCAGCGATCTCGCCATCTGCGCACGATCCGGCGCATTGCAGATGGCGCCGCCGACCACGATCACAGCCGCGCCTTCGGCCACGATCGCGTCGATGGTGGCCAGCTTTACCCCACCTGCGACCGCGCTTTGGGCGTTGCGGATGGAGCGGTTAACGATACGCAGTTCGTCCAGGGGATTCTCACCCGCCGCCTGCACGTCGAATGCCGTATGCGCGCAGACGAAATCCACTCCCAGTTCATCCAGAGCTCTGGCGCGTTCGCCCAAGTCCTTTACGCAGATCATGTCGGCCATCACCTGCTTCTGGTGTCGGCAGGCGCTGCGCACAACCTCCTGGATGGTTATATCGTGGCTGACCCCCAGCACGGTCACAATATCCGCGCCGGCGGCGAAACACTTGTCGGCCTCATAGCCGCCGGCATCGACGATCTTTACGTCCGCCAGCACGGTAAGATCGGGAAAGCGTCGCTTTAGTTCCCGGACAGGCTCCATCCCGGCATCGATCACCATTGGCGTCCCCACCTCGATGATCCCGATATGCTCCTGCACCTCGGAGATCAGGTCGATGGATTCGTCCAGAGTCAATGTGTCTAGTGCGAGTTGCAGTTGTTGCGCAGTCACATCAAATTCCTTTCAATCGCTACCACACCTGCCCGCAAACCGCAGGCTCTCCAAATATTCGAGGGCCTGATTGATTTTTCTGGCGAGCAGTATTGGTTGCGGCTACGCCGCATTGTGTCCATTGTACAAACACACCAGGTTGTTTGTCCAGTCAAAGGCCTCCCGTGTCAGCCTTGATCTGGAACTGCCGGATTGTGGCACCACTGACATCTGAGGGGGCAACCCTTCAGAAATACTGTTGTTCTGATTCCCGGCCCGTCGTGGATCGAGAACCTCTGGATGTCAAATATGAGTCCGCTTGTCTCTTCACTACGCCGTTTGTGAGCGTTCCTATCCCACCGATAATGACTTCCACGGCATCACCCTCTTTCAAGAAGACCGGATCCCTGCGCGCGAAACCGACGCCCGACGGAACCCCGGTCATGATGACCGTTCCAGGGCGCATCGCGGCGAACTGGGAGCAGTAACTCACGAGTTGAGCACAACTGAAGATCAAGTCGTTAGTACTTGAAGACTGCATCACGTTTCCGTTCAGCTTCAAAGAGATGGGCTGGTTATCCGGGTCGATGTCGGTCTCGATCTACGGTCCGAGAGAGCAGAAAGTGTCAAAGCTCTTTCCTCGAGCCCACTGAACATCAAGTTTGAGCTGGCAGTCGCGGGCTCTCACATCGTTGCCGCAAGTGTAGCCGAGGACATAGTCCAACGCTTCGGTCTCTGTCACATTCTTGCAGGTGCGTCCTATGACTATGACGAGCTCGGCTTCGTAGTCAACCTGGGTCGGTGCCATGGCCGGAAGAACGATGTCCTCATTCG
>CAYSLA010000195.1:0-5996 GCA_964431685.1 uncultured bacterium | reverse complement strand
TCGGCGAACTGGAAATCCTCGTCCCGGCGGTCGGAGAGCGTGGAGGAAGAATGCAGGAGAGCACTCCGCAGTAGGGGAACACTTCGACGTGCTCCTCCCAGCACAAACCGCCTCTGCGCTGCGCTCGGAAAGAACACAAATATCGGGAATGACAACGAAGGAGCAATCATGAGTAAGCCCAACTATCGAGTCATATTCAATGCCGATGACACCTGGCCATTTATCCAGGCGCCCGATCCGGTCACGATCGACGGTGTAGCCAGAGTGGTGGACAACGCCGCGGAAGGCGGGGTGGACGTGTTTCTGGTGAACCCGCAATCCCAGAAAGCCAACTACCCGAGCAAGGTGTGGGAGACATTCTGGGACGACTTCACACCTGGCGATGTGTCGAAAGTCATCTGCGGAGAAGGCGACCCGCAGGTCATCCACGACTTGCTACTGAAGATGCTGCGCGTGTCTGAGCAGTGCGACTACCTGGAGATGATGCTCGCCCGGTGCAGGCGCAATGGCATCGTGCCTGGCGTGACGATTCGGATGAACGATATGCACGATGCTCCCTGGGCGCCAAAGACGTGGCTGTTCAGCAAGTTCTACGCGGAGCACCCGGAGTATTATATCAAGGAAGCCTACGCCCGAGGCTGGGGCGCCAGGGGATTCGACTATGAGCACCCGGAGGTGCGTCAGTACTACCTCGATTTGATAGGGGAGATCGTTACCAGCTACGACCTGGAAGTGCTGGAGCTGGATTTCCTGCGATTTGCCAACTACTTCGACCGTAACGACCCCGAGCGGCACTGCCAAACAATGACCGGATTCATTGAGGCAGTCCGCGGACTGATCGACCGGACTGGCAAACACATCCATCTGATACCACGAGTGGCCGCGACGGTGGCTGGGGCGTATGAGCTCGGATTTGACGTTAGGACCTGGGCGGAGAAGGGCCTTATTGACGGACTGTCGACCGGGCATTTCCTGAGCACAGGGTGGCAACAGCCGATCGACGCCTACCGCGAGATCGTTGGGCCGGACGTCGGATTGTATGCCTATGCGGATTCCACCGCCGCGCGCATGGACGGATTGCCGCCTATCTATATGCACATTAGCCGCGAACACCAGCGCGGTTTTGCAGCGGGATATCTGGCTCTGGGTGCCGACGGGGTCGGGACGTTCAACTGGTATTACGGTGAGACTTCGGACTACGGCATGACCGCTCGGGAGTTCCACGCTGGACTCGGGGATATGACCAGTCTGGAAAAGCTGCGGCCCATGCCAAGGCGCCACCTGCTGACCGCGGGTATGTCTGACATCGAGTGCGATACGCCGGTTCAGGTTCCGCAGACCATATCGTGGGCTACGGGCTGCAGCCGTCAGTTCGACATGATTTGCGCCGCGGAGGCGCCCGGCACTACGGCCATTGCAAACGTGGTGTTCGACGGTTGCGCACAACCCGGCGAGCTATGGCTTCACATAAACGACAGGCCGGTGGGCTATGCGGACAGGATAGTTGACGGACCGCGCACCGACTGGCAGGGAAAGCCTTACAAAGAACTGAAACGGGAGAGCCATATCGCCCGATTCCCGATCCCGAGCGGCCTCATCAAGGACGGGCGGAATGCGCTCGTGGTTCGGTACGAGAGCCCCGAGCGCGAGATCACGGTGTTGGGGATCGAGGTGCGCATTGCGTAGGCAGGTGGAACACCTCCCCCTCCCCCCTCCGTTTCGGAGGGGGCTAGGGGGAGGTGTGGGAAACAGCGGCAAGTAAGGGCAGTAAGGGAGCACTTCGAAGTTCTCACCTAATGCCGCACCGGAGTGCGGCGGCAGCAGACAAGCAGCAGACAATACAATGCGAATGGGGACAATACAATGCATAAGAACCGACTAATGCTCGACGACGATCTCGGCAATTTCCTGGGAAATCTTGGCGACGACATCCCGCGGACCGTAGCCGATGCAGTGCGGGACTGCTCGCCGGACGTCACCACCTATCTGCTCTGCTCGGGAAGCGGAGCGTGCGGCTACCCAAGCAAGGTGGGGTTTGTATCGCCCGACGCCGCGGCATTCCACGAGCGCGGCCTCGACCCGTTTGGCCTGCTGCTGCGCGGGCTCAAGGCTGCGGGCAAGGAGACTTTCATCACCTTCCGTATGAACGATGTCCACAACCCGACAGAAGATTGGAACATGCCCCGCATCCGCCGGGAGCACCCGGAGTACGTCGTCGGACTGGACGAGATCGAGGCTGGGAAACCAGACTGGATGTCGTACTGCCTGGACTACGGCCGGGCGGAGGTCCGGCGACATATCCTCGACATAATTGCTGAGCAGGTGGAGATGTACGGCGACGCAATTGACGGGTTCCAGCTCGACTGGATGCGGTTTCCACGGCACCTTTCGGGCACACCCGAGGAGGTCTGGGAGAAGCGGGAGATCATCACTGAGTTCACCCGTGAGGTGCGCGCTATTCTGTCCGGCGGCGAGCGGAAGATCCTCCTGGGGGTCCGGGTACCTACCACCCCGGCGGCCTGCCGACGGCTTGGATTCGACCTTGCGGCCTGGGGACGCGAGGGTCTGGTGGACATCATGGTAACCTGTCCGTTTCTGACCTCCGAGTGGCTGCTGCCGCTCGGCGAGACTCGTGCCTTGCTGGACAATCCGAGCATCGCCGTCGTCGGCGGGTTCGATCTGGGATTTGGCCGCCAGCCGCATTTCCCGGAGTCGTTGCGCGGCATCGCCACGAGCATTTATGATCGCGGTTCGGACGGCATCTATATGTTCAACTTCCCATGCTGGAGCGAGTATCTGGCGGCGCGGCCCCATCACTGGCTGGCCGGGCTGGGCGATCCACGCACAGCAGCCGCGAAGCCCCTGCTCCTTGCTGTTGAGCATTCGCGTCACAAGATAGCCCACATCGACCAGCCGGGCCAACTTCCCGCACAGTTGCCGGCCAATGGCACTCTGGATCTGACGATCTACGTTCCGGCCGCCGCGCTGCCGGCCTGGCGGGCGCTGCTGCTGGTGCGCAGCTACGGCGACGTCGCCCTGAGTCTCAACGGGCGCGCACACGAGAGTCTGCGCTATGCGAACTCAGACCTCGGCGTCTGCCGATGCAACCTATTCCCCGAAATCGGCCTGCCCCACTGGAAGGAGGATGAGCGGATCCAGCCTGACCAGTGCAGGATATTCCGGCTCGCGGACGAGTCGCTGCTACCGGGAGTCAACCGCCTGAGACTTACAAACCTGACCGACCGGGAGTTGGAAGTGGAGCGGATCAATCTGGGATTGTGGTAGAATCTGGTAACAGGACACGTCCCCGGCAGCCCGACTGCCGGGGACGCGTTGCGGATGGGATTCCTCGCGTTGCTCTTGTAAGGGAGCACTTCGAAGTGCTCCCCTACTATGCTGGGAGGCAAACGATTATCGGAGGTATCTACTATAAACAACGTAGTCTTCAATGAAGACTTCCAAACAGGCATCTGGACGAAATATCCCGGCAATCCGGTCGTGGTTCGATCTCAACCGTGGGCAGAATCGCATTACATCTGCGAGCCCAACATCCTCTACGTGGACGGATTTTTCCGGATGTGGTTTGCGCAGATGTTCCCGGCAAGCGGAAAGACGGCGCTTGGGTACGCGACCTCGCCTGACGGATTCACCTGGACGAAGCACCCGGACAATCCGGTGCTGGTCCTCGAACACACCGAAGTGCATCGCCCCTTGGTGATGCCCCGCGGCGGCAAGTACTACCTGTTTGCGGTTGATGACGAGAATGGAGAGCACGGGCCCGCGACCATGCGTCGATGGAGTTCGGTCGATGGCATCAAGTGGGGTGACGAGAGACTGGTCTTGACCGGCACACAGAAATGGGAGCGCAACGGTCTTTCCAACATGGCGGTCGTTACGGATGCAACGATGTGCGAGGCTGATGGGCGAGTGTTCTTGATGTATCAAGGGGCGCAGACTCCTCTGGGGATTGCCACCTTTGACGGCACGTTCGCCGACCTGGCGGAGCGGGTCACGCACCCGGCATTGTCGCGCTGGGAACCGTCATTCTACGGTATGGTAGAAGACTGCACATTGAAGCTCGCCGACAACGACTCCGACAGATCACCGCTTGTCGTGACGATCCCAGATATCTGTGAGCGATATGCGATCCAGACACGTCTTCGCTGCTATGAGGGTCCCACACACCGCGTTTCGGTCGTAATGTGCTATGCGGACGAAAATGCCTTCGCCCGAGTCTGGCTGCACGACTCCGGAGAGATCTTCTACCAGGAATGCCTTAACGGATTGTTCAGTCTGCCAGGCCCGATCGGAAGAGCAGCGACCTGCGATGACGCCTGGCACGACTGGGAAATCAAAGTTGACGGGCCTGGTGTCCGTCTGACAATCGATGGCCGGATGGTGGGCGAGGCACGAATCAGCTCTGCTCTCCTGCGGGCCCTGGACAGCCGCCCCGTTGCTGTGGGTTTCTCGACGCACGACACCTGGGTCAGCATTGCGCACCTGCGGGTTGAGTCTATCGGCAACAGCGGCGAAGGAGCAGCCAATGTTTGACCGGAAGGCGGTGCTGGAATTCGTGAAACGGCATCAGATGCCATTGGAGGGCATCGGCCGATACCGGTACTCACAGGTCTGTACACAGCCTACACTTTACTCCTCCTGCTATGCGGTCATGACGCTCTCGCTGCTGGGCGACCTGGACAGTATGCCGGCCGGCGAGCGAGCTCAGTGGGCAGAGTATCTCCAGTCGTTCCAGCAGGATGACGGGCTGCTGGGCGATCCTGTCATCTACAATCAGGGCTGGTATGCCGGTGATCCCTTTGATTGCGGTCGGCCTCACCTCACTTGTCACGTCCTCACAGCTCTAGCCTGCCTGGGCGCAAAGGCCGCAAAGCAGTTTGCCCTGGCCAGGGAATTCTCCGACCTGGACACCCTGAAGTCGTGGCTCGAGAAGCGTGATTGGGGGGAGAGAGTGGGGTGGACTGGCAATGAGATCATGAACCTGGGAACGATTCTTCAATACTCGCGGGATTTTCACGGCAACCACAAAGCCGGAAGAGCAATAGAGTTCGTTCTTGACTGGCTTGAGTCCCACCATCTAAACCCCGCAACCGGAGTCTGGGGAGATGTCGATACTGCCGATCCTGACCTCCCCCTAACCCCCTCCGAAACGGAGGGGGGAGGCGTAGGTATTCATCTGTGGCGGTCTCACGCGGTTCAGGCGGCGTATCACTGGTGGCCGTTGTTCGCCTACGACAACAGAGAGTTTCCGTACGCCCAGCGTGCGATAGATACACTGCTATCAACGCAGAACCCACGGGGAGGGTTCGGCTGGGGAGTCCACAACCCCAGCGACCCGTGGACCAGCAGCGCCTGCGAAGACATCGATTCCATAGATCCGCTTGCCAGACTGTCGGTGCAGGTGGACTACCGACGCGACGACATTCGCACTGCTCTCACTCGCGCGAGGACCTGGGTTCTTGGCAACCAGGTAAGTGACGGCGGGTTCGTTTTCATTCGTGACGTCCCGTTTGAATATGGACACCCAGAGCTGATGGGACCCGCCAACACCGGCGCCATGTTTCCAACGTGGTTCCGCACGCTTTCACTCGCGATCATCGATCAGGTGATACAGGACGGTTCGATAGGCAAGGACGCGATGACATGTCATTTCGACCAGCGGGAGAAATCCCTCGATCCTGAACTTGATTCAGGACCTCCCGCTGGTCGGAATGACAACATTGGTCAGGATGACACCGCTCCAGTGTGGGCTTTTGTCGATTGCCCCGGGTTTCAGTTCTGGCGGCCCGCGACACGTGACAGGGTATTTGAATGATGATTCTATCACTAGACGGCACGTGGCGTGGCCTGGTCTTGGTATGCTTGGTATGCTTCGGGACAATTGTCCCGAAGCATACCAAGCTGTAGACGCAGGATTGCTTTACAGCAAGACGTGAGAATGAGATACCAAATCTCTATGGGTAATCCCGGATGGATAG
>CAYSLA010000194.1:0-6104 GCA_964431685.1 uncultured bacterium | reverse complement strand
ACTAGATCTGCTGGAATCACTTGGCATATCGCTTTTCAAGATCCGGGCACAGAACTTCGAGGTCGCCAAGACGGTCTGGTGCCTGGATGAGGCCGGCAAACGTGGAATTCGGGTTGGTGTCGATATGTGCCAGAACCTGGCAAATCCGGCTCAGACGGTGAGCGACGTCATTCGCTACGTGGAAGAGGTACATTCGGCAACGTCCGAGCGGATCGTCTTTCTGGAAGAGGCTCTCGGTCCTATGGACACCGACAGCTACGGATTCCTGAGAGGAAGAGTGAACGTCAAGATATGCGGCGGGGAAATCGTTACGACCGGTTCGGAGCTTTGTCGTCGAGTTGAGGATGGAGTGTATGACTTCGTACAGCCGGATGCAACGGTCATAGGCGGAATGTGCCAGGTGGCGGATGTCTTCTCATGCTGTCGTCATCATGGCAGTGAAGCGGTAGTGCACTGCTGGGGAGGCGCGGTGGGTATGATGGCCAATTATCACATAGCCTTCGCCCAAGGCGGCCGCCTCCTGGAATACCCGATGCCGGACTACCCGCTGCGCCGCGACCTGCTGGCGTCACCGCCGCACATAGAGGAGGGTGCACTGCACGCACCCACCGGACATGGTCTTGGTGTCCTGCTCACTCCGGAGATAGAGACTCAGTACGCATTTAGAGAAGACGCTGTTTACACGTGCCTTGAGGACATGGAACTGCTTCCTGATGAATCCGTATGGCACTAAAGAACTTGGAGGGACTGACACGAGCCATGCGCGCCAACAAAGAAGAACTTGACCTGTTGCGTTCCGGAATAGCCCACGATGTCGATATCGAGCGGTCTCACCAGATAGACGAGCGCTATCGGCTGGCACTTGAGTATGAAGATGTCGATCGGCCACCAATAGTGGTGCAGCCGGAG
Organism: uncultured bacterium; assembly: GCA_964431685.1. GTDB lineage: Bacteria > Armatimonadota > UBA5829 > UBA5829 > UBA5829 > CAYSLA01. Next base: position 5,195 of record CAYSLA010000194.1, on the reverse strand, counting down.
TTCGGTCGATCGTTTACGCTGCCGGAGCCATGGAGCGGGTTCCGCCGCTACAGCCATCGTGAGAGCTTCGACGATCCGGCTGCTATGATGCAGAATATGCTGCTGGATCGGGTTGTTCCGGGACTGATAATCGGCGATGACAGTCCGCTGGCAATTCGCAACGATCACGGTATGTGAGACTTCTTAGAATCCGCAGGGGCAACCCATGAGGGTTCGACTCCCTCCTTGCCCACATCCCCTTTTTGAGCGTGAAATCAAGCCTTTCCGAGTGTTTTGGAGGGGCTTCTTCTTTGCCTTCAGCGGGAAAATGGTCAAGAAATGGTCAAGTACAGTCTGATGCCAGTCGTTGTAAGACGGCAGTCGCCGCCGTGTGCTGGCATTGGGTCAAACGGATTGGTCAAGAGCCAAACAGCGCAGAAGGCACTCCAAGGAGTGCCGTGATGCCTGTTCATACGGTTCTCCATTGCTGTGCTACGTTGGCGAAGCTTCCCGTAAACCTAGCGAGAGCCTTAGATGATTGGCTCTCGGCTGTTGGTCTGCTGGATGGAGATTTCCCACTGTCTACTGAGGTGAGGAAAGTCGGTCGGGGCAAAGATGCCGTCTATTCTGTTGTCGCCTCCACAGGATTGAGCGTTGACGGCATCTGGCACATAATCCGGCACAGAGCGACAAAGGCGGGAGTCTCCTCAAGGATCACGCCTCACAGCACCAGGGTCTGCTTCATAACACTCGCTCTGAAAGGCGGCGCACCACTTCACAAGGTTCAGTATGCCGCCGGTCACGCCGATCTGCGCACGGTGGCACCAGCAAGTTGTTGTCCAAGAAAGACACCAGACAGGCCCTTGCCAGAGCCCGGAAGGAGCTGACGGAATCCAAGCCTGTCGACTACACCGGCGGAGAGGCCGACGGCCACGTTCAGAAGACCAATCCGGATGGTTACGTCGAATTCGCGGACTGGACGATATGTGAGCTTTGCGTTTCCAATTAAGACCAGAAGCGGCAAGATACTCTTCCCGGCGACGAAACCGATATTGGACGAAACAGGGAAGCCTTTCCACTACAAGGACTGCTGGTCTCCTGTGGAGCAACCTTTTGCCATCATTGGCGAAAATGACGGTAACGGACGACTGGCGTGGAAGTTCGGAGCAGCTATGCCCGTGGATGCCGAGCAGAACTCGCGAGGAATCAGTGAGACTGCCCTGATGCAGCTTTCCGATGGCCGGATTGCATCGATCGGACGCGGCGACAACAGTATGTTTCCGGAGAAGCTGGGGTGCAAGTGGCTTAGCTTTTCTGAAGACGAAGGGATGAACTGGGCGAACCCCGTTCCTCTTCGTTTCACAGACGGCGAACCTGTGGAGTCCGGTTCAAACGGCAGCGCTTTGTTGCGGTCTAGCATAGACGGCAGGCTCTATTGGATCGGGAATCTGTGCCTGTATGGGAAGAAGGCGGTAGCCAACGGGCCGCGAACTTCGTTGTCGATTGTGGAAGTTCAGGAAGAGCCTTTTGCATTGAAACGAGAATCGATATTCGCTGTTGACGAGAAAGGCTACAACGATTCGCCCGATCTGCAGCTCTCCAATTTCAGGTTCTATCAGGACCGTCAGAATGGAGACATTGTGCTGTTCGTCGTGCGCCTCTGTGAGCACGGAGGAAGCGAATGGTGGCGTTCGGACTACTACCGCTATCGCGTGGAGCTGTGAATGTAGCCTGTCTGAATCACCACTGCCTGCAAGGCGGAGGCCAATTGTACACGGAGATGAAATGAGTGAGTCTTTGATGGAGCAACCCGGCGGGCCGTGTGTGCACCACGATCTGCACTGGGGAAAAGCCATATCGCGCTGGGATGAGGCCGTTCCGCTCGGGAATGGGCTGACCGGGTGTCTGGTGTGGGGAGACGGGAACCCACTCAGGTTCAGCCTCGACAGAGCCGATCTGTGGGATGAGCGTGTCGCCCCGGAGACACTCCAAGGCGACTTCAACTATGCCAACCTGATTGAGCTCGTTAAGAGCGGTCAGTTTGAGGCGATAATCGACAAGTACGAGGAGCCCGGAAACAGGCGAGCGACCCCCACGAAGATTGCTGCCGGCAGGCTTGAACTCGACTTCGGCGAGAACGCGGACAGAGTTGAAAGCCACCTGTCGCTGAAAGAAGCCGTTGCCACAGTCGATCTACTCTTCGGTGCCAGGCGTTCCACAGTGAAGATATTCACTCACGCCACAAATGCCCTGGGGCATATTTCGATACGGGGCACGACACTGGCGCCCGCGATCCGCGCTGTTCCACCTGCGTTCGGCTGCACCGACGGTATGGCTGTCGAATCCGCCGAGCTGGGCCCATTTGATTTGCGGCGTTTGGGGTATCCTTCCGCGACCACCTTTCAAGACGGCTGCGTGCAGGGTTTTTACCAGAGGACTTGCCAGGGCCTGGAGTACGCCGTAGTCACGGCGCAAAGAGTAGTTGACGGAGATGGGGTTGATATCGTCTACGTAATCGCCTCCAACGTTGACGGAGCCAATTGGTTGGAGGATGCGAAAGAGAAGGTCGTTCGGGCCGTTGAGACGGGTTCGGAGTACGCGGAGGATGAACACAGGCAGTGGTGGGCGGACTATTGGTCAAGAAGCTCGGTCAGCATTCCGGACAGCGTATTTGAGCGCCAGTGGTACCTGACCAACTATCTGTTTGGCTCCTGTTCGAGAAAGGACGCTCCTCCGATGTCCCTTCAGGGGATATGGACCGCAGATGAGGGCCTCTTGCCGCCGTGGAAGGGGGAATACGCCAACAATACAAACACACAGATGTGCTACTGGCATTATCTCAAGTCCAACCACCTGTCCGAAGGAGAAAGCCTGATTGACTTTCTATGGAGACTAGTCCCGGCGGGGCGTAGGTATGCCCGAAAGTTCTTTGACGCAGATGGTCTGTGTATGCCCTGTACTATGAGCCTGAACGGCGAAATCATCCGGGGGTGGGCGATGCACACCTTCAATCTGGCTGACCACGTGTGGCTCAGTCAGGCATTCGACCAATACTGGCGATGCACCGGAGATGATGACTTTCTGCGGGACAAGGCTTACCCATACATGAAAGAGACCGCTGAGTGTGTGCTGCGATGGCTCAAACCCGGCGCCGATGGGAAACTGCGTCTGCCTCTTTCAAGCTCTCCGGAGATACACGACAATCGTCCGGAAGCGTGGCTTGGTTCCGAAAGCAACTACGACATCGCGTGCATGACATACCTGTTCCGCACCCTCAGAACGATGGCGCAGTGCCTGAACAGCGTTGATGCCAGTCGTTGGGCGGACATTATCGCGCAGCTGCCGGAACTGGCTGTTGACAAGGACAACGTCCTGATGCTGAGTGAAAACGAGTCTCTTCGTGAGAGCCATCGACATCTTTCGCACACAATGGCGCTGTTCCCCTTCAATCTGCTGGACCCCGAGTCTTCTCCGAGAGACTTGGATGTCGTCCAGGCTACGGTCGCCCACCTTGAGACTCTTGGAAAAGGTCTGTGGATAGGGTTTTCTTTTCCCTGGATGGCGGAGTTGTACGCCCGGATCGGCAACGGAGAGGCGGCTCACCACCATCTGGCGTTGTTCTTCGACAACTTCTGCTCCCGGAACGGCTTCAACCTCAACGGAGACTTCAAACACCGCGGAATCAGTTGGTTTCACTATCGGCCCTTTACCCTCGAAGCGAACATGGCCGCCGCTGACGCAATCCAGGAGATGCTGCTACAAACACACAACGGCATCATTCGTGTGTTCCCTGCCATACCCGAGAAATGGAAAGAATGGAGTCTTTCCTTCCGTGACTTCAGGGCCGAGCGTGGCGCCGTCGCATCTGCGCGAATGACTGGTGGCAGGCTGGATTATATCATCGTGCGGACCGATAGGGCGGGCGTATTTCGCGTTCAGAACCGTTTCTCAGCCGGAAAGCTTCTCGTTACGGTCTCTGATACTTCGTTCGAGGTGCCATGCCTGCCGATGGAGGTCTTCGATGTGTCTTTGAAATGCGGAGAAATCTGCACGATCAGGCAGAGCGGCTGAAAGCCGGCGGCTGCGATCGTTTCCAGCCACACAGTTCTCTCGAACAAACGGCGGTAGAATGCTGCTTCCTCAGCCTAGTCGGCCACAGGAGTAAGCAGGGGGTACCAGTTCGCCAGGTCTCGATAGAGTCGGGGCAGTTGTTCCCGGCTAGTCGTTGGATCATTCACAAGACCAACTCCTTTTCACTTCACGTGGACACCGGCCATTTGCCGCTCAGCGTCCTGCGTAGGCAGGGGAGTACGCACTTTGAAGAGGTTACTGAACGTTCCACGGATACATCGCTGGCCTGGTCGGCAAGTTGCACCTGAGAGGTTACATGCAAAGAGGTTAATCTGTGCTCGGACTCGTGCGAAGAACGGCCAATCCGTAGCTGTGACGGCAAAAAGCGGAAAACCTCAGTAGAGAAGGTTTTCCGCTTAGAGTCTGGTAGGGCAAGAGTCGGGAATACGAAACGCTCTCTTAACTGGTCGTGAACGGCTGCACTTGACACCCAAGTCGCTTCACCCGCAACCCCGGTCACGAGATTGGGCCCGAAGAAGGGCCGATCTGAACTTGATTTGGCCATCGGACGCGCGCTGCCTCAAACGCCGATAGATAGGTTCGTAAACCGTCGTCTTGCTGACGTAAGCAATCGTCCTTTCTACGAAACTTGACGGACATAGGTCCATCATAGGAACTGATTCTTGGCGTTTGCGGGTCTGCCGCCCCACATCCGTGTTTCGATTGCAGTATCAATCCGTACCAAATTCTCAATCTTGTGGACTCGCAAACCTGAGACCACAAGATTCTGAGGGAAACGGCACGAACAGAGAATCTTCGGGCAAAATGTGGAGTGGGGGATGGCGGAGCGAGTCCACGAGATTGGCGGCAAATACATCGTAGCGGGTCCCGATTCGTGCTCAGAAACACGCGAAAGGCCCGTCGTTTGGACTGGCAGGACGATGAAATGAAGAGAGCTGTTCGGTCTTGACAGATTGGCCCGGGATGCAGCTTGTCTTGTCCAACATATCTCTCTCGAAGCAGAGGCACAGAGACACGGTGGCACGGACTAGCACATGTCTCTTTCCTCGCGAGGACTTGCACGAAGCAACTGAGCCATCACGCCGACATCACGTGCTCACTCGCCAGGGCTCTGCAGGCCCAGG
>CAYSLA010000193.1:0-6168 GCA_964431685.1 uncultured bacterium | reverse complement strand
AAGGGCACTTCGGAATAGTACAACCATGATTATCCCCTGTGTCGCCTCACTATAAGCATTCTAGCCCATGACTCCACGATTGTCAATAGAATTTTGGGCAATCCGGTATAAATACCTATTGGGTTCCCGTATATTTACCTGAGACGGGAGCACAACTCTGACCTTGCATCCCCAGTTCTCTTCCGAACCTGTGCTTCTGTGCTGGTAGGCGGGCATATCTTCGCCCTGCCGAGTTTCGTTATGAAGGTTATCGCTTGGCAATCAAGGAACTATAGTCTTGTGAGTGACGTAATTCATACGTGCAGTGATGACCGCCTCACCTTTGGGACGATACGTCGCGTGGTTATGTTTCCCACATCGGCCAAGGGGGATTGGAGACGTTGATCACGTGCAAGACTGTGTTTGTGGCCGGCGGCAGGGACTGCCCGGGCACTCTCTTGGTGATGCATCGCGGCAGAAAAACCCCGCTTGCATTCCATATGGCCCTAATGTATGTTTGGCTTGCGAACAATAATTAGGTATAATTGCAGCCATTGCACTGTGCCTGAAACATCGGAGGTGAAGGTCGTGCCACTTAGAACTGCGGCCGTTGTTGCTGTTCTCATTTTTGTTGTGTGTTCCTGCGTTCTGGCGGTAGACGCTGTTGGAGGGAGTGCAAACCCGACGGTCACCGTGCCTCTGGTCGGAAGTGACTACAGACTCCAGATCGAAGACATCATCCAGATCAACGTCTGGGGTGAGCAGACGCTTTCGAACATCCAGCTTATAGTGACTCCTGACGGCAAGGTAAGCATGCCGCACGTGGGCAACATTCAGGCTGAAGGCCTCACTCTCAGCGAACTGCGCACTCAGGTAGTGGCTGGGCTGGCTGAGAAAGAAATTGTCTACGACGCGAACGTGTCCGTGACTCTCATTCGAGCCCACGAGAAGATAGTCAGGGTTGTGGGTCAGGTTAACAGGCCCGGGGCCTACACAATCCGCGAAGGCGACACGCTGATGGATGCCCTGGCGATGGCCGGAAGTTACACTGAGACGGGTTGGCTTGAGAAGGCCACGGTCACCCGTAAGGATTCGGATAGCTCGATCCCGGTCGATCTTAGGAAGCTTTTCGCAGGCGACCTCTCACTCAATATGAAGGTGCTGGATGGCGACACGATATATATACCCGAAGAGAACTACGAGAACAAGATCTACGTGCTCGGTCAGGTTATGAGGCCGGGCATCTATCCTCTCAAAGAAAGAATGACCGTTCTCTCTGCGCTGAGTATAGCGGGTGGTCCGACACCGCAGGGCACACTGCGTGCGACGACAGTGATCCGGGGCAACGCGGCCAAGCCGGAGAAGGTATCAGTTGACCTGACCAAGCTGATTGACAAGGCTGATATATCACAGGACGTGGTGCTGCAGCCGGGTGACGTGGTTGTCGTGCCGGAGTCCAAGAAGCCGGACTGGGGCAAGATGTCTCAGATATTCGGCGTGCTAAGCTCGCTTAGCTACATCAGGCGGTATGGGCTGTTCTAGAAAACAGAGAAGAGGGCTATTAGATGGGATTCTGGCAACTATACAGGATTATTCGCAGAAGACGGTGGCTCATTCTGCTCGGAATGGTTGTTTGCGTAGCGGCAGTCATAGTCGCGAATATGCGGAGCAAACCGTCATTTACGGGTCATACCGAGCTGATCGAGGCTGAGAGTACGGCGAGGGACAGTCTTGTCCTGTATCCCGGTATGCAGCAGAATATGGACGTGCAGTTGCGCTTGTCCAACCTCAGCAGACTTGCAACCACACAGAGAGTTCTGCGAAACGCGGCAGAGGCGCTGAACGATCTGGGTGTGCAGTCCGACCCCGAGAAGATCCTCCGTTCGATCTCGGTCAAACCGGTTCGGGACACCAACATCATAGGAATTGACGTCACGCTGCCTTACTCCAACGACGCAAAGGTCGCTGCTGACGTTGTAGCCGCAGAGTTCAAGAAGGCCTACTGGGAGCTTAACAATGCCTCTGTTCGCCAAACGAGGGAGTTCATTGAAGATCAGGTTGAAGTGACACGCAAGGCCATGATCAATGCCCAGGACAGGCTGCGCGATTTCAAGCAGGCCAACGGGATAGTGCTGCTCAACAACGAAAGTGCTTCTGCTGTCGAAAGGCTAACCAGAGCGAAAAACGACTATGCACAGGCCGATGCAGGACTGCAGGTCGTGACAGTACGGACTAGAGGTCTGGCCAAAGAGCTGAGTTCGCTGCCCGAATGGCAGGTTGTGAGCACGGCCACGCAGAGAGACCCGCAGTGGGAGCGCCTCAAGACCCAGCTCGTCGAGCTTGAGACGACCAAGGCCTCGATGCTGAACGGAACTGCGGGACAGGCTCGCAAAGGCCCCAAACACCCGGATGTTCTCCAGGTCGATCGCGCGATCGAGGAAACCAAACGCAACTTTGCTGCGGCCACTGAGACCTACCAGTCCTCCAAGAGCGAGGCCCGAAACCCGATCTATGACGGACTAAGAGACCGGTACATCGCGTCCCGGGTTGATGAAGCTTCCTCGGCCGCTCAGACAGCTGCGATGGCGGCGGTAGTTAACGAGATCCGCGGCGAGATGGCCGTTATGCCGGCACAGCAGGCAAAGATTGCCGAGCTTGAGGCGGAGGTCGGAGCCGCTTCTCAGACCTACAACCTGATGCGCGTGAAACTGGACGAAGCCAAGATCAAGGAACAACAGGCAAAGAACGAGGTCGGTCTCAGAGTCGTTGAACCTGCTTACGTGTACCCCGTCAACCAGCGCAAGGGCTTGAAAGTGATCGTGGCTTTCCTGCTAAGCCCACTTCTCGGTATCCTGATTGCCCTGCTGCTGAACTACACGGACAATACCGTACGCACCAGCGCCGACGCAGAAAAGGCTCTTGCCCTGCCCGTGTTGTCGGAAGTGCCTCGAATCAGGTCGCATTCGCTGGTGAGGCAGAAGTGTCCTGAGATAGTCCGGGTGGCGTATCAGACGCTCAGCTCCAACATGTGGATTGCGAGCCAGAATGAGAACGTCAACTCGGTGGTGGTAGTCAGCGCTGTGCCCGATTCCGGCAGAAGCATCACGGCCAGCAACCTTGCCGCCAGTCTGGCACAGGAAGGCGCGAGAGTTGTTCTGGTGGACGCCGACTTCAGACAGCCGACGCAACACCTGATAATGGGTGTGGATAACAAAGTGGGGCTGAGCAACCTGCTCAACGGCGCAGCGGCTCTGGAAGAAGTGCTGGTGCCCACGAGACTGCAGGGTCTGTTGCTGGTGCCGAGCGGTCCCGTACCGGATAACCCTGTGAAGCTGCTGAGATCCGATGAGATGCGTGATTTTGTCGAACAGGTTCGGGCTGTCGCCGACTTCGTTATCTACGACACCTCGGCAGGTGTCGCTTTCTCCGACGCGGTGCTGGTGTCTTCAATGGTGGGCAGCGCGATCTTCGTGCAGTCGGCGGGGACTGTTGCCCGAGGCAGCGAGAAGGAGTTCCTCGCTCGTCTGGACACCGTAGGCGTGAATGTGATGGGCATAGTCCTCAACAACATCCGCAGAGAAGACAGCAGTGGATACTTCCACTTCTACCGGTCCTATTCTGGGGTAACCGCACCCCAGTTGGCTGGCAGCAAGAAGAGCTGATTTCGACACAACGAAAAGACCGAGGTTAGCACATGAATAACAATCCCGTCGCTACCAGAGTGTTTAGTGCGCTGCGAGCCGGTTGGCCTGCTTTGCTGGCGCTGATTACCATAGCAATACTGTACAAAGAGCACTTCGTTTTCTATTGGAAAGAGTGGGAGAGGTCAAACGGATACTACTCTCACGGAATGCTTGTTCCCGCCATTGCTCTATACATGGTGTGGGCGAATCGAAAGAGACTTGCCGCACAGACGGTATCACCCACGTGGCGTGGCGTGCTGCTGATCGTCCCGGCCATCCCACTGTATCTCTTTGGAAAGTGGACGGGTTCAGGCGCTTTGATGGACGCGTCGCTGATGCTGCTCATCATCGGCAGTGTCTGGTCGACAACCGGCAACCGTATCACTCGCATCTTGTTGTTCCCCATGCTGTATCTGGCGTTCATGATGCCTCTGCCCGGGACGATTCTGGACGAAGCCACGATGCGCATACAGCTTCAGTCAACGAAAGTTGCCGCTGTGATGCTCAATATTACGGGCTATCCGTCCACCCTGATTGGGTCGAACGAGATCCATTCGGCTCGCCTTCCGGAGCCACTGATTGTCGGCGTGGCTTGCAGCGGCTTCAAGCTGCTCATATCTCTGATGACATTTACCGCCTTCTTCGTATACATGATCCGGGCCGAAGCGTGGAAGAAAGCGGCGCTTGTGGCATTCGCTGTTCCGTTGAGCATCTTTATCAACTCACTCAGAATTGCGATGATCGGGTACGCCGGAATCTGGACCGGAACCGCCAGTGCAATGCACAAGTTCCACGACTGGAGCGGCTACCTGGGACTTGTGTTTTGTTTCGTGATCCTGTTTGGCGTAGCAAAGCTCCTAAAGGCCAGCCAGTTTGGCTTCGATGGCAAAGAGGAGGTCGCGCAACCGGCTGCACCGCCGGTCAAACGCAGGGGCGGCCAGATGATTGCCCCGGTCCTGGCATTGGTTCTCTTGCTTGTGGTGGGCTTGACTGTCTCGCCGATTGCGTCCAAGGCAAAAGGCTCTTTGGACAGATCGCAGATCGCGGCCTCTATCGGAGATTGGATATCAACCGACGTGCCTATCAGCAAAGAGGTAGTCGAGGAACTGAAGACCGCGGACTTGCTGCAGCGAGTCTATACAAACATCGATGATGGCCGACAGATAGAGTTGTTTATGGAAGCAGCAAGGGACACAGACGCATTCCACAACCCTATGATGTGCATACCTGGGTCAGGCAGCGGCATAACGGACACGCAAGTTATCTACCTGGACTTCAAAGAGCCAAAGCCGATGAAGGTAAGAGCGAGCATCCTCAGGGTGTCTGACACCCTCGGGCAGCAAGGCTACATTATCCATTGGTATATGGTCGGAGACAAGACATTCCCCACGACCTCGGCAATCCGCAGGTACATGCGTTTGATTCAGGTTCAGGACATGTACGATACGCTGGCCAGCTTCTCGCACCGTGCCGAGGTACGGCAGGAGCTTGAGTCCAGACAGGTATACTGGTATCGGTTCTACACACAGGCTTTCGATACTGAAGATCGTGACATCGCCGCGATGAAGGATTTCATAACTGAACTCGTCCGGCTGAACAAGACGTTTGGGGAGATGTAGTTGTCAGTTGCCCGCAGGTTAGTTATCGCAGTTATGGGTCTGGTGGGGCGTGCGGCGGCTTGGACACGCGCCAAGTCCGTTGGATTGCCTGAAACCGTTGCTGCAACTGCGGGTTCGTTCCCTGCGGTGGCCAGAACCACTGTTGCCCCCGGGTGGCGACGTGTTACGAGAGGGCTGATCGTCGCTCTGGGGGTTACGGCCTTCATTCTGCTGCAGTTAGTGCTTGCCTATGGGGTAAGTCAGGACAGGGTGTTGGGTATTCCACACTGGGATCTGGTAATACCGGCAGTTGTGGTCTTTGCCTTCGTGTTCCTGGTGTTCTTCTGGCCTTCACAGTCGTTTATCGTGTGGCTGGTAATATCTCCCGTTGCTTCCCTGCTGTTCAGGTTGGACTTTGGCACCGGCCTCCCTGCGGTGACGTTCGACAGAGTTATGCTGTTCAGCCTCGCGCTGACCTTGATTCTGCGTCAGCTCAAGCAACCCAGGCCAGCAGGTGGGCTGCGATTTGGCGAGTACCTGCTTGTCGCTTTTCCAATATACCTCGCAGTGGCCGCGCCGTTCTTCGAGCATGGGTCCATCCCGAACACGGTGGTTCAGATCATGGCGCGCGGGGGCGACTTGATGATTCTCTATTTTGTGGCAAGAGGATGTATCACGGAGAAGAGACACGTGTACTGGGCGATCACAGGGGTCCTGGTGATGGCCACTTATTCGGCTGGTCTGGCCATACTCGACCAGATCACTGGCCAATGGACCATCTTCAAACTCCTGGGCCTGGATGCGTCGCTGATCTGGAGCGGGGGATCGGAAGCCGGTCGTTCGTCGGGTCCGTTCGTCTCACCGTTTGACCTGGGCACGGTACTCGGAGTGGCCATCATGTTTGCCCT
>CAYSLA010000192.1:3307-6223 GCA_964431685.1 uncultured bacterium | reverse complement strand
TGGCTCACATCAGTTCCTGGTGCACGACTTTGTAACTGCTTGTGTAACTGGGCAAACCCCGCCCAACAACGTCTGGGACGCGGCAAGATACCTGGTTGCCGGTCTCAGCCGCCCACGAATCTGCCTTGCAGGGCGGAGCGGGGCTGGAAGTCCCAGACTTTGGTGCCCCTCGCTCTTCGGCGATAAGGTGCTCGGCAAGGACATAACGAAAGATGCGGATTGCGGCAGATGGAGGTAAGCAAACGTGGCAAGTCTGATTGAGATCAAGGATGTGGACAGGCAGTTCTATGAGTCAAGACTTAGAGACTGGCTGCCGGATAAGATCATAGACATACACACGCACGTCTGGCGAGACAGCGACTATCGGCCCAACGTGCCCCGTCGAGGTGAAGAGCGCTCAGTGACGTGGCCGGACCGAGTGGCCAAAGACAATCCGATAGAGGACTTGCTGGAGACCTACCGGCTGATGCTGCCGGGCAAGCGCGTTACTCCGCTTATATTCCCGACTATTCCACAGGAAGGCAATCTCGAGCAGATAAACGGATACATATCTGACTGCTCGGCCCGTGCGAGCGTGCCCGGGCTGATCTTCAGCGACCCGGCCTGGAGCGCGGCGACCCTTGAGGAACGTGTCCTGGCAGGAGGATTCATCGGGGCAAAGAGTTACCTCTCGCTTGCGCCAGCGCACATTCCATCCAAGGAAATCCGCATTCTTGACTACTTCCCGAGACACCAACTAGAAGTTCACAACCGCCACGGCTGGATTGTGATGCTGCACATTCCTCGCGATGGACGCCTGAAAGACCCGCTGAATCTTGCGCAGATGCTGGAGATCGAGCGGGACTATCCGAACATCAGTCTTATCATTGCCCACGTCGGGCGTGCGTACTGCAATGAAGACGCTGGCAACGCGTTTGAAGTGCTGGCCGGAACGGAGCGAATGTGTTTTGATTTCAGCGCCAACACCAACGACTACATATTCGAACAGATTCTTCGATGCGTGGGGCCCAAGCGTGTCCTGTTCGGCACCGACATGCCTATTCTGCGCATGCGCATGCGTCGAGTTACACGCGACGGGCACTATGTGAATATCGTTCCCAAAGGTCTGTATGGCGACGTATCTGACGACAGGAACATGGCAGAAGTCGAGGGTGCCGAGGCGGAGGCTCTCACGTTCTTTCTGTATGAAGAGCTTGATGCCTTCCGACTTGCGTCAGAGCGCGTAGGACTCACAAGCGCAAGTCTCGAAGACGTGTTCTATCACAACGCCAGACGGCTGATCGACCGGGCCGGAGGGAGCGTGAATGCAGCGACTCTGACGCCGGCAACGGCGAAAGAAACTAAGGAGATCTGATAATGAGCAAACTGACCGACCGCGAAAGATTCCTGGCTGTTGCACGCGGACAAGAGCCGGACTACACGCCAATCTTCGGTTTTCCCGGCGCGCCTGGCATGAGCTGGGGATGCCTCCGCCTGACCCACGAGCGTCTCGTTGCCACGGGGATGCCCGCGCACGTCGGCGGCTGCGTCACCAACTGGGAGAACCGCGATGTCGAGAGTTGGTTGGGCTACTGGGGAACGACCGGTCCCATCTATCCGGACTTCGCCCTGGCCTGGGGCGCGGAGGGAATCAAGACCGTAAGTCACGAAGAAGACGGCTTTGTCACCATCGAAGGCGAAGACGGCTCCGTCACGCGTGAAGTGACAGACAACGCCGACACCTACAGCATGCCGGAATACCGGGTGTACCCCGTGCGCGATCGCGCATCGTGGGAGTTCTACAAGGCGCGAACCGCGCCGAAGGAATTCATGTCGCCCGATGAAATAGAGGCTAACTGCAAACGGTTCGATAACCGCACAAGACCACTGGTCATAGGCGGTGGCGGCACGTTCGGCTGCATCCGTTCTATGATGGGCACGGTCGGGGCCAGTCTGGCGATGTATGACGATCCGGAACTTGTCCATGAGATAATAGACACTTTCCGCGAGAACAACAGGAAGCATGTCTTTCCACTGATCGAGCGACTGCGCCCGGAAGTGGTTGCCTGTTGGGAGGACATCGGTTACAAGACAAGCATGCTGATCGGTCCTGATCAGTTTCGCGAGTTCTGCGCGCCTCTCTATCGAGAGCTTGCCGATGTGGCACGGGCTTGCGACGTGGCCGTGCTGACTGTCGATTCAGATGGTTGCGCGATGCAACTGGTGCCGCTGCTCGTTGAGTGCGGATTCAACTCGCTATATCCATTCGAGGTGCATGGCAACAACGATCTGTTCGCCCTGCGCGACCAGTTCCCGGAACTGATAATGTTCGGCTGGCTGGAAAAAGACGTTGTCAACGAGGGAAACGAACACCGAATCGAGCCGGAGATTCGCGGCAAAGTGCCACCGCTGCTGGCCAAGGGACGCTATTTTCCAAACGGCGACCATGGCATTCAGCCAATGGTGACGTACGAAGGATTAAGGAAGTTCATGACGATTCTGCACGAAGAGTGCAACAACCCCGAGGGTGAGTTCCCGCGGGCATAAGGAGCATAAGATGAGCAATCAGCAGAAGCCGATTCGCGTCGGCGTGATTGGTGTTGGCCGCGGCAAAGGGTTCGCGGCCGGGGCCGGATCGCACTTGGGTATGCAGTTGGTGGCCCTGTGCGACACCTGGGAGGAACGCCTTCTGGAAGTCGGCAAAGAACTGAGCGTAACGACCTATACCGACTACGACAAGTTCCTCGAACACGATATGGACGCCGTGATCCTAGCGAACTACTTCCATCAGCACGCCCCGTTTGCGGTCAAGGCGCTCAAGGCGGGAATGCACGTGATGAGCGAGACCTCAGCCTGTTTCACTGTTTCCGAGGGTGTCGAGCTTATCGAAGCCGTAGAGCAGACCGGCAAGACATACATGTTCGCCGAAAACTACCC
>CAYSLA010000192.1:0-3207 GCA_964431685.1 uncultured bacterium | reverse complement strand
GTCATGACTCTTTGCGAAGACGATCCGGTGGTCCATCGCATCGCCAGGTGCAGCGATGCCGCCTCGATGATCGCCGTTCGTATGGACAACGGGGCCGTGGTCAAGCTGCTTCAAGGGAGTCTGCGCGGACACGGAGTGTGGGTGCGGGTTCACGGTAGTCAAGGCGCAATGGAGAACTTGCGGCACGGCGATAGGAACTCCGTCTGGTTCCGCCGAGAGAACTATCACGAGAGCGATGAGAAGCCCGAAGATACGGTGATAGAGGCCCAGTTCCCACCGGAGCACAAGAATGCCGCCGAAAGTGGTCACGGCGGCGGCGACTACTTCATGAACTACAACTTTGCGGAAGCGATCCGCACCGGGCAGCCGCCATACTGGGACGTCTATCGCGGTGTAGCCGCTTCGATTGTTGGTATCCAGGCCTACCGTTCGGCACTCGCCGACGGGAGCACGTTTGAGATTCCCGATTTCCGGATCGAGTCCGTGCGGCGGCAGTACCGAGATGATCACTGGTCGCCCGATCCGACCTGCCGCAAGCCGGGCGACCCCTGGCCAAGCGTTCTTGGCGAGATCCAGCCTGAACCAGAGGCCCTCGCCTATGCGCGCAAGATATGGAAATCGAAGGGGTATAACGGAGACTGATTGCCATCGGATGGAATAGTCACTTGTAGGGGCGGACCGGTGTGTCCGCCATAAGGAGTCTTCTTGAGATGATATACAATGCTGTGAATGAAAAGCCGATCAAGGTCGGCGTGGTCGGCGTTGGGCGAGGGGAGAGTTTCGCCCAGGGAGCTACGGATGTTGTCGGTATGAAGCTCGTCGCCATCTGCGACACGTGGGAAGAGAAGCTGCGCGATGCCCAGACAAAGCACGATGTAGCCGCTTATACCGAGTACGATCGTTTTCTCGAGCACGATATGGATGCGGTCATACTGGCAAACTATTTCCACGAACACGCACCGTTTGCCATAAAGGCGATGGCCGCCGGCAAGCACGTGATGAGCGAGTGCGTCTGCAATGCCACCCTGGCCGAGGGGACGGCGCTCTGCCGAGCAGTGGAGAAGAGCGGCAAGACCTATATGCTTGCCGAAAACTATCCCTACACCCAGTTCAACATGGAGATGCGGCGGCTCTACCGCACAGGCGAGATCGGCGAAGTTACCTACGCCGAGGGCGAATATAACCACCCCATGTCCCCGGAGAGCCGGCTGGACATATCGGCGGGGATGAATCACTGGCGTAGTTGGCTGCCATCGACCTACTACTGCACGCACGCACTGGCCCCTCTGATGTTCATTACCGATTGCCTGCCAACGAAGGTGAACGGTCTCTCGATTGCCTGCCGTGAAGTGGACGCGCGGACCGTCAGGCGCGGAGACCCAGGCTCGGTGATCCTTTGTCGTATGGATAACGGTGCAGTCTTCCGCATATTCGGGTTGCTGCTGCCCGGGCACAGCAACTGGTACAGGGTTCATGGATCACACGGTGCCATGGAGATTACCCGAGGGCCGGGTTACTTTGGCCCTGGGCTGCTGCGCGTCTGGCACGACGAATGGGACTGCCCGGAAGGCACACCGACCGAGCGAACATACCTGCCGGACTGGCCGGAGCACGCGGATCTGGCGAGACAGGCCGGGCATGGCGGGGGCGACTTCTGGACCAATTTCGAGTTCGCCAACGCCATTCGATCAGGAATACCGCCGTTCCTCGATGTCTATCGTGGAGTAGCTATGAGCAGTGTTGGCATCCTGGCTTGGAAGAGCGCACTGGCTGATGGCTCACCGTTCGATGTGCCCGACTTCCGGGATGAGGCATCTCGATCAACCGTTGAGAACGACCACTGGTCGCCCTTCCCTTCGCACGCAGGACCGGGGCAGCCGCCGCCCAGCATCCTCGGCGTTCCCGACCCCACCCCGGAAGGACTGGCTCTCGCACGCGAGCGATGGAAGAAAATCGGATATGAGGGGGAGTAAGTTGGAAAACGTTATTGGATATCAACAGTTTGAAGATAAGTGGCAGTCCAACGCCCGCCTGGCGCTCGACACCATAGTAATGCGCCCAACAAAAGGAATTCCGACGTGGCTGTTTCAGACCATGCAGTGGTCGCAGTTGGAAGCGCTCTCCGGCAACCCGCCGGGCAGCTATCCAAAAGACCCGGTGCGGGTGTACCGCGACTTCATGCTCAAGTCCGGCGTCTGTTTCCTGGACCAGTGGATTCCTGAGAACCCGCTGAGCATGACTGATCAGGGATACGACGAGAAGACCGAGCACGCGGCAACGACCGGAGCTGAAGAGATTATAAGGGACGGGATTGTGATCGATTCTCCGGAGGCTGCCCTTGAGCATATGGAGCGTTACGTGTTCCCGGGGCAACTGCAGTGGCGCCTCGACTTGGAGCAGAGTGCCGATGCCGAAGTGGCTCGCCGCATCGCCGGTGAGGTTGAAGTGCAGAAGATCTTTGGCCTTGGCATGCTTAAGGGGCCCTACGGCGGCTTCTTCAGCTTCCCCGGCTTCTCCTATGGAACGTATGGTTACGCGAACTACTTCATGGCTTATGCATTGTATCCCGACGTAATCGAACGGGGATTCGAGCTTTGCGCCGATGCCTCGGAAGTCTACAACCGAATAGCGGCCCGGGCCATTATCGAGGGCGGCTTGCCGCGGATAGTGCGCTTGGATCACGATATGGCCGACTCGCGCGGCACTCTAGTGGACGTGAAGACGCTCGAGCCGCTCTGGTTCCCGCACTTCGCCCGAGCCATAAAGCCGCTGCTCGACGCCGGTATCCGCCTGATCTGGCACTGCGACGGTAATCTGATGCAGATGGTGCCGCGTCTGTTGGAGTGTGGCATAGGCGGCTTTCAGGGCTTCCAGTATGAGGACGGCATGGACTATGAGTCGATATGCAAGATGAAGACCCGTGACGGCGACGACCTCTTCATTATCGGTGGCGTTTCCGTGACGCGCACGCTCCCGCACGGCACGCCGGCGGATGTCAAACGCGAGATCGACTGGCTTGTAGCGAATGGGCCTAAGGTCGGTCTGATGCTCGGGTGCACCAGTTCCATTACCCCCGGCGTGCCGATTGAGAATATGAGGACGTTGATTGACGGTTTCGCGTACTATCGGCAGCACGGTCGAAACTAGCATGCGTGGCGACAGTGTATGCCTGATCGGCCTCGACCTGGGCACCAGCGCTATCAAAGG
>CAYSLA010000191.1:1917-6232 GCA_964431685.1 uncultured bacterium | reverse complement strand
CCGGCGGGGATCATGGGGAGAACGAGGGCCTCTCTGGAGATGTGGAAGTCCAGCAGGCAGGGGCGGTCGTTTACCTTCATCGCCGATTCGAGTGCGCCGGCTATCTCGGACTCTTTTTCCACCTTTATCCCGACGGCTCCGTACGCTGATGCGAGGGCGGAGAAATCGGGCTGGGCGGAGATGTCGGTGGAGGCGTAGCGGCGATCCCAGAATATCTGCTGCCACTGGCGCACCATGCCCAGATACCCGTTGTTGAAAAGCAGAATCTTGATGGGCAGGCGTTGCTCGACCGCGGTCATAAGCTCCTGTGAGTTCATTAGTATGCTGCCGTCGCCAGCGATCACGAAGACCTTTCGGTCCGGGAACGCCACCTGCGCGCCGACCGCGGCAGGCAGTCCGAACCCCATTGTCCCGAGTCCGCCGGAGGAGATAAAACCGCGCGGATTGGAGGTCTTCACGTACTGCGCCGCCCACATCTGATGCTGGCCCACGTCAGTGGTTACTATCGCGTCATCACCGGCAATGCGACTCATCGCCTCAAATATCGCGACAAAGTCAATCCTGCCTTCCTCGCTGGCTTGAGATGTCTGCTGCGTATCGCGCCAGTTTGCCGTCTGCCCCAGCCACTCGCCGCGCCGTCTTTCTGCGATCTTTTCGAGAAGTGCACAGAGCACATCTTTCGCGTCACCGACGATTGAAATGTCGGGCTTGCGCAGCTTGCCGACCTCAGCAGGGTCAATATCAATATGGACGATTTTGGCGTGCGGCGCGAACCTGGCAAGCGCACCGGTGGACCTGTCGCTGAAACGCATGCCCACCGCGATGAGTAGATCACACTCCCTGACCGCATGGTTGGCCCAGGGCAAACCGTGCATGCCGAGAAGTCCCAGACAATGCGGATGCCCATCCGGAAACGCTCCTTTGCCCATAAGGGTGTGCACAACCGGAATGTCGGCCAGTTCGGAGAGAGCCAGCAGTTCTTGGGAGGCCCCAGCGGCTATCACTCCCCCACCCGCGCAGATGACCGGTCTTGAGGCGGAGTTCAGCAAATCCCCCGCCTCGGATATGGCGCGAGGGTCAGCGGCGGTGTCCACGCGATATCCCCGCATCTCCATATCACCGTCACGCTCGTACTCGACCTCAGCATAGCACAGATCGACAGGCAAGTCGATAACGACTGTCCCAGGTCTGCCGGTCAAAGCTATGTAGAATGCCTCCCTCACCACCCTGGCAATATCTTTGGCATCTTTCACCAGATAGTTGTGCTTCACCAGCGGCATCGTGACGCCCAGCGTGTCCGCTTCCTGGAAAGCGTCCGTGCCCAGCTTTGGGGTTGCCACCTGTCCGGTAATGGCGACAATTGGGACGGAATCCATGTGCGCTGTGGCGATCCCGGTCACCAGATTCAGGGCACCGGGCCCGGATGTGGCCAGACAGACGCCGACCTTTCCCGTAGCTCGAGCGTATCCGTCGGCCGCATGGGCAGCCCCCTGCTCGTGCCGCGTGAGAATATGCCGGATCTTTCCGTCCATCAGCACGTCGTGGATGGGGATAGTGGCGGCGCCGGGATAGCCGAAAATGACCTCGACGCCCTCATCCGCCAACGCCCGGATCAGCGCTTGCGCGCCAGTCATCACGGCCCTTGCGGGCTCCGTCGCCTGTGTGCTCTCTCTGGTTGCCATCCGTATCGCTCCCGTTTCGTCATACCGGTAATAACAATAAGCCTCTCATCCTGTTCAGGGACAAGAGGCAGTTAAGTCTTCGCGGCACCGCCCTGCTTCACCGAAGCCTCGCAGCATCCATTAGATTGTGCCACGAGAGGGCCCGATTTGTCAAGCAGTTGCACGAGGTCGGGCCGCGACAAACACCGTCTATGGACATGGATGGACGAGATGGACAGAATGGACAAATCCTATGCTGTGTATCCCGTACATCCATGTTTGGAGCGTCCTAACCGTGCGGCAGAAGTACGGCCTTGATGATCGGCTTGCTCCCATCAACTATAGCACCCATCACAGACTTCGCCTCGGCGAATCCGAACGTGCAGTTTACCAACGCTTCAGCATCGATAAGGCCATCCTTCAGCAACTGGGTCGAGACCGGGAAGTTGATCGCTGGCTCGGCAAACGTGGGGATCAGGCTGATCTTGCGGAAGATCATATCGTTGATGTCCACATTGACCATGTTCTTCCCGCCAAAGTGCAGCCCGAAGAACGTGATTATGCCGCCATAACGTATGATCTTGAATGCGTCATACATACTCTCGGGCGGAGAACTCACGATGACCCTGTCCACACCGTCCGGATACTTGGACAGTATCTCATCCTCAACCGACTGCTTGCCGACCTCAATGGTCTTGTCACAGCAAAACGCGCTGGCGGCGGCGTGCCGTGCCTTCTCGCGCTCGTTGTCAGCCACCAGACCGGTGATAGCCACGAAACTCGCCCCCTGCAGCTTGGCAAGCCTGGCGGCCATCAACCCCAGTGGGCCGTTGCCCAGCACGACAACAGTGCCGCCGAGCGGTATCTGAGCGTGCAGCACAGACGACAGAGAGACAGCCAGCGGCTCCGTGAGGCACGCGTGCTTGTAGTCCAACCCCTCGAACTTGTCCAGGCAGTTGAAACGGACGGACATATATTCGCCCATGCCCGGCTGGTCTTCCATCGTGATCAGATTGCGACAGAACTCCGGCTGACCGCTCTTGCAGTCCTTGCACACGCCGCACATAGACACGTCCTCGACAATGACCCTGTCACCCGGTTTGACGCTGGTAACATTCTTGCCGACCTCCATAACCTCCGCCGCTATCTCGTGACCCAACGGCATAGGGTCGTCCGGCCAGTCGCGGACGAAGTTGACATCCGTCCCGCACACGCCGCAAGCGTGTATCTTGACAATTACGTGATCTTCATCGGGCGCGCCTATCTCGAACTTGCGCTCCTCTATGTCCAGGAACTTCTTTCCAAAAAGTCCTCGGCTTGTCATTTGCTCACCTCGTTTATCCGGCTCCGTATAGTTTGCCGTCAGCTCCGGGATAGATGCCTTCATCGTCCGCGTGCGCGATCGCCGCATCCAGGTTGTCCCAGACTTTGGCGACGGCGGCAATGAACTTGTCCATCAGGTCGCGCGCGTTCGGTGCGTGGACGCCGTGGAATACAGTGTATGTATCACAGAGCATGTTCGCAACCGGCCACTGGTCTATGTTGTAGTCGTACTTTATGCCCTTGGCCTCATTAATCGCCCAGGGGTGACCGGTGCCCGCATACCCGAGCTTACTCTGGAAGAGGTCCTGCGCCGGAACCGGCATTGTCTGCCACTGACCCACCAGCATGCCCTCTTTGTACAAGGCCTTCTCCACCGCTATGCGGAACTGACGCGGGTCGCAGTCCACTCCGGCCGCCTTTGGGTCAAATCGCACGTTGTACATGAAGTATACGTGCTTGCACTCCGACGGGCAGTACGGAGGAATAATCCCGGGGAACTTCGCAAGCTTCTCGGTGAGGTAGTTGGCGTTCGCGATACGCACATCGTTCAGCTCGTCAAGGTGCATAAGCTGAGCCCTGGCGTGGGCAGCAGGGAACTCCTGGTTGCGGTACATGTAGCCCAGGATCGACGCATTGTACACTCTCCTGTGGCTGACCTCGTCGACCTCGTCGCCGAAACATCGGATCAACTGACCCTTGTTCAGTAGTGCCTCATCGTCAGTGATAAACAGACCACCCTCACCACCGCAGAGGTTTTTGAAGTTGTTCAGGCTGAAACAGCCGACCTCGCCAAACGTGCCGACGTGCTTGCCCTTGTAGGTGGCCCCGTGCGCCTGACAAGCGTCTTCGATCACAACCAGATTGTGCTTCCTGGCAATCGCCATTATCTGATCGAGATCCGCGGGCAACCCCTGGATGTGAACGGGAATTATGACCTTGGTGCGCTCGTTTATCGCCGCTTCGAGCTTCGAGGGGTCCATGCAATAGGTGCGCGGATCGATGTCCACAAACACGGGTATTGCATTCTGGTGGATGGCGCAGGATGCGCTGGCAAGGAATGTGAACGCGGGAACGATGACCTCGTCGCCCGGGCCGACGCCGCACGCCGCGAGAGCCATGTGCAAAGCGGCTGTGCCGCTGCACGTGGTCAGACAGTGCTTCGAGCCAGTGAATGCCGCCCACTCCTTCTCGAGCGCTGAAACCTGCGGCGCGCTCCCGCCGGCTACTATGCCGGAGTCGAGAACCTCGTTGATCAGTCGGCGGTCATCATCCGTTATGACCGGCCAGTTCTTGTAGTCGCTTCTCTGCAGGACAGGGGTCCCGCCGTCGAT
>CAYSLA010000191.1:0-1817 GCA_964431685.1 uncultured bacterium | reverse complement strand
TCCTCCGCGTCGTCGTGCAGACGCCTGGTGCTTTCGGCGTAACCGCCCTCAGCGATAGCCTTGCGCGTTGGCACGTAGCCCACGCTGCCGTTGGCCAGGCCGATCACATAAGTCCGGGCAAACGGACTCTGTTTCTTGATCTGCTGGCCAATCTCAGTGTACAGTTCTCCGGGGAACGAGATGAACGCGGTGTCCCCGATCGCGATGCACGTCTGCTCCACGGCAACATCCTGGCCCGCAAAGTCTCTTGACTCCTTGACGACAAGAGCCACGTATTCATCGCCAACCCCGTCAGCTTGCGGCACCAGCTTCCCGCCGGTTGCCTCAAGGATGTCTCGCGCCCAGTTCCACTCTTCGTCGGGCACGTGTCTTCTGGGAATTGTGTAGCGTTTGTGCTTCGCGCGCACACTAGCCGTGTCATCGACCATGATCCGACTTGCGGCCTCCATCACCGACTCCGCCAGAGAGGAGCCCAGAATCTGCACGCCTTCCCAGTCACGATACTTGATCGGGTCGATATCCATCGTGCCCTGCGCGCCGTTCAGGAATATCGCCTGGCCGCCCAGGTTCTCCTCCACCGTGCGATAGGCGGCTCCCGCGTAGTCCGCGCTGATCAGATAGTTCTCGCCGGACATTACGTTCGGGTGTCCGGAGTGGTTGAAGAGCGTGCATAGCACGCGCCCATCCTGCTTGTCCACGACCTTCAGCACACCGACTTCAGGATCCGGCTCACCCAGCACCCGGTCGATGTCGCTGTCTTCGTACGGCTCCCAGTTCATGATGACTTTGCCGTTCTTCCCCATCAGCCTGCGGTAGTTGCTTACAAGGTGGTTCTCTCCGGAACCGGTTCCGAGATTGACAGCCTTCATGCCGGAGCAGGCTCTGCAGACAACCTCCGCCGCGGTCCGGCAGAGGTCTCGGGTGTACTCGACTTCCTTTGGTTGGAAGATCCCGGCAGTAGACGGGCCGGAATGGGTATGTGTGCAGGCAACCACGATATTCGCGGCAGGAATGCCGCAACTGCTCGCCACACTCGAGCGGATCGTGTCTGTATCACTATCACTGAGGATACATACGTCGATCGACACGATGGCGCAGGCTTGAGCCGGTTCCGGCGCATTGCCGAGAACGAGGGCACAAGCCCGCAGGCGGTCGTGAACACCCTCGGACTGGTGCTCGCGAATCATCCCTTCCATCCACACCTGACCGGCGGGAGTCACGTCCGCCAAAGCTGTTCCAGCATAGATCATTTCAGTGTCACTCTCCTACAATTCCTCGACTTGTCTTGCGTTTGACGAGCGATACTCTGCCCTGGAGCGAGCATCGATCTCCTCGATAACGGGTCTCCACCAGCATTACTGGCCTGTTGTCTTTGTCGTGCACCAGTTCGGATGTCACCAGCAGTGGTATGCTCTCATCAATCTCGAGCAGCCGTTTGTCTTCATCGTCCGGAACCCTGGCCTGAAAACTATAGTGAGTGCGGGTGAGCAGTATCCCCGAACTCTCCTGCCACAGATGCATGAATAGCGGCGAGCCGGCCATCTCCGGAGTGATGACAGCAGCATAGGACGGAGCGATGAAGACCTCATCCACTGACATAGGGGCGCCCCCCTCGCTGTCCAATCGAACCAGCCGCCTGAGCATCGAGTAGGGCTGGACGCCAAGCTTGCTCGCCAGCTCGGGCGAGGCCTCGATATTGGCGTCCGAGACCAGCGTTCGGACCAGTCGCAGCCGTCCGGAAGCCACGTCGCTGGTGAACCGCGACATCTCGACAACAACCTCCCGGCTGCCCGGCTCGGTCACGAAATTGCCAAGTC
>CAYSLA010000190.1:0-6307 GCA_964431685.1 uncultured bacterium | reverse complement strand
ATGTGGTACCACGCCTGCAAGGAGCTGGCTGACCGGCTGAACCCGAACGCGCCGCTGGTAGACGGCTTCGTTATGCAGTACGAGATGTACCTGTGCTACGCCGAGTCCGCCGACGGGCTGACGTGGATCAAGCCCGAACTCAACCGCCTGAAGGTCAAGGAGTACGGCCCGAACAACATCGTCGTGGTGGACTCCGGCTTCATCGGCGGCCAGGGTACAGTGATCGAGGACGAGACCGACCCCGACCCGGCACGACGTTTCAAACTCTTGATCTACGACATGGACGGCAAGGGCCGCGACGGCATCCGTACCGCCATCTCGCCCGACGGCCTCGACTGGACCTTCGTCGGGCCGTATCCGATCCTGCCCTCGCAGGATACGCCCAGCCTCTGGCACGACCGGCGGCGCGGGCGCTACGTCGCCTTTCTGAAGACGCGCCTCGGCGGCAAGCGCGCCCGCATGATCAGCGTCAGCGAGGACTTCGAACACTGGTCCGAGCCGACAGCGCTGCTCGCGCCCGACCTGGCCGACGCGCCGACGCTTGAGTTCTACGCCCAACAGTCGTTCCATCACTGGGGGCACGACCTCGGCCTGCTCAACGGCTTCGATCTTTGCACCCAGCGAACCGATCTGGAGCTGATCTGTGCGCCGGACGGCCTTGCCTGGCGGAGGCTGCCGACCCGGCCGCGCGTGCTCGGTCCCGGCGACCCCGGCGCCTGGGACGGCGGCGGCGTCTATCCCGGTACGGGAGAACCGCTTACGTCCGGCGATCAGTGCGGCATCTACTACTGTGGCACCTGCCAGCGGCACGACGGAGGCGATGTGGAACCGTCGCCTCCGGGCATCGGTTTGGCCACATTCGCACCTGGCCGCCTGGCCGGTCAGCAGTTCACTGGCGACGGCTGGTGTCAGACGATCCCTTTCCTATGCCCCGGCGGCACACTCACCTTGAATGCGGCGGCACCCGGCCCGATGACGGTGGAAATCCACTCCGCCGGTTACGGCGGCCCCATCGACGGCTTCACCAGCGACGCCTGTGCGCCTGTGAACGGCGACAGCCGTACCCACGCCGTTACGTGGAAAGAGAACGCCACTCTCGACACCCTGCGAGAACGCTTCATTCTCCTGCGAGTGTATGGCAGCAAAGGACTTGTGTTCGGTTTCGAGATCGGCCACTGATAGCCTGACAGCATTCAGTCACCAAAACCTGAACGCAAGTGCACACGACCCATTCCAACACGGGAAAATCGCGGTATTCGAGTAGCTCAACGTGGATCGCCAGTCCGGTACTGGCGTCGGTGCCATCGTATACGGTCTCGATGATGTTGGTGTCAATCCAACGCCTGGCGACTTTCGGATCCCACGCGTCCGGGATGCCGGTGGTTTTCTTGCCGTCATACACAAAAGAAAACGGCAAATGCGCAGGCGAGGCACAGAATGCGCTCGTCCAGAAACGGCTTCGCGCCACGTCTTCAGGTCGTGTGGTCTGGGGAGGAAGTATCGATGGACATGCCGGCAGACCTCCGGGGAAAGAGACGTCTGATGCTGGTGGAGCTGGCGAGATTCGAACTCGCGACCTCTTCCGTGCGAGGGAAGCGCTCTCCCAACTGAGCCACAGCCCCATACCGGCGATATTATACCAGCGTTCTGGTCGTCCAGTCAACTCCACTGGCGAGTGTGTAGTCAGTCAGCGTGCTTCGCGGGCGACTGTTCCGAGACGCATCTAAGGGTCCGCTGCGACGATGAGATCGCTTGCCACCCGATCGTCTGGCGCTCTCCGGATGACGTCAGCTACAACTTCTCGACTGCCACTGCCGCGTAACCGACCACCCGTCTCTTGTCGCCGGTAACGTCGCCCGAGGTATGGTATGTCAGTTTGCGGGCAGCGGTCGCCCCCAGGAGCTTGCTCGCATCAATCATCACAGCCACACCCAGCGCCCCGCACATCGATATGCACTCCTCGCGAACTGTCCTTATCAGCCCGCGTCCGTTCATGGCGAGTATCTGGCTAAGAGCCATACTGTCATAGGCGTTCGCAACTTCCTGCGATTCGTAGTGGCTGAAATCGGTGCTGGCTATGATGATGGCATTCTTGCCCTCGACCGCAGTCGCTATCGCCTTGCTCAGATCATCGACCGCGACGAGCGCATCCGCCTCGCCCAGGTGCGATATGGAGATCGGCACGATGCTTATTTTGTGACCGCCGATGAATTGCAGAAACGGAAGCTGAACTTCGATTGAGTGCTCCCGGACATGAGCATCTTCATCCGCCTGGGCAAACTGTGATAGCTGAACGATCTTCTCGGATATCTCGTCTTCAACGTGGACGCTGCCAAGCGGCGTGATCCAGCGGGTGGCCTCGCTGACTGCGACTGGGTGGCCGGCTCCGTGGTGGTTGGGGCCAAGGATCACCGCGAGATCCGGAAGCCCGTCGCTCGAGAGCGCATCGTAGGAGTGCGCCGCCGCCGCGCCGGAATAGACATATCCGGCGTGAGGGACAACAAGCCCCAAAACGTTCCCTGTTCGTTGCCGCTTCGGCATAGGCAACTTGCCGGGTCCGAGTCTGTCCAGAAAACAGCCCTCAAGGGTTCTCACAAGCATATTCTGATCGGCATCGTAGAACTTCCCAGCCACCGCTGCTCTTCTAGGCATGGCAAACCTCCAGGTTCGAAGACCTTATGCGTAGATGATACCCTACCATCCGCTGTTGCCAAACTGCCTTGAGGTTGACAACAGCCGCCCCGCGCACGCTTGCTGCACAAATTCATGATAACACAAACAAATATAAGTTTCCTGCAGGATATTGGCGCGGCGGCGGCGAATGAAGTGTAGAGCTTGATTGCTGTATGCCTCGGGGACCGTGCTGTTGCATTGGTCTGCGCCAGCGCCGGATGAATCTATGTTCCCGAGGCAAAATCAAGTTCCTCTCATCGCCGCGTATAGGACTGAGGTGTGCTTGTGTGGACTGGGATCGCGATATTCTATCTAGGCTGCCTGCTGTTCGGCTTCCTGTTCGCACTGCTGGGCGCGATCGGGGGTAGTTTCGGATCGCACGGAGGGATGGGTGAACACGGCGTAGAGCCCGGCCACGGCGGCGAGATCGGACACGAGTCCGGGGGTGCGCACGCGGGCGTTGAGAACGCTTTCGACGTCTACGGGCCGGACAACATGCCCGGAGCGAGCATCTTCAACACTATCACTGTGTCCACATTTGCGGGTTTCCTGGGCATTGCCGGCCTCATATCCGTTTGGGGATTCCGGATGGGCCCGCTGACCAGTCTTGCTTTCTCACTGCCTACCGCCGCGGTTATCGCGGTCGGGCAGTTTCTGCTCTACGTGAAGCTGCTGGTCAAGGCCCAGGCAAGCAGCGAGGCCACCGATTTTGACCTGATCGGTCACGAGGCCGAGGTAATAACCTCCATCCCTGAAGGCGGGTTTGGAGAGATAGCCTATGTCATCCGGGGCACCCGCTACACAGCTCCGGCGAAGAGCGAGGACGGGACGGCAATCGACCACGGACATCAGGTCGTTGTTATCACAGTAGAAAAGACCCACGTTGTCGTAACGATTTTCGAATAACACCAAGGAGCATTCCAATGCCGTTTTCACAGTTTCCGTCGCTGATTGCAGTCGGCGCCATTGTCTTTGTGTTTCTGTTAATCACCTGGGCCGCCAGTCGCTACCGAAAAGTCGGACCCAACCAGGTCCTGGTGGTCTTCGGTAAGCGACACGGGTTCAGAGACCCTTCCACCGGCGAACGAGCGACTCGCGGTTTCCGAATAGTCAAGGGCGGCGGCACGATTGTGTGGCCAGTCGTGGAAACATACTCTCTATTGTCGCTGGAACTAATGACTCTCGACATCACGACCCCGGCGGTCTACACGGTGCAGGGCGTGCCCGTGCTGGTTGAGGGCGTTGCCCAGATCAAGGTTAAGGGCGACGACACCTCGATCTCCACGGCGGCTGAGCAGTTCCTGGACAAGAACCAGGCGCAAATAGCTCAGATCGCGCACCAGACAGTGGAAGGCCATCTTCGCGCGATAATCGGCAACATGAACGTCGAGGAGATCGTCACCAACCGCGACGCGTTCGCCCAGAGGGTGCAGGAAGTCTCCGCCGGCGACATGGCGAACATGGGGCTTCAGGTCGTTTCGTTTGTGATAAAGGACATCCGCGACACTCAGGGCTATCTTGAAGCTTGGGGACGGCCCAGGATTGCCCTGATCAAGCGCGACGCCGCCATTGCCGAGGCGGAAGCGGCGCGCGATGCCACTATAAAGAGCTCCCAGGCAAACCAGCTTGCGCAGACTGCGAAGCTGGAGGCGGATACAAAAGTGGCAGAGGCAGACCGTGATTTTCGCATGAAGACCGCCGACTACAACGCGTCCGCGAAGCAGAAGGAAGCAGAAGCTGACCTTGCCTATGACCTGCAGAAGTATAAAACTGAACAGCTTGTGCGCACCGAGCAAGTGCAGATAGAAGTAGTCGAGAAACAGAAGCAGATCGAGGTGCAGCAGCAAGAGATCCTGAGAAGAGAAAAGGAACTCGCGGCCACGGTCCAGAAACCCGCCGAGGCGGAACGAGCCAAGATCGCCCAGCTTGCAGAGGCGGAGCAGTACAGGTTGCAGGCTACCGCTGCCGGCCAGGCGGACGCCACACGACAGGTCGGCTTGGCCGAAGCAGACGCGGCGAAAGCCAAAGGACTTGCCGATGCAGAAGTGATACAGGCCAAGGGGTTCTCCGAAGCCGCTGCGATGGCGAAGAAGGCCGATGCTTGGTCGCAGTACACCGAGGCTGCGCTTATTCAGATCGTGGTGGAGAATCTGCCCGCGCTGGCAAAAGCAGTATCGGAACCTCTGGCAAAGACCGAGAAGATAGTCGTCATCGGCGGCGGTTCTGACGGCAGCGCCGGGGCATCAAAAGTGACCAAGGATGTTGTTAATGTGGTTGCGCAGCTTCCACCGATGATTGAGGCGCTGACCGGAATGAAGCTCGAGGAATTGCTGAAGAAGCTGCCTCAGGCTGCCGGACAGAACACACCGGCCAGTCCTCCGACCGCTTAGCGTCTGCAAACGGCGGGGTCGGCCCCTTCGACTCCGCTCAGGGACCGGAGTGTCGATCACTGGGCGGAGTCAAAGGGCGACGAAGACACACGAGACCAGATTGCCCCAACCAGTTCGTCCGGACGATGTGTGCCGATCAGAAACCTGCTTCCGTCGTCCATTCCCAGTTCAACCAGGCTCGCGTTTCCAAGCGTCCAAAGTCTCCCATCGCTGGCCATACGTTGGAGCTCCTGGTAGGGTGGTCTCGATTCGAGAACTCGGCAGGAAACTATCGCGGAAAACGGGATGACGCGCGGCCGCGTGTGCATCAGCGTCGCACCGAGATAGACCCCGTCTTCGCTCAACCGCAACACTGCCGCTCTGGTCCTGATGATGTGAATCATCCACAGCTCGGGCAGTATGAAGACAGCGATCACTGTGAAGGCGATCGCGGGGCCGTTCGGGCTGGTCGCGATGTAGCTGCGGATAGTGGAGTCTACGGGCAGCGCACGGTAGGCAAGGTAGATGAACACCGGCGTTACAACAAGAGACGCCAAGAGCAGCCACGCGGCAATTCTCGGCATTCGCAGCTCCTCTCTGTACAGGTAGTCGCCACTGTCTTGCATCGATAACCTCCATCGCCCACCATTCAACAAGAGTTTGGCGTAACGCAAAGAGAAAGTCAAGTTGCGTGCAGGAACCCGCTCCATCTGCCGGCGTGCACCCGGCGATCCAGTGCTCAGATTCCGGGAGTAGGGCACAGAAGATAAGACCGGCAACTTTTTCGATCCTGATGGAACTTTTCTGAGACAAGTTCAGTCGAACACTTGATTATTGCTGCAAGTTGGGCTATAATGGTGGACGGTGACCGTGCATATAAAGTGATTCATTGTTGTCCCGCACGGATATCCGAATATGTTGATAGGGAGGATAGCCAATGATTTTGAACCAAGGTCGGCGTTGACTCAGCAGTAAGTATGCGCCGACTGGGCCGAAGGACGGCACGCTATATTTTTATTCTTTTTTTCCAAGCTACACGAAAACAAGCTGGAGATGGCAAAAACGAAGGAGTAGGTAACTAGGATGTTCAGCAAAATGAAATCGAAATCAGGATTCACCCTGATAGAGCTTTTGGTCGTAATCGCGATTATCGCGATTCTCGCAGCGATTCTTTTCCCGGTCTTTGCACAGGCTAGAGAGAAAGCCCGACAGTCCGGCTGCCAGAGCAACGCCAACCAGATCGTGAAGGCGTTCATGATGTATGC
>CAYSLA010000189.1:0-6308 GCA_964431685.1 uncultured bacterium | reverse complement strand
CTGAACTTCGATCTGAAGCTGTTTACCGACGGGCTGCCAACCCCACCGTCTATCGCGTTGCTCAGAGAACCGGCCAGGCTTACCGAGACTGAAAACGCCCCAAGGTTGCTGACACAGGTGGGCATAATGATCCGGAAAAGATCAGTGGTCTGCCCTCGGACGCCAATGTTCTTTGAGACTGGCAACTCAACGGTACGGTCCCCGACCTTCACCCGCTGGCCATCTCCAAAGTGAAGAACACTGCTGCTGGTGTTGCGAAGCACGCGGGAGTCGGGCCACGTAGTAAGGTTCAGTGGGAGATTGGTCTTGAACTCACATCCCTTGATCGCAAAGAGCATCGGTTCCTCACTGCTGGAGTCCATCCTTCTGGATGCAAGAAACGCGCGAGAGACATCACCGGATGCAATATTGAATCTGCAACCGGACACTTCGTGACTTGCTCCGTCGTCGAAGAAGTATAGAACCGGTGCCGACGTCTCACCGCAAGCCTTCATAGTCGCGTTGACCTGAGCATCGCTCAGGTGCCGGCGATTGAGCAGATAGCCTCCGGCGCCATCAACCGAGCCGTAGTGGTGGAACTGAGAGCACCCCCAGCTTTCGATGGAATAGTTGTATGCACCGACTTGAACTCCGCCTGTGCCTGACTCCACCATGCGCAGAGACGTTTCACCCAAGTCGACAGTGGCGGCTCCGCTGATCAGGGCACACGGTGACACGTAGTCATAGGCCGTAAGCCTGCCAAGCCCGCTCAGTCTGATGACACCGCCGCCCGCGCCGCCATCCAGCGTCGCGCCAACTGATGATGAGATTGTGCATTCCTGCGTGCCCGAGAAATCTCCTCTGGTGCGGGAACAGGTGATCGACGAGCTTACAACCAGAGGCAGGTTCGCCCCCGACTGCAGATTCTGCCAACGTGTCTGTCTGGCCCCAAGGCTTGCGATTCCTATTGTTCCAAGTCCGCCGTTCGCGGCCGGGGCCGAGCCCATGTTCACATATACGTTCTCGTGGAACTGATCGCCTGCCCAGCCGTTGCCAGTTCCCCTTGCCTGCAAGATGCCTATCGTGCTGGGATTGACACTTCCGCGAACGACACCAATGTTCTTGAGATGAATGCCGTCGCTGTCGGTGGTCTCGACAACACACCTGCCGCTTCCCGTGTTGCCGACCAGCAGGGTCCCGCGTTCGGGCTGAGTGCTTCTGACGCTTCCCTCAAGGGTCATGCCCGCTTTGCCTGCGGGGAAGCTGGCCAGGTTGACCGCACTGAAAAGGTTGTATCTGCGAGACTGCAGCTTCACCTTGAGACACCCTCCGTTGGCAAGAGCAACCGCCTTGTTGATGGCGGGTGACCAGTTTGCCGACTGTGAGTCATAGGCCCCGCTGTAGAACCATTCGGGGTAGACAGCCTCCACTTTCGGATCCCCGGTCACGGTTCCCAGTCCGCTGAATATCTGGTAGAGCCCAGCGTCGATGCCGCCGTTGATGGTGAGAGTCACGCCTGCGGCAACTTCCAGCATTCCGCCCCTGGAAAACAACAGAGTCACGTTCTCCGGCACAACGGTGTCGGTGAGCACACTGACCACCTGCGATATGGTGAGCGTAACCTGACTCGTTCCTGCCCGGGCAATGGCCGTGGACAAGTCGGTGACCGCGTAGCTTACGGGAGTTTCCGTGCCAGGGACGGAGTTCTCGAGACTGCTGATGCCCGTAACTGTGACGAGTCCGGACTGAGCGGGCAGTGCGCCTATCACCTTCAAGCCGCTTCCGGAACCATCCGCTATCTTCATCCAGTCTCCACCGGATTCCGTTACGAACCCACTTGCCCGCACGAGAAGTCCCACGTTGTTGAGTCCGACGCCGTCGGGTGCGCCAACCTGACCTAGCGGGGGCGTCCCAAAGTCACTCCCGCCAAGAGCTCTGTAGTTCATAGCGAAAGGCTCTATCGGCTCGGATAACCCAACACGCCCGGTTATGGGACTATCCGTTATGTAGCGCTCACCGGAACCAAGTGTGCGCACAATTCCGGAGACCCAGACACGCTCCCCGAGCTGCCGCCCGGCATCCGACGAATCCACCCTTGTGCCGGAGGAACGGTCTGATTCCTCTATGTAGAAGCTCGATCCCAGCATCGCGCTAACCACGCCGAAACAGTCAACCGGGCTGCCGTCGGCCTGGAGCTTGGCCTGGGCTATTGTGCCCGAGCCCTCACCGGGTGCGAGCACCATCCGGAGCACGACATTCAGCACGTTGTACCCGCAGCGGTTCGGCACAGTGTCGCTGTCCGACCATCTGAACTGAATACCGCTGCCCCACGGAGCATAGCCGGGATTGGGCGTGGCGGTTGGAAGCGCGTCTGCAACAAGCGAGGTCACGTCTACTTCGTGTGCGGACTGATTGTAGAGACCGCGCGCGACCGGCGCAAGCGGTGCTGAGCCAAAGTCGGCGCTGTCTACGCGGAGGTCCGACGGGACCCTGTCGATGTCCACCACATTACCGTAGGAGGAGAAATAGGTCGTCGAGAACTTCAAGGTGGCGTTTATTGGAACACGTCCCTGGTAGGCACTTATGTCGAAATCCGCCACGAGTCTGTATTCCCTGGCCAACCACGCAACCAATGAACTTGCCGTGGTAACGCCGCCAAGGCTGTCGACGCGTGCCTTCTGGTAAGGAGCTATCTCCACTGTATCCGCGGCAAAAGCTGAGCCCAAGAGGACAAACACCAGAATCGCCACAGCTATGGAGGGTCTTATCGTCATACCGTCTTTCCCTGCAACGGGCGATAGGCCCGTGATGCGATCATCTGCATACTCACGTCATGCGATGCCGATTCGACTGATCAACCAGCATCGCATCACACGAAGAGACAGAATGCGGGTGACGCCGGCTCACGCCACCCGCTTACAGCACATCCAGTATCTGTATTCCCTATGCTCTGCGGCGGATAACCATTCCAGCCAGTCCAAGTAGTCCGCTGCCGAGAGCGAGCATTGAGCCGGGCTCGGGCACCGGCGAGTAGTCAAGGGTCAGCTTAGCGTTAGTCACGGTGTATCCGTAAGTAAGCTGCTGACCGCTGCTGTCAGACCAGCGGAACTGGATGCCCTTGCCCCAGGGATAGTATCCCGGATTGGGATATGACGACGGAAGAGCCGCACCGACCAGCGATGTTACGTCAAACGACTTCCCACCATTGTTCCACTGGTTCGCGGCCACAGTTGCCATAGAAGCCGAGCCAAAGTCGCTTTGGTCTATCCAGAGGTCGGATGGAATCTGGTCGACACAGAGGACATAGCCGCCGGCCCAGATCGCGCCAGCGTTGAATGTCAGACTGGCGCTGTTGATGATGTTGCCGATGTAGGGGCTGATGTCAAACTCCGCTGCCACGCGGTACTCACCGCCATCCGCCCAAGCGACCATGACATTGTCGACCACTCCTCCCCAGCCATCAACTCTAAGTTGCCTGACGGGGGACAGGACGACGGAGTCCGCGACTACCGCGGACGCGAACACGAGAAGCATTAGTGTAGCTGCAAAGACCTTTTTCATTGTAGTCTCCCTCCTATAACGACATTCATTTTATATTTGCGCCTTGTGAGCGCTATGTCGTTCCATGTGTGGATTGCGAACGCGATGCACAGCCGCGCACGTCACGCGGCTGTGCACCATCCATTTGTTCTTACTGCAGGCCAACAAAGTCCTGAGTTCCGTTTCTCAGTACGATCAGAGGGTCGATTAGACCACCCACCAGATCACGAACAGCCACAACCCCGGTCACCGCCCCCAATGTGTAGGCGCCAATGTAAGATGTGGGGTTAGTGGAGTAATCTGCGCACTCAATGAACCTGCCATCAGCACCCATCAGCCAGAACGTGAGGCCATCTCCACTGTCCATTATCTGTCCCCACGTCGTGACTAGAGTCCCCATGTTGTTGAGGCCGGCGCTGTCCACCGTGCCGAGATAGCCGGCGCCGGTGGTCGCGTTGTAGTTCCACTCACCGCCGCCGACGGCTTTTGTCTCCATAGCAACCGGGGTGATATGCCCCGTGCCCACCTTTGTCGCGGTGAGAACGTCTACGTAGCGCTCGCCATAAGCCTCAGTCCGGACAGTGCCGGTTATGTTGAGCTTATCGTCAACCGCGAACGCGGGCCCGTTCTTCACGCGTATGCCGTTGGCCAGGTTCTCCGCCTGCGCATAGTACACGCCCGCCAGCGGCGTGGCCGTGACAACCGCATCGTTAACCTGGCCAAGAGAGCCGTTAGGTTGGGCCTTCAGCTCACCAATTGTGTACGTCGGAGCTTCAAAATCCAGGGCAAGCCTCACGTTCGACAAAGCGTAACCGTATTCTAACTGCTGGCCGTTGTTGTCCGACCAGCGGAACTGGATGCCCCGGCCCCAGGGGTACTCGCCCGGATTTGGGATAGCCGACGGCAGCGCCGCTGCAACAAGCGCAGTAACATCAAAGAACATTGCACCGTTGTTCCAGTGACTCTCCGTCACCTTTGCAAGGGATGCTGAACCGAAATCACCCGAGTCTATCCATAGATCGGATGGAATCTGGTCAACTTCCAGCACGTATCCACCGGCCCACATGGCCTGAGCGCTGAATGACAGAGTAGCTCTCATTACGCTCTTGCCGACATACGGGCTGATGTCAAACTCGGCGGCCTGGCGATACTCTCCCCCGTCCGCAAAACACACCTGGATGCTTGAGGGGTGCACTCCACCCCAACTGTCCACTCTCATCCTCTGGGCAGGAGCTAGTTCGGCTGAGTCAAACTGCAGAACAAGCTTCACGTTGGACACAGTGTATCCGTAGGTAAGCTGCAGTCCGCTGCTGTCCGACATGCGGAACTGGATGCCCTTGCCCCAGGGATACGATCCGGGGTTTGGATAGGACGAAGGCAGAGCCTCTATGACCAGAGCCGTGACGTCAAACGACTTGCCGCCGTTGTTCCACTGGTTCTGCGCCACCTTTGCCATGGAGGCCGAACCAAAGTCGCTTGAGTCGATCCACAGGTCGGATGGAATCTGGTCTACATCAAGGTAGTACCCGCCGGCCCATATCGCCCCCGCGTCAAACTGCAGGGTCGCGCTGACAAGTGACTTGCCCTTGTATGGGCTGATATCGAACTCAGCACACTGACGATACTCACCACCGTCGGCCCACGCGACCATCACATTGTCGACCACGTTACCCCAGCCATCGACTCTCAACTGCAGGCTCGGCGACAACTCCACCGTCTGGCCGGCAAACACCGTGCTTGCGGCAACGATCACGAGAATCACTGCCAATACTACTGTCTTTCTTGTCATTTCACCATCTCCTTACTTGTCTGTCGTATTCGACTGCCAGACTCCACCAATTCAGGAGTTCCTATGCAGTCCTCGGTGTGATATGCTTCGCGGACGGTTGTCCCGAAGCCAGCTTGACCTCCATCAGCTTCGGGACGAAAACAGTCCCGAAGCATAGGCTTGACAGGAATACCGCCGCCTAACTTCTTGGCGTATACTTCATCCACGGTTCCCAGAACATCTCCACAGGCGCTGTTCCTTGCTTCATCCACTTGACGTGTCCGTCGAGAAACAGAAAGTTCGACCCGCCGTTGTGCACCCCTATTCCCCTTGGAAACGACGAAGCAGGGTTCCCGCTATCCCACTTCGGAGGCATGGCAGTCGTCCATTTCTCGACGGGAGTAGGATTTGGATAAGTCCCCCAGTGAACGCTCACCCCTCCACGCTCATACATCATTACTATGGTGGTCGGAGATTGCACGGCGTCGATCTTCTGATAGTTGCAGAAACGCGGGAACAGATACGATGTCCACTCCTCCATCGCTATCATCTGCGAGGGAACGTCCGGATTCGACGGGCAGATCGAGATGCCGTTCTTGTTCCTGACGTATTCGTCCATTTTCCTTGCCCAGCACTGCTGCGGCCTTCCCCACACGTCAATGTTGTATCTGTTGTCGTCGTACAACTGACCGGGCATCACGCCGTCATAATCCTGAGCGTAGGAGCTGATTGCCAGGTGCCACTGTTTGAGCTGCGCGGTGCAGCGCACGCGGATGCCGGAATCCCTGGCGCGCGCAAAAATGGGGAATAGTATTGCTGCGAGAATCGCAATGATCGCAATTACAACAAGTAGTTCAATAAGTGTAAAACCGTATCTTCTTACAAACATAGCCATTCCTCTGGTCAAACTCAGTACTGGGCACCCGCCGACGCCGGAGCACTTCGAAGTGCTCCCCTACATCCCAAGAACCCAGTACTACACCATCTGAAACAGGTCCGACACCTGGGAGTACCTTACCCC
>CAYSLA010000188.1:0-6338 GCA_964431685.1 uncultured bacterium | reverse complement strand
GAACAGGTCTTCTTCATGGAATGAAGCCGGGAGAATCGCCCAGGAGGACAACTAGGTGAACACACTACTCAAAGAGATCTACGACACGGACAAGGCCACGCTGCAAGAATGGTCTGAGCACCTGATGATCGGGGGCGGCACACGAGGGATGCCCGCCTTGAGAAGCGGCAAAGGAGTGCGTGTCTATGATATCGACGGCAAACCCTACATCGACTGCACCTCTCAAAGCTGGGCGATGTATTTGGGTTACGCGAACACTGAGATCAATTCAACGCTCTGTGACCACCTCGAGAGCATGTCGCACGTTCATCAGGGCTTTGATACCCCGGTAAGGTACTATCTGGCCAGACTGGTAAGCCAGATTGCCCCTGGCGATCTGAACCGCGTGTCGTTCACGGTTGGCGGGGGCCCCGCGGTCGAGGCTGCCATGAAGATCTGCGTTAAGAACACGGATTGTTCTCGAGACTTCATCTGCCTCTACGACTCTTACCACGGCACTACTCTTGGCTCGATGGGCGCTTCCTGGATATCGACGATGTCTGCCGGCAAGTTGGTGGGAGGCAGCAGGTTCTTGAATCTCACGAGGCCGTTCGTGCGCGTCCCCAACCCCAACTGCTATCGCTGCCCACTGGGGCTGAACCGCGCAGACTGTGGCATCGCCTGCGCAAAAATGCTGGAGATGACTCTGCAGAAAGGAGTCGCGGGAAATGCGGCAGGGCTCATTGTCGAACCCGTTCAGGGAAGCGGCGGTCAGATCATTCTGCCCGTGGACTACGTCAAGGAGGTGCGTCGCATCTGCACGGAATACGGCGTCCCGCTGGTCTTTGACGAAATCCAGACATACTGCCGCATTGGGGAGTTCTTCGCGGCGCAGTACTTCGGAGTCGATCCGGATATAATAGTCGTTGGCAAGGGGTTCGGCGCTGGTCTTCCAATAGCTGCCATCATAATCTCAGACAAACTCAAGGGTTTCGAGTGTGACGGCGAGGAACTGCACACCTTCGCCAACAACAGCCTCGCGCAGGTTGCCGCCATAAAGCAGATCAAGATGATGCAGGAGTGGGTTTTGGAGAACACCCGGAATATGGGAGAGCATATCCGGCGGGGACTTGAGACGCTGCAGCAGGAATACCCTGAGATCGGCGACATCCGGCAGGCGGGGCTGCATATAGGCGTAGAGCTAGTAAAGGACCCCGACACGAAAGAACCCGCCGTCGACACCGCAGACGCGATCCGCGCTCACTGCCAGGCAAACGGGCTTATCCTCGGCAAAGGCGGCCCGTGCAGTCAGGTGCTCAAGATCAAACCGCCGTTGATTGTAAGTCGCGAAGAATGCGACGAGGTCCTTGGGATCTTCGGCGACGCCCTTAAGGCCGCCATACGAGATTCCTCCACGAAAACTCGTAGAGGAGCACTTCCAAGTGCTCCCTTACCAGCCGCGTCGGAGGATGAGCACGGCGCGTGTCATTTCGACCGCAGGGAGAAATCCGGGGGAAAGGGGGATGGTTCTAATGTCGCTTAGTCAGCTCAAGACACAAATTGCAGAAGATATAGCGGCATTGGACCCGTTTGACGCGAGCGGATGGCTCGGTCGGACGGGCGACTACCCGCTGATGGAGGATGGCAGCCCCGAACTGCTGCACACGATCTACCGCAATGCCGGGATAAACGGCGCTCTTGTAAGCCACTGGCACGGTCGAGAATACTGTCCGGCCGACGCCAACAAACTCCTCCTTGAATCACTGATCGGCCGCGACAAGTGGTTAGCCACCCTGACCGTGCAACCGCTGTTCCCGGCTGATCCGGGTCTGGCAGGATCAGAAGGCTGGGTGTGGCCGGAGCAGGCGCGGGCAGCGAGAGTCTTCCCAGCCTCGCACAAGTACTCTCTAGTCGAGTGGTGCGTCGGCTCCCTTTGTAAGATGCTGGTTGACTTGCACGTTCCACTTTTCGTTATGCACACTGAGACCAGTTTCGAGGAGGTCTACGCTCTGGCCAGGCGATTCCCGGAACTGAACATTGTGCTGGAGAGCCAGACAAAGAAGATACTCTATCATATGAGAATGATCCTTCCGTTGCTAAAGGCCTGCCCGAATGTGAATCTGGAAATGTCCAACTGCTGCTCACAGGGGATGATCGAATACATCTGCGAGAACATAGGTCCGAGCCAACTGGTGCTCGGCACATTCTCGCCAGCGTGTGACCCGCTGGTACCTCTCGGACTGATTGCGCAAGCCCGCATTTCCGAGGAGGCGAAGAAGATGATTGCCGGCGACAACATCAGGCGAATCATTGCGGAGGTGCGATTATGAGCGCACTGCGGATTGTCGATGCTCATATGCACTTGGGTTGTCCCTGGACGCTGTTCACTCACGGATGGCAAACGGCCGAAGTGCTTAGACTGATGAATCATCTGGGGATTGAACGGGCCTACTCGATTCACCACAGGTGGCTGGCTGGCGACCTCGACGAGGGACGCGCGGCGTCTCTTGAAGCGTACGAACAGTCCGGTGGCCGGATTCCATTCATGGCTGTTTTTGACCCTCGATGTGAGAAGCAGTCCCTGGCAGCGATTGACTCCTGCCTGGGTGAGGGTGGTTTCATTGGCATCAAAATACACCCCAGCTTTCACGGCATTGCAGCCGACGACGCAAGCTACGAAGTGATCTGGGAATATGCGCAGGAACACAACTTACCGATACTCTCACACACTTGGAGCGAAACGTATAACCCCGTCCAGAAGCTCTCGCTACCCCGGTTGTTCGAAACGCACATAGCGAGACATCCCAGCGTCTCGTTTGTGATGGGACACGCTGGTGGGCCTGGCACTGGGCAGTATCAGGCCGCTGAACTGGCCGGGAAGTACCCCAATGTGTACCTGGACATCGCAGGTGATGTCTTCACCTATGACCTGTTGCCTCGTCTCGTGCGGAATGTTGGCGCTGATCGGGTGATTTTCGGCACAGATCAGCCCTGGATCGATCCTCGCTCAAACCTGGCGCGGACGATTCTGTCCGGGATCACCGATGAACAAATGAGGCTGGTGCTGGGCGAGAACGCGCTCCGCGTGTTCGAGCCGCATCTTCTTTCGGAGGGCGACTAATGCTGGAAATCGATCTGTCGGGAAAGGTCGCGCTTGTCACGGGCGGATCACGCGGCATTGGAGCAGCGATAACGCGGACGCTGTGCAGTGCGGGTGCACGGGTCATCTTTACGCATACCGGTTCCCCAGAACACGCTTTCGGTGTCGATGCTCTGGTCGCAGGCGTTCGCGATGCCGGCGGGCAGGTTGA
The DNA here is from genome assembly GCA_964431685.1 of uncultured bacterium. Classification (GTDB taxonomy): domain Bacteria; phylum Armatimonadota; class UBA5829; order UBA5829; family UBA5829; genus CAYSLA01. Next base: position 3,048 of record CAYSLA010000188.1, on the reverse strand, counting down.
GGCGGTCGCCATTGACGCAGTGGATTCAGCCGGAACCGCCGACCTGGCAGGACGCATCGTGGGTCAGTACGGAAAGCTCGATATCCTCGTGTGCAACGTAGGCAAGAACCCGGCCCGACCCGCTGAAACTGTCACCGATGAAGAATGGTCTAGACTCATTGATCTCAATCTGACATCGGTGTTCTACGCGGTGCGCGCCGTGCTGCCGCCGATGATAGATGCAGGCTATGGACGCATCATTCTCGTGGGGTCGTCTGCAGCATTCGACGGCGGGGGAGGGGCGATAGACTACGCAGCGGCAAAGTCCGGCCTTGTCGGAATGATGCTCTACCTCACGAAAAACTACACTCGCAGAGGTATCATCACCAACACCGTGCATCCCTGTGTGATAGAAACTGACCTGCTGCGAGAGCGCTATTCGAATGAAGAGGACAAGGCGAAACTAGTGTCGCAGATACCCGCGGGCCGGCTCGGCCGTCCAGAAGATGTGGCGGGGATGGTTGCTTATCTTGCCAGTTCGTGGGGCGACTATATATGCGGCCAGTCGATCCTGCTTGATGGCGGTAGGACCCTGGGCCGCTGATCGGAGGTATGGATGTCAAGACAGACTAGATACAAGATAGGCAGCGGCTTTGCTCCGCTGTCTCCCTGCGCGGAGAGATTCGTCGTGAGCGGGTACCGTGACCCGATGCCGCTTGACGAACAGGTGAGGACGGCCGCCAGAGTGGACGGGCTCCGTGGGATCGGCCTGGACTATCCCTATCAGTTCAATGACGGCGACATCTCGCGTGTCGCCGGGCTCCTGACTGAAAGCGGATTTGAGCTGTGCACGCTCGAGATCGGTCTGTATCCGGACCGAAAGTGGAAGCTCGGCACGTTCACCGCGCCCGACCCTGGAATCCGGCGGGAGGCCATCGAAATGAGCAAGCGCGGCCTGGATGTCGCAGCCGAGTTGGGGGCGCACGACGTTCTCTTGTGGCCGGGGCAGGACGGCTTCGACTATCCATTTCAGGTGGACTACGCGGAATGCTGGAAGCTGCTGATTGACGGTATGGGAGAATTGGCGTCCCACCGTCCCGACGTGCGAGTATCTATTGAGTATAAGCCCAAGGAGCCCAGAGCCAATATCTTTATCAGGAATGCCGGAACGCTGCTCTATCTGATCAGCGAGGTCGGACTTCCGAACGTGGGCGCCACGATCGACTACGGTCACAGCCTGGTCGCCGGAGAGAGTCCGGCCGAGGCCGCCGTGCTGCTCGCCCGTGCAGGGAAGCTCTTCCAGGTACACGTCAACGACAACTATCGCGACTGGGACCACGATCTACTCGTGGGAACGGTTTCGTTCTGGGAGACGCTGGAGTTCTTCTACTGGCTTGCGAAGTCCGGCTACGATGGCTGGTATGTGATGGATGTATACCCATACCGCGAAGACGGGCTGCAGGCGTTCCAGCAGTGCGTGGCAAACATCGAAAGAATGCTGGATATGGTGAAGCGCGTTCAAGGAATCGGGATCGAAGACGCGCTCGGGCGAGCTGATGCAGTCTCCAGTTCGAGGATTCTCTGGGAGAGAATTCTCAGTACAGAATGAACGAGGCCGATCGGGCGCGCTGCGCTTCGGGGCACACGCACGCGAAAAATCTTAGGGGAGCACTTCGAAGTGCTCCCCTAAGCGCCTAAGGGTTGCTGCCTGCTATCACGTCCGTGCCCATATACGGCCGCAGTACTTCAGGCACAACGATGCTGCCGTCTGCCTGCTGGTAGTTCTCCATTATGCACACTGCCAGCCGCGGAAGCGCAACCCCTGAGCCGTTGAGAGTGTGCACAAACTCCGGCTTCGCTTTCGAATCCGGACGGTAGCGGATGTTCGCGCGCCTTGCCTGGAAATCTTCGAAATTGGAGCAGCTCGACACCTCAAGCCACTTTCCCACCCCTGGCGCGTGTATCTCAATGTCATAGCACTTCGCGGCCGCAAAACTCAGGTCGCCGCTGCACAGCGCGACGATTCTGTACGGAATCCCAAGACGTTGGAGAATCACTTCGGCATTGTTTGTCAGTTTCTCGTGTTCATCGTAGCTTGTCTCAGGAGTGGTGAACTTGACCATCTCCACCTTGTTGAACTGGTGCACGCGCAGCAGGCCGCGGGTATCCTTTCCCGCGGAACCGGCTTCCCTGCGGAAACACGCGGAATAGGCCGTCAGGTAGATGGGAAGCTGCGAGGCGTCGAGAATCTCGTCCATATATATGTTCGTCACCGGAACCTCGGCAGTCGGATCGAGGAACAAGTCATCTTCCTTGTCGGTGTGATACATGTCCAGTTCGAACTTCGGAAGCTGTCCGGTGCCCATCATCGCGCGGCGGTTGATGAGGAACGGCGGGAATACCTCCGTGTAGCCGTGCTCGCAAGTGTGCACGTCGAGCATCCAGTTGAATAGCGATCGCTCCAAACGCGCTCCGAGGCCCTTGTACAGGATGAATCCACTGCCGGATATCTTGCTCCCACGCTCGAAATCCAGGATGTCCAGAGCTGTCGCGAGGTCCCAGTGCGCCTTGGGCTCAAACCCAAAGTTTCGTGGCTCGCCCCAGGTTCTGACTGTCTTGTTCTCGGTCTCATCCCTGCCCACCGGTGTGGTGTCGCTTGGGATATTGGGGATGTTGAAAAGGATGTCGGAGAGTCTGGCATCAATGCCCGAGATCTCCTCGTCCATTCCCTTTATCCGCTGTGAGACCTCGCGCATGCGCTCAATCTCCGAGGTAGCATCCTCTCCGGCCTTCTTCATCCGCGCGATATGTTCGGACACCGTGTTGCGCTCCGCCTTGAGCTGCTCCACAGTTGAAAGCAGCCTCCTGCGGCTTTCATCCACCGCGAGAAATTCGTCAAGGATGGCGGTATCGGCGTTCCGGTTCAACAGAGCCTGTCTGACCCTGTCCGGCTCGCCTCTTAGTATCTTGGCATCGAGCATTGTAGTATACACCCACCTGAGTTAGTTTTGTTCTTATGCTTCGCGGACACTTGTCCCGAAGCGGTTGACTCACCTGTGGCTTCGGGAC
>CAYSLA010000187.1:0-6381 GCA_964431685.1 uncultured bacterium | reverse complement strand
ACAACCCGTCGCACTTCGTCGAGCCCTGGATCAAGACGATGCAGGATGTCGAGTGCCTTAGCCACATCCTTCGACCACCGGACACCCAAGACGATCTGGCGCAACTTCGTTTCCGATTTGACCAGCTTCGCAGACTGGCTGACCGCTACCAAGTTCCGGTCTGCGCCCCGATTGGCCTGGGATTGACCGGGGCGGTGAACATGTTCGGGCCGTCCGAGGCAAGCATGTGCTGTGTTACGACCCCGGAGCTGCTGGAAGCCTACCTCGATGTAGACCACCGGTACAACCTGGGCGCTATGGAACTGGCCCTGGATTTCGGTGTTGATATCATCCGTCGCAACGGGTTCTACGAATCCTGTGACCTGTATAGTCCGGACATTCTCCGGCGGTTTCTCGGAGACCGCATCAGGCGCGAGGCCGAACTGACGCATTCGGCTGGAAAGCTGTTCGGCTATACTATTCTGAGCGGATATGCGCCGATCGTCGACTGGCTGGCCACGCTGGGAATCGACAGTCTGTTCTGCCCGGACATCTTCCTGCGCGACGGTAACGGCCCGGAGCTGGTCAATGCCTTGGGAAAGACCGCCAGTTTCTGGACCGGCCCGAGCGACACGCTTCACATGCCGAATAGTTGTTCCGATGAGGTGCGACGCGCCGTCCGCCGTGTCTTCGAGGTTTTTGGCAAGACCGGCTTGATTCTTACGCCGGTTTCCACGGCCAAGGCCGTCTTTCCCTGGGAGAACGTGCTGGCCATGGTGGACGAATGGAAAAGGTGGAGGTGATTCGTGAAGATCATTGACGTACATGCCCATCTGGGCAAGGTTATCCACGGCCATCCGCCTCTGACGGTGGAAAGACTGCTGCGATTCATGGACAACCACGACATCGAAATGTCGGTCGTACTGCCATTGGTGCATCCGGAAGAGGAGGACTACTACTACACCACCGAACAGGCTTTGGAGGACTGCGCCCGTCACCCGGACCGGCTCATCCCCTTTGCCAACACCGACCCACGCCGCGGCTCCAACGATGGCAACTACGATTTCTACCCGGTGCTCAAGGAGTATGCGGACCGGGGCTGTCGGGGCTTTGGCGAGTTCCTCTGCAACCTGCCCACGAATGACCCTCGTATGAAAGGTATCTACCGCGCCTGTGGCGAACTGGGCTAGCCGATGATCTTCGATTTCAGGCTCAACACGACGGGGGTGATTGATCCGATCGGCATGCCCTACCTTGAGGAATGTCTTCGTGAGTTCCCGCAGACGCTCTTTGTTGGTCACGGGCCGGGATGGTGGGCAGAGATGTCCGCTGATGTGATCCCGGAGGAAAAGAACAGAACCGATTATCCGGACCGCCCGGTGATCAAGCCAGGGCGGCTGGCTGAACTGCTGGAACAGTACCCGAACATGTATGCCGATCTGTCGGCATACAGTTGCCATCGCGCGCTGACCCGTGACCTGACCTATGCGCGCGAGTTTCTCGCCAGATTTTCCCACAAGTTGATGTTCGGCACCGACCGTTTTGTGAACGACTACATGGAGAACCCGGTGACCATTTCACTGATTCGCGATCTGCAACTGCCCGCGGACACGGAGTACGCCCTGCTGGGCGGCACCGCCGAGCAGGTGCTGGGATTGAAGAGTAACAAAGGAAACAAATCATGAGACTCATATTTGGAACACCTCCCCCTTCCCCCTCCGTTTCGGAGGGGGTTAGGGGGAGGTCCAGGGAACTGCTGATGAAGTATGCGGCAGCGACGTGGGCCGGTGGCGGGATTCATCACCTATGTCAGCAACGACAGGCCCGTGCTGATGCACTGCTTTGGCTGGGAAGACTATTCCGATGCGTACGATGATTACGCTGTTGCCATTAAGCGAGGACAACGGCAAGCACTGGTCCGAACCCGAGATCCGCTGGACCAGAACGGTCGTGCCTGAGGGCAAGGTTCGCTACGGGGAACCGTCGGCCTTATGGGATTCGGACAAAGAGCTCCTGGTCGTTCTAGCAAACAAGGTGCTGTATCCCAACGACCAGTTGAATTTCGATGCCCAGAATGCGCTGGTGATGGATATCTATGACGGCAGGCGATGCGTCTGGCTTGACCGGCAGGAGCTGGTCATCTACATGGTGCGGTTCTGCGAAAGAGGCGCAAGCGAGATTTGGAAATCGGATTACTACCGGTACCGGATCGAGATGTCTTTGTGACATGTGTGGATTGAGTTAGTCGCACATCAAGAAGGAGTCACAATTATGAAAATCGCAACCATCGCACCGTTGACGTACACGCCCGGAGAGCTTGAGTACTTCCAGTTCATCCGCGGTGGTGTCGGGACCGACAATCATCAGGAGCCGGAGTTCCACCAGTATCCGGATGGCGACGTCCTGATGTACTGGAACGCCTATGACTTTGACGAATGCTCTAACAACTGCGTCAAACTCTATTCCGTCTCCCACGACCGGGGCGAGACATGGTCGGAACCTGAGATATTTATGGCCGACTTCCTGGGCGGAGTGCCCTATTTTGTCAAGATGCTCGCGCTCCGCGGTACCCGCGAGGTGTTGATGCTGGTGGAACATGTTTTCCGTCACGCACCCGGCGCCGGCATCACGGTGGATAAAAGCCGGAGGGTGGCCACCGCGCACGCCGACTATTTCAAACAACGCTCTCGTATTGTCATTCAGCGTTCCGCGGACGGCGGCCGGACCTTTGACCATGGATTGGTGTGGGACGGCGTTACAGACCTCAACGAACTCAGGCAGTTGCAGAGCGGCCGCGTGGTCGCGGCCTTCAGTTTCATGGACCCAGAATGCTCCGATGCCGAGAAAAAGATCCAGCACTACACACTGGTCGCCTTGTTCTCCGACGACGGTGGTAGAACCTGGACGCGCAGCAATGAAATCACCGTGGAGTCCCCGCGCGGGGCGATGGAATGCCAGATCGCCGAGACGGAGCCGGATCGGCTCCTCTGCCTGTTCCGCACCAAGGCCGGGTATGTGCATCAGTCCGTCTCGGAGGACGGCGGTCGCACGTGGGGTCCGGCCGAGCCTACCACGCTGCCTTCACCCGAATCTATGGTGCGTATGCTCCGGCTCCAGAGCGGCAATCTGCTGGTGGTGTGGAACAACGTCTCGTCCACGACCCAGCAGCCGCGCCATCCGCTGTCGGCCGTGCTGTCCAAAGACGGCGGCCGCACCTGGGGCGCCCTGAAGGTCATCGCTGACGAAATCGGCGGCAACCAGCTCAGCAACCACGGGCTGATCCAGCTCGACGACGGCCGAATTCTGCTGGGCATCAACCACTACCGCGATGTCCGGCCGATGACCAGCGACCTGGACATAGCGATATTCGATGAGAACTGGCTGGCAAATTCGAACGGGCGCAGTTGACCCGGACGTCAGGCGCCAAACCGACAAACATATCAGACGAGAAGGACAACAATGGGTAAAGCAAGAGTTAGAAGGTCGCCATACTTCCCATACAGGCGATACGCGGATGGCAGATACGGAGCTGCCGTTGTTGGAGTTTACGGGTGGGGTGGATCAAGCGTGCACCGAACTGAGAAGCTCACCTACGAGATCGAGAGCGACTACTGCGAATCGATGTCCGTGCGGCACTCGCACGATAACGGAGCGAGCTTTGGCGAGTTTGAACTGCTGTCAAGGCAGAACCCCAAACAGGGCGGGTTTGAGCTGGAGTATTTCTGGGTTGCAGTCTGCTACGACCGACTTCGGGGACACGATGTGCGGTTTGATTTCCAGAGAGTGTTTGCGGGGCCGGGACCTGAGGCGCTGGCAGCGTCTTGGGAGGGAGTGGAGAGCTATTTCGACCACGGCTTCTATTGTGTCTCGCGCGACAACGGGAGAACCTTCAGCACGCCGCAACTGCTGAGATTCGAGGAAGGAGAGGACTTCGACGAGTCTGATTGGAGTAAGAACGACTACCTGAGAAATAACAGGATGTACGGAGGATACACGGCTATCGTGACGCGCGAAGGTAGGCTGCTGTATCCCTTTACAACATCCGGTACTGTCAGAACGCCAACAGGCGAGCAGGCGACTGGAGTAGTGCGGTGCATGATTGGGACTTGGGACGAACGCGCGGGTGACTACCGTTGGGAAGTCTCCAATGAGATCGGGGTTGCGCTGGAATGGTCGGGCCGCGGACTAATGGAGCCGACGCTGGCGGAGCTGAACGATGGTCGAATAGTGATGGGCATCCGCGGCAGCAACGACGTTGAGCGTCAGTTCTGTCGCGACGGAAGTGTCACGGTAACCCAACCCGGTCGGCACTGGCTGTCTGTCAGTGAGGATGGAGGATACCACTGGGGACCATTGCGAGACTGGCGGTATTCGGACGGCGAGCAGTTCTATTCACCCAGCACGTTCGGACGACTTATCCGGCACTCCAATGGAAGACTCTACTGGATAGGCAACATCTGCCCTGAGCCCCCGAAAGGCAATATGCCACGGCATCCGCTGGTGATCGCGCAGGTTGACGAAAGCGGCCCGGGACTAGTGAAAGACTCGGTTACGGTAGTCGACACAAAGGCTGAGAATGAGCAAGTTGCTCCGGAGTTCCAACTGTCGAACTTCAACATCCTGGAGAACGCGGGAACCGGGACAATCGAGCTCTATATGACGCGCTACGGCGAGTCACCCGAGCACTGGTTGAAGGCAAACGCTTACAAGTATGAGATTGAAGTTGACTGAGAACGAACAGGTGAGCAAACATGGAACTGGTCTATCTTAGCAGGCAAGATGTCGAGAGTTTAGGAATGTCGATGCGCGAGGTCATCGATGCGCTGGACAACGGCTTCCGGTTGAAAGGCCTTGGCAAGACCGAGATGCCTCCCAAGCCCGGAGTGCATCCCAGGACGGACGCATTCATCCACGCGATGCCAGCGTACGTTCAGGAAGTGGAAGCGGCGGGCGTCAAGTGGGTGAGCGGGTATCCGTCCAATCCTGAGAAAGGTCTGCCGTACATCACCGGTCTGCTCATACTCAATGATCCGGAGACGGGGATTCCAATCGCGGTGATGGACTGCGCCTGGATCACGGCCATGAGAACGGGGGCCAGCACTGGCATATCGGCCAAATACCTTGCCAGAGGCGATAGCACTGTGGTCGGCGTGCTCGGCTGCGGTGTGCAGGCTCGGACCAGTCTGATGGCGCTGGTCGAGACGCTGCCTGCCCTGACAGAAGTGCGATGCAACGATCTGTTCCCGGCAGCCACTCGGAGCTTCATCGACGAGATGAGCGCGATGTTCCCGCGCCTGAGATTCGTGAACTGCGCAAGCCCCGCTGAAATGATGGAGGGCTCAGACGTAGTCGTTACGGCAATCGCGATCGTCGACAAACCGCAACCGCCGCTGGAAGCCGGAATGCTAAAGACTGGAGGCCTTGCTATCTCACTCGACTACGACGCAGCGTGGACGGGAGCAGCGATGCGCCAGTGCCAGAAGTTCTGCTCCGATGACGTTGGCCAGCTTCTTTCCACCAGGGATCACGGAGTCCATTTCGCCCAGATTCCGGATTCGATATACGCGGACCTGGGTGAGCTTTGCGCGGGTATCAAACCCGGCCGCCAGAACGACACCGAGCGGATATTCTCGATGAATATGGGCATTGCGGTGGACGACGTGGTCACTGCGAAGGTTCTATACGAGCGCGCAGTGAAGATGGGAATCGGCGAGCGGCTGCCACTCTAGCAAGGATATCATCCATACAATGTGCGTTGACAACGAACGGCGTGCGGGTCTACCATACTCACTGCCGGGCTACGCGCCTGCAAGTCGCCCATTGCACAAACACAGGGAGAAATGTGATGCTAATCGACGTTCACGGCCATATCGGCCGTATCCTGCCGGACCGGCGGGAGTTCATTGATGCTACCAATCTGATCGCCAAGATGGAGGCGTGGGGGATTGACAGGACATGCGTGCTGCCCGTCAGCGAGCATCCGGAGGGGGCCTACTTGGAGAGCGATACCGAAGACGTAATCGCGGCGTGTGCCCGCTATCCGGACCGGCTGATTCCCTTCTGCAACATCGATGCACGGTACGGCAACCGTCCGGACACAAACTTCGGCCATCTTCTGGAGGAGTACATCGCCAGGGGCTGCAAGGGCCTCGGGGAGTTTCTGCCCAAGCTGGATTTTGACGACGAGCGATGCCTGAATCTCTACAGGCAGGCCGGAAGATTCGGATTGCCGGTGCTATTCGACATGATGGACGGGCCGTACTACTACGGGCTCAATGATGACTACGGTCTGCCGAAGCTCGAGCATGCGCTGCAAGCTTGTCCGGACACGATCTTCGTCGGTCACGGGCCGACGTTCTGGGCGGAGATATCGGCTGATGTGCCTGCGGAAAGCCGCGCCGG
>CAYSLA010000186.1:4911-6459 GCA_964431685.1 uncultured bacterium | reverse complement strand
GTATGAGCTCAGTCTCGCTGAGTACTACGTCATGCCGGTCCTGAATCAAGTTCAGGATGACGTGGTTGCTATGCTTCGGGACTGTCTTCGTCCCCAAGCGTCCTGTGGTCCAGTCCGTACTCGGCCGTCGGGGTTCCGTTCGTCCATCCACGACATTCCGGACTTGATTCGAAGGCGAACGGTGGGGGAGCACTTCGAAGTGCTTCCTTACGCAGTTGCGATGAGGCTTTCATGAGAATACTGTACATAGCGGCGGGCGCCGGGGATATGTTCTGCGGGCTCTGCGCCCGCGATGGCATACTGGTGAATGAACTGCTCTCTATCGGGGAGGACGTGCAGTTTCTGCCTCTGTACACTCCCGTGCGCACGGACGGTTATGAGTTCTCCCACGACGCCCCGGTCTACTTCGGTGGGATCAACGTGTATCTCCAGCAGATGTCGGCGTTCTGGCGGATGGTACCGCCGGCCCTCGACCGTGTTTTGGACAACCGGCGCCTTCTGAAGTGGGCTTCACGGTTTGCGGTCAGCACTGACAGCAGGATTCTGGGGCCTATGACCGTGTCCATGCTTTCCGGCAAGCTCGGCAGACAGCGGAAAGAACTGGAGCGGCTTCTTGCCCACGTCGGCCGCCACAGGCCGGAACACCTCCCCCCTCCGTTTCGGAGGGGGTTAGGGGGAGGTGTTCCGGTTGACGTCGTGAATCTGACTACTTCGCTGCTATCCGGGCTTGCGCCGGAGATGAAGAGCCGCCTCGGAGTCCCAGTGGTGTGCAACGTTCAGGGAGAGGACAGCTTTCTTGATACGATGCCCGAACCGTTTGCGTCGCAGTCCAGGGAGCTCATCGCGCAGAACTCCGCATACATCGACTTGTTCATATCCCCGAGCGAAGCTTACGCAGACAAAATGGCGGGCTACATCGGGATTTCCCGCGACCGGTTCAGGGTGGTGCGGAGTGGAATAGATGCCTCCCGATTTGCCAGGGTCGCACCACGGCCAGCCAGTCCGTTTGGGATCGGTTTCCTGTCGGCCATTACGGCGAACAAGGGTATTGACATACTCGTGGATGCGTTCATAGATCTGGTCAGAGGCAGGGGGCGCGAGGCAGTCTTGACCGTTGCCGGTCAAATTTTTGCCAGACCCTTGTGGCAGGACTGTCTGAAACGCATCGCCGAGGCCGGGCTCGATGACCGTTTCATATTCCTTGGTGAACTGGAGTTTGAGGAAAAGGTGAGGTTTCTACAGGGCATATCAGTGTTTGTGCAGCCAAGCCGGATCACCGAATCTCGCGGGATTGCCGCTATGGAAGCGATGGCATCGGGCGTTCCGGTTGTGGTGCCTTCAACCGGGGTGTTTCCTGAACTGGTTGCGGCAACAGGAGGCGGAATAACCGTGTCTCCGGAGGACCCGGCAGCTATTGCTGATGCACTCGAGCAACTGATAGACGATCCGGAGCAGGCCGATCTGCTCGGAAGCGCTGCATCGTCCGGAATCGGGAGCCGCTATTCCGCGCGGGCGATGGCGGAGGGTGTGGCCGCAGTCTACCGTGAG
>CAYSLA010000186.1:0-4811 GCA_964431685.1 uncultured bacterium | reverse complement strand
TTGTTGCGGACTACCAGTCGGCCGTCCGCGACTATGGGAGCGGTCCAACTTTGGCCGCCAAGCGGGGTGAACCTGCCTAGTTCCACATACTTCTCCGGCGTCATCTTCACCATGACCAAGGCTCCGGACTTGCCGTCCAAGGCCAGAATCACACCGTCCACTGCGCAGATCCCGCCTTTCTCGAACCCGTCGTGCGTCCACTTTACACTGCCGTCTGTGGGATCAAGGCAGACAAGGTTACCTGGGTCGCCGGTGCCGTAGATGTGTCCTCCGCTGTAGATGGCGGAGCTGAAGTGCGCTGGGATGGCTTTGCTGGACCACTTGACCTTTGCCTCGGTCTTGCCTACCTCGACCAGTCCGCACCCGACTCCGTAACCACTAGAGATGTACACGCTGTTACCTATGGGGATCGGTACCGCGGCGTGAACGTTGTGGCTGGTCTTCCACGGAACGTGCCACAGGTGCTTTCCGCTGCCTGTATCATAGCCGTGCAGACCAGATGCGCTGAAGACCAGATACTGCGTGATGCCGCTAATCTTGGCCTTCACAGGGGTCGCGTAACTTGGCGCGTCGTCGCCGCTCTGCCAGATTATCTTGCCGGATTTCTTGTCAAGGGCTACGACAGAGGCCGTTGGCCCTCCGGGGCAGATTATGAGCTTGTTGCCGTCCACGAGCGGGGACTGCGAATAGTCCCATCCGGGCTTTCGGCCACCGAAGTCATTGACGATGTTTCGCCACCAGACAGGCTTGCCGGTCTTGGTGTCGATGCAAAGGAGTATGCCTTGTCTGCTGATCGTGTATACATAGCCGCCGCTGACAGCCGGTGTCGTTTTTGCAAAGCCATAGTTGGACCTTGACGCTTCGTCGTAGGCGTAAGCCCAGACTTGCTTACCAGTCGCAAAGTCCAGACACTTCACGATGTCTTGAGAGCCTTCGTGGTCAACGATGTACAGCTTGCCTGCTGCAACGCTCGGGCCAGCGTAGCCGTCGTCACCCATAGGCACTTCCCACAGCTTCTTGGGCGGCTTAGAACTCCACGACTTGTTGATGCCTTTGTCCGGTGCAATACCGTTAGCGTTTGGCCCCATGAAGTTGGGCCAGTCTGCTGCCAGAAGCGGGCACGCAACCATCGCACAGAATGCCAGAAATGTGATCGCACAGATTCCTAGTGTTCTCATGTTTTCAGTTTCCCTTATTGCCAAGAACCATCACGTCCGCAGCCTGTTTCTAGACCGCGGCCATTCCCTCGTCTATCACGGCGAGGTAGTTGTCTACCGGCATGTAGTCCGTAAGGGAGTTGCCGGTTCCGAGTGCCCAAAAACCGTCTTTGAAGCACTCGGCTATGTGCTCTCTGGCATACCTTCGCACTTCCTCTTGGGTGCCTCTACAGATGACGTCCACATCAAGCCCTCCCAAGGGCGTGACTCGGCCGCCATACCTTCTCTTGAACTGGGCTACAGGCATTATCTGGTCCTCGAACGAATGCTTGGCGTCGATTTTGCAGAAATCGATCAAGTCGTCGTAGACCGCCTCCAACTGCCCGCAGGAGTGCAGGATGAAAGGCTTGCCGGCCGCATGCGCCGTGTCCGTCATCTGTCTATATATAGGGAATACGTACTTGCGCAGGTCGTCGGGCTTCAGGAACGTCGCCGTCTTGAACCCGAGATCGTCGCCCTGCCGGAGAGCGCCAACACTGTCCGCATCCGCGATCTGCCTCAACGCGCTCACGTGCAGTCTTCCTATCTTGTCAAAGACCATCCTCACCAGTTCCGGGTCGTCTGCCAGCAGATACGAGACTCCGATCGTTCCCAACATCCATGATACCCACTCATAGGGTCCGGCAGACACTCCTCCGACAATCTTCGCTCCATCAGGTAGCAATTTGCTTACTGTGTCGAAGTGCTCGAACTCGATGTACGATGCCTCTTCTGGCCACGGATACTCTTCGAAATCTTCGCGGTTGGTGATGACAACCATGGACTCGCTGCCCTCGATATGGAGCGTATTCTTCTGGCCCCCTCCGAGTGGTAACTTCGGCGGGATTTCCATCGGCACACAGTCGAAGCCCATACCTATCCAGAAGTTCACGTAAGTCTTCCAGAACTCAGGGTGACGCGTGTCCCATCTGTCGAAGTCCGTTCCGGTGCGCCGAGCTATGAAACCTGGGCTGGCTATGTGCTCATAGAATGGGAGATGATCAGGGCGTTTGTTTCGGCGAAGCACCCTCAGGAACTGCTCGAAATCGGGTCGTTTTGAGTTCGGCGTGGCCATTTCTATAGTCTACCTCCTCAGGAATGGTGTTCCATTGCAAGTATAGCAGACGGCGCGCCCACAGTCCAGCGCGCGCGTTCCGTCACGCCTTGTGCTTGCGTCCTATCCAAGTGTACATTACCAAGTTGCCCGCCAGAATCACCACGGACATCCAGAGCGCGTGCGATATGCCAACTGTGGCGCTTAGCAGACCGATCACAGGAGGGGTGACTACCGAACCGAACGATCCAAATACCAGGACTATTCCGCCGACTGTTCCCGACTGCCGGGGGTGGGATTTGCCTGCGACGCTGAAGATTGTCGGGAAGATCGGCCCGAGGAAGAACCCCAGAATCGTCGAGCACACCAGCGCCGGTCCCGGCGCACCGGCGAGTAGCAGTGCGACGTGCGCGGCAGCGGCACCGCCCAGGCAAAGGCGGATCAGGCTGATCTCGTCCATCTTGTGTGATGCCCACGCCGCAGCCAGTCGTCCTCCAAGCAGCCCGGCCCAGTAGTACGCGTTGCTCTGGGCTGCCAGGGCCCACGATGAATGCAGACCGAACCTGAAATGCCTGGCCAGCCACGATGAAGTGCCGAGCTCGGCGGAAACATACAGGAACACCCCAACGCACATCCAGGCAAGGAACCTGTCGGACACCAGCTTCCTCCAGCTTCCGTGTTCCGCGTGAGCTCCCACTGGTTTCTCACCCTTCGCGAGAATACCCGCCAGTGCGATCAGCGCGCAGCAGGTGCAGATTGCTGCGACCAGAAAATAGCCGGTCTGCCAGTGGTATCCGGACCTAATGAGCAGACTGATGAGCACGGGCGATCCCATCGCGCCAACGCCGAACGCTGCTTGTGACGCGTTCACCCACGAAGTCTGACGTCTTCCTACGTATAGATCGGCAACGAGCGACATAGCAGTGCCTTCCGTGAAGCCGCCGCCAATTCCGTTGATGGCAGATGCCAAAATGGCCATCTCGAACGAGCGGGCGCTTCCGAAAAGGCACAACCCGACTGCCATTATGACGTTTCCGATGAACATTGATCGGAGCTTGCCGTACCTGTCTGAGAATCTGCCTGCCCCGAGTACCGTGAACATGAACGCGACGGCTAGAGCCAGGAACAATACCCCAAGCTGCTGTTCTTGCAGGTCGTAGGTGCGGCCTATTTCGTTGATGGAAGCGGGGGTGATAAGCATGACGGAGGCGTATGATAGCAGGCTGGTCAGAGATGCTGTTGTGGCAAGCGCTCTGAACGAGGTCGTCATGGGGGTGTCTTGGCTGGCTATGTCAGTTCTCCAGGTGTAGAAGTGTTCACGTGCCGCGGGCCGCAGAGGACGGGTCTCGATGCCCACAACTGGTCACTATTCTACTGTAGTACCATAGAACTATGCAAAATACCGCTATCGTCCAATTGTGGTTCTCGCTCGCATCGGGTAACATTACGTTAGAGCGGACTGGGCCCGGTAGTCTCTTGGGCCTTCTCTGCGAGGAGGCGGCTTTTCACTTTCATAAACTGATCGGATTTCGTGATTGCTGTTTGGTTCGGTTATTCCTCCGCCGGACGCCTCCAATCCTCCCGTGTGGGCCGGGGTCGAGCGCAGTCGACTCCGGCCTGTCCCATTTGTGTCCGTGTGGTATAATCCCCTTGGCTTTGTCAGAGGTCTGCCATTCGTTGTTCTTGTGGAAAGGAAGTCAGTGCCGTGGACCCATTGCTCCTGCAGATCATCGGTGGAATATCACTTATCGCATCAATCATACTACTGTGCTGCTATATGGGCACCAGGCGCGTGCTCGAGGAACTCTGGGCTGTGGACATGTACAGCGCTCGAGACTTGAGGCTGATGGTCACGGACGGATTTGAGGCCACCGTTGAGGTCGAAGGCAACGTGTCGTGCGAGGCTCCGATTCTCTCTCCAGCCGCAGGGGTAAGCTGCTGTTGGGTGAACACAAAGGTGGAACGGGAAGCTCGGAAGACCCGTGAGGTCACCGAAACAGACTCCCGTGGCAACAGAACCACCCGCACCGAAGTCTACTATGAGTGGGAGACTGCCTACAACTACACCTTGTCTGTTCCATTCCGGGTTTCCGACCAGTCCGGCTACAGTCTGGTCAACCCCGAACGTGCTCAAATAGACTCCGAGTCGGTTCGATCCGATGTCACACACTACCGGGAGCCCTGGTTCCCCGCGGAGCTTGCATATTCCGACACCGGCAAATACCGCGTATCCGAGAGGGCCTTCCGGGACAGCGGATATGCGTTCGTTCTTGGCAAGGCAACCAGGTCAGGCGACGAAGTTGTTATCCACTTTCCCGACACAGGCTACATCGATCCGAAGAAGAAGCACTTCATCATCAGCCGCAGGAGCGAACAGCAGCTCACACGGTCCAAGGAGGCCTCGGCTGCGTGGTGCTTCTGGTTTGCCATTTTCACGTTTCTGGCCGCCGCGTTCTGCGCGCTCGCGTCATTCGGCCTGATTCCCGGCGTCGTCCGGTGAGTCGCGCACCCCGCTCCGGGCCGGCACAGAGGCACGGCCCCTACGTTCGCTTCTCGTTGTT
>CAYSLA010000185.1:0-6530 GCA_964431685.1 uncultured bacterium | reverse complement strand
CTGAACTTGCTTCAGGACCCATCCCTTCTCCGGATGGGTGCCGGATATCCTGAACTTGATTCAGGACCGGCATGACGTAGTACTCAGCGAGACTGATCTCTTACTGATCCCCTGCTCACGGCCGGAAGACCGCGAACGATGTAAACTAGAACCTTGTCAGTACAAACACACTGCTCAAGATATCGGAAATAACCTTGGTGACCGATCCCACCTGCTCCCACTTCTTGGCAATATCAACGAGACCAGTGGTTGGCACCACTATAGTATCGTCGGCTTGAATGATCCTGACACCTCTCGAGGGAATAGCATCTCCGTTGGGCCGAATCACGATGACGTTGGACCGTGATGCGTTCTGCGCGAATCCGCCTGACCTCTCGACATAGTAGTTCGCGTTCTTGCCGGGCTCAACCACAAATGCGTGCGGGTGAAGCACGGCTCCCACGACTTGAACAACTCCATTTATCCTGGGTATGAAAAGTCTGTCACCGTTCCTGAGGTTGATGTTGTCCGCTGATTTGGTCTCCGCCAGTGCACGTTTGAGGTCTATTGATATCCGGCTGCTCTCGCCGAGGTCCTCGACTTTTCGGCGAATGTCCAGGACCTCCTCAGTGTTCTTCGCATTGGCTGCCTTGACAGGATCGCCCATGGCAGACGGCGGAACAGGTTCTGTGGCGGTCGCCTTGGGGTCATCGAGCAGTGAGCGGTAGGGCTTCTCGACGGTCTTATCCTGGGACTTGCTGCTCTCCTCCTTGGCCCGGTCTTCGATCTCCCTTATGTCAATGGTCTTCTCTGTTCTCTGTGTGCCGTCGGCCGGCTGGAGTTGTCCCAGCAGTCTCTCGGGTATCTGCAGTCCCATCTGCGCCAGTTGTACGAGCATCTGTTTGTTTGCGAAGGCTTCGGTGGTCTTCAACGTGGAAGTCACAGACTCGCGCGCCTGGTCATTCTCGAAGCTGGTAGTCGGTCTTACGAAGAGGAGTCCGTTGATGTTGGCTGACTCCGTCAGTCCTCCGGCTCGCTCAATCAGCTGTGAAAGCTTCTCATTCCGGCTGCGCAGCGTGTATGGGCCTGGTCTTGCCACTTCACCCGTGACAAACACAACTTCCGGAGCGCGCAGCGACGGATTGACTGCCGGTATTGTGAGCACGTCTCGATCCCTGAGGAGCATATCCTGTTCCGGCGCAGGTTTGCCTTCAGCCAGTTCTATGGTGACTATCTCAGTCGAACCCGAAGGGTCAGTCCGTGCAAGCTCTGCTGCGTTGCCCGATTCAGGCACTAGCCCTCCGCTGGCAAATATGAGATCGCTGACCCGCATGTTGTCAGAGCGCATGTAGTTGCCGGGCCTCTGAACGGAACCTTCCACGCGTACAGAGGAATCTCGCCACACAACCTGACTGTTCGTATACACCCCAATCTCGTCCTGGTCAGCCAGGACAGGGTTCTGGGCCGGATCTCCCGATAGCGCGTCGCGCAGGTTTACTGCGAGCAGTTCCGTGCTGTCGTCAGCTTTTCTGCGAATTACGTCAGCCCTCTCCAGGAACGCCTCGGGCAACACGCCTCCGGCTGCGGCAACTGCGTCACGAACAGTCATCTGGCTGTTCCGCCTGTAGATACCGGGTCTGGCAACCGCTCCCAGCACCCGCACCACCCTGGGTCGGAACGCCACCTGGTCGGGCTCGTAGACAAAGAGACGATCCAGTCTCTGGAGTTCAATGTTCTGGCCGGAGTCGCCCTTCTGGGCCTCGTCCAGGTTCACAGTGATCAACTTCAGTCCCTCAAGCGGCTCGATCCTGAGTATGTCTGCTCTCTGGCCGTAGACCTCTCTGCCGGGGGCAAACCCTCTTGCCAAAGCGATCAAGTCATTGACGCGCATGCCCCCTCGAAATCCGTAGACGCCCGGGGCCAGCACTGGGCCGGTTATCTCAACCTGGCTGGAGCGTTCCGGTCTGATGGATGCCACCGCAATTACATCTCCGGGCCTGACAGAGAACGATGCTCCGCCATCGTCGGTCAGCGAGACGCTAAGCAGTGTCTTATACTCGCCGCCTTCGATCCGTTCGACGGTGACATACTGGGTGTAGCTGGCGGATTTTGGCCCGCCAGCCAGTTCAAGTGCTTGAGCTGCACTGATGGGGAAATTGGGTTCATATCTGGCTGCGCGGACAACTTCGCCCTCCACAACAATGGTCGGACCGACGCTGGGTACAAACACCATATCCCCATCGCTCAGCGGATAGTCCTGCTTGCGGGACCCATTGACCAGCAGTTCATAGAGGTCAACTGCGCGTTTCGAACCGTTCTGACCGACGACCGATATCTTGCGGAACGAACCCGACGCGGTAGGCCCCCCCGCCTGGTACAGGGCATTCAGTACGGTGGCCAGTCCAGACATGGTATAGGTACCCGGCCGCGCTACCTCGCCCGCCACCTGCACGGTAACAGCGCCTACTCTCTCCACTGATACTGAAACGTCCAGTTGCTTGAACGAAGAGGATATCCGGTTGGCGATGCTGGCGCGAAGCTCACCTGTAGTCTTTCCGGAAGCCGTGACACTGCCCACACCGCGCACAAATATCTTTCCGGAATCGTCCACCACGGGATGGTACTCATTCACCTCCCCAAGCTTGCTCGAGAAAGCGACACTGAGAGCGTCTCCCGGCCTGATCCGGTAGCTGGCTGGAGGAACAGTCTTGGCTGCGTCGTCAGCGAGTCTCGGCCCGCTGAAGAACTCCGTCCCAAACACGTTGTAGGTTCCGCCCCATCTTCGCCGCAGTAGTTCCAGCGATACCCTCAGCTCAAACGCCTTGTCTTGGAGATCCTCTCTCTGGAAATCGACAAGCGCGGAACCAAGCGGCGTCTCCAACCGAGCAATCCTATCGTCAATGGCCTTCATGTCGCGTTCTGCCCTGTCCATATCGTCGGCAAACGGCGACTGAGCCATTCGCCTGAACTCAGACAGACGCTTCTGCAAGCTGTCCATCAACGCGCTGATCTCAGCTGTCTCCTTGTGGAACTGAGTCTCCTGAGCACGGGCCTTCTCGGCCTCCGAGGTCTCCGGCATTGCCCCCTCTTTCACTGGCGCGGTCATAGCCAGAGCTGGGTTGGACGCAAACGGCGTGGGGATGTAGTATACGGGCTTCGTTGGCTGGCCGGCACCGGTTGTTCCCGCCACGCCATAGGCGGGAATGTCTGCGGCAAACGCTGCGCCCGATATTGCACCAAACGCGAAAGCAAAAACAAGGAACCCATTGAGCTTCATACTACGGCTATCTCCAATAGAACTCCGGACTCGATCCGGAAACATTATACTCTGTGAGGAACCTGCTGCAAACGCGGCCGGTGCGGGCGATTACAGGGATAGTGGGGCGTCACCGGGCTGTCTAGACGTGTGGGGTAGGATCGAGGGCTTCGACCTTCGGCATGGTGTTCTTCAAGAGAGTCCTTGTGCCAAAGCCGGGAATCACCTCATCAAGACAGTCCTGCATCTGTCTTGTGTCGCCACTGGCAACCGCCTCGCGCAAACGTCTCGCCAACCCGACAAATGCAGTTGACTTGACCTCGCCCTGTCTGCGCACAACAGAAAGTCCCTGACATACCGCTTCCATCACCTCATCACCGCGGCTAAGTTCTTCGTGAAGCTTCTCGCCGGGTCTGATGCCAGTAAACGCAACCGGAATATCCGTCTCGGGCTCAAAGCCGCTCAGCCGAATCATGTCGTAGGCCAGGTCCAATATCTTGACCGGCTCGCCCATATCCAGAAGATACAGCTCTCCGCTTGATCCCACCGCTCCTGCTTGAAGCACAAGCTGGACCGCTTCGGGTATGAGCATAAAGTAGCGGGTCATATCCGGGTGGGTAACGGTCACTGGCCCCCCGCGACGTATCTGCTCCTGGAAAAGGGGCACCACGCTTCCTCTGCTTCCCAGCACGTTTCCGAACCGCACGCTAACGTAGGTAGTCTGCGGATAGATGTACGATACGGCTCGAAGGAGCTCCTCGCCCATCCACTTCGTGGCCCCCATGATGCAAGATGGATGCACAGCCTTGTCCGAAGAAATGAGAACAACGCGCTTTATGCCGTAGCGCCCGCAGGCCTCCAGGACGCAGTTGGTTCCAAGCACATTGTTCTGCACTGCCTCTATGAGGTTGGATTCCATTATTGGGACGTGCTTGTGGGCCGCAGCATGGAAGACAACCTGAGGAAGGTTCTCGCGGAAAACCTGGTCCACTCTAGTCTCATCCGCCACGGACCCGATCACTACAACGAATCTGTCCAGATAGTCCGGGAACTTGCGCCTGAGTTCCTGATAGATACCGTGGATTGAGTTCTCGCCATGGCCCATGAGAATCAGCTTGGAAGGGTTCAGAGGCATGATCTGACGACACAGCTCGGACCCTATCGACCCGCCCGCACCGGTGACCAGAACTCTCCTGCCGGTGATATAAGCCCCTATCTCGCTGGTCTTGATGTTGACTTGAGGCCTTCGAAGCAGGTCTTCCACACTGACATCTTCCAGGTGCGCTTGCGACCTTCCGTTGAGCACATCCTGAAGCGCGGGGATGATCTTGACAGGTATCTGATGCTGTCTGCACGCCACTATGTACTCTCTGATCTGCATACCAGCCGCGTTAGGGAGCGCAAAAAGAACTTCGTCGACCGATTTCTCGGCAAGCATGGTGTACAGACGATCCAGCTTGCCTATAACCCTCACGTCGCGTATGTATCGGCCAACACGGTCGGCATCGTTGTCAAGGAAGCCTATCACGTTATAGGGTTCCCGTATCTCGTCCCGCAGCGCGTTAAGCAGCCTGGCTCCGGTGCAGCCGCTACCCAGGATGACGACTCTCTTGGGCCTGAGATTTCGCTCTAACAACCGAATCGCCAGACCACCATAGCTGCGCCCAAGACTACTCAGCCTCAGAAGAATGCGCACTGCACCGACGATGAGGGTTCCGAACGCGTAGAATATCGCAAAAACAGGAGCCGGGAAGGTGCCGCCGTCTATCAAGCGTTGCGTGCCTATCAGCAACGCAAGTCCCAGCGCGTTTCCAAACGCAACGCCCCATACCATCTCCAGACTGGCAAACCGCCAGGCGTAACGGTACAGACGGAAAGCGGCAAACACGCCGATGTACAAACACATGGCCACCGCCGTGCTGACAGGTCTAGCGGCGATGTTTTTGGAGAATATCTGGGTGAGGCCCAAGTGGTCGAAGTGTAGTTGCAGCGAGAAGATGAGAGCAAATAATAATGCAGCAACATCGCCGCAAATCAGCAACGACACCGCAGTCCCACTGTACAGCCGCGCGCGTGCGCCGTCCGAAAATCTTGACATCTATCTAAGCTCTCCCAGACCCAGCGACGAAGGCGAGACGAATCACGCCTTTTTGCGGTTCAGTCGGCCAGACAACAAAACAATAAACGATGCATTCTAGCACAGCTTAACCCGACGTGTCAACCGTAGCGACACCGATGGGAGTCCTCTGCCCGCAGTATTGCGCGCATATTGGCTGTTCTTCGGCACCGATCAGCAGCCGGATTCCCCGGTGACTAAACACCCATCTAACTAGACGCAGACCGCGGGCTCATCTTGCCCGGGGAAGTCTCCAATTGGCACAGAACTTGCCCAACTACACGCAGGTCGTGATACAATAGCCGGACTTGTCGGGAAAAGGAGAACCCTAGGATGATGTCTCGCTTGGTCCTGTGGCGCCTGATTTCTACTACAGCCGCGCTGACTGTCTCGGCGCTGTGTTGTACGTGCTCCAATGCAAAGAGTTCCCTGCCTCCATCCGTGCAGTTCGTAAACATCGCTCCGCTTCCGGGATGCGGGTCGGCGCTGACTCCCGACGGCACTGCGGACGGCCTTGGAGCCATACAGATCAATGTCCCCGTGGCCTACACTCCCGGCTCCGACTACATCAATTTTGGGGTGTACGCCGGAGAGTACATAGACGGGGGCGGCCCCGACCGTTGGGAGAACGGCAGCGGGTTTATCGGAGCGGGCTTTGGCCGCTGGCCCAGGGCATACCTTTCCGCAATGGCGGTAAGCAGTTGGATAAAGCACGACAGTAAAGCGGTCAACGCTCAGGTGCAGATTCTTGAGGAAACACCTGACCGCCCTGCCCTTGCAGTTGGTCTGCAGGACCTTTTTAACAAGGAATGGCAGGACTTCCGCACTGTTGCCAACACCCAGGTCAGCTACTATCTGGTGGCAACAAAGTCGTTCAACATTCAGACCCGGACTGTCTATGGCAGCATCGGCGCAGGACGGGGACGATTCTGCAATAACGTATTTGCCGGGCTTTCGACGCCTTTGTCCGAAAGCCTCAACCTCGCCGTTGAATACGACGGCTACCAGATTAGCGAGGCTATTGCCTGGAGACCCGGTGGCAGACACGGCAGACACACGCTGCTAGCCGGCTACAACGGTAAGGCTGGCCCGGTCGTCGGAGCGCAGTCCACGGGCAAGATGAGTCCATACTGGACTATTCCGGTGTTCCTGTTCCTGAGCTATCAGCAGAGTCTGTGA
>CAYSLA010000184.1:0-6596 GCA_964431685.1 uncultured bacterium | reverse complement strand
CAACAATACTTAGCACTAGACTGCTTAGAAATCCCTGAATGAAGCCTATGATCAAATCGTTGTTCATTGAAGACCTCACTTCTTTTGATACGGATCTCGCGGTTTGGCCTCGTTCCTTGAGCCCAAGCCGCTCAACCCCAGAGCCTCGCACGGAGCGCGGCTTCGCCGCGCCGGCTCCACACGTGGGTTGGGCGCGACCGGCTTCATCCCCGACCCGCCACCACCATAATCTCATCATCCGTCAGTCCGTAGAGCTCATGGACCAGCGCGTCAATCCGCCGGTCGGTGGCCTTGATCTGGCACTGGTACAGGTCGTACTCGACCTGGGTGCTATCACCGGGCCGCCGGATCACGCGCCAACTTGTAGAGTGACCTGAGCGTAATCGAGTGCTGGCTGCGCGTCTGGCTGTCGAGATCCGCCGTGGGCACGGCCCAGAACTGCCACTGTGCAAGGTTGGGCGGGTCGATGGTGGCTTTGTCCCGCTGAGCGAGCAGAGCAAAGACGTAGATGTCTGCGTGGTTCTGCGCCTCTGTCTCCACTACGTTGGTGTCGGCATCCCACCCCAATCTCTTCGGAACTACAAACTGGATGGCGGAAAGTCCCTTCTGGGCCAGCTCTGGACGTACGCAGCCGACTGGACCTCCATACGCAGTCCATTGCCCGTCCTCAGATCGAAGGCGCGTCATGCCTCACGCCCCCTCGGTCGGCAGTCCCAACGCCCGCGCCACGTTGGACTCCGGTTGCGTGCCGGTAGCGCGAGCGAACGGGAACGCCCAGAGTCGGCCATCACGTGCGACCGTGCCCCGTCGGGTACACGGGCTTGCTGGCCAGATATATCGCCATTTCCTCAAATAGCATGAGTTGCTTTGATTCTGTCGCTGTATAGAGAATCTCACCCTTGGCTGAGAGAACATCTGCGACATAGGAATCAACATCTTGCTCGCACTGTTCTAGAAACTCCTCCTCCCGATCAAGACAGCCTAGTCTGTGCGCTTCACACAGTAGCTGCCCCATCAGGATTACTTTTGCGTCGGCCAAAGATACCTCAATCCGCATGGACCTTAACATGGACACCTGAGCGTTCGCTGTCTCGATTGCAGTGCGTAGTGAGTCTTCAGTTGCACCGGGCATCTCCACCGGCAAGGGCCTACATACGAGGATGAGGTCAAGGTGGATCGGTGACTTGGCCCGCTGCAAGGGCATCGAAACGGACATCTCGGCCTTAATGGGGTATGCTCGCGTACAAACGAACCCAGCGTGTCTGATGGCGCGGTGAACAGCAATCCAGCCATCGTGCCTCGCGTGATGGTATGAGAAGACAAAGAGTCCCTCGCTTTTTAGCACACGCCGACACTCAGAGAAAACGGACGTGAGCTTGCTTGTGAACAGGAACGCATCTGTATCTTGCACTTCTGCCTGGCTCCGCGTGGTGTTCCGCGATGACAAGTTCAGAACATGGTTCAGCCAATAGTAGAAAAAGTCGGCCAGCTGAGAGTAATGAACGTTGTCGAAGAATGGAGGGTCGGACACAACAACATCTACAGAGCCGTCGGGAATGTCGGTACAGCCCGAATCACCTTGGCTGATGTAGATACTGCGCTGATCATTCTGAAACTCCTCGTAGGAGGTGGCAACGGGAGCAGAAAGAGGATGGTTGAACCCGCCGGTCTTTGCCCCTGAGTATGCGCCGATGACGACTTCAGTTGGGTTCGCCTTGTACCGCAGTGCGCGTTCGATGCGGGAGTGATAGAGGCAGGAGAACGCCCCAGACGACTTGGTCGTGCCCCAGACATTCGCCTCAATGGGCATGAGTTCAGGCTTGAGAACATGATTCGCAAACATGTGTCTGACTGCTCCCGTTCCCTCTCCCTTGAATGAAGCGAACAGATTGTTGAACTCAAGCGTTCCCGAAAACAAACAGGCGAACAACCGGCGAATATCCGGATTCTCCAACGCGCGTATGGCATTCGCGAGTTGACTGATGCACAGAATGTGACGATCAGAGAACAATTCATGCCAATAGCGATAGTTGTGCTTGAGCATCTGATCGGTGTTGTATCCTGGTTCCACGCGAACTCGCGGAAGTCCGTTAGCAACCGAGTGATACTGTTCAGCTACCGTCTGCTCCATTTCGCGGTCGTAGTCGTTCATCGGCTCGTAGACCTTGCGACCATCTTGCAGCAGAACCATCTTGGCGTATCGGCGGTAGCCTAGTGGTCCATCAAGGCCCTTCATTCTATCCACGAGCTTGAAGCGCACGTGGCAATGTGGGCATTGGACATGAGGACCGGAGACCGTCCCGGTCTGAGGATCGAAGCGTTGCTCGCAGCGCGGGCAGGATGCGTTGTCGGCATCGTATCTTGTGTGAGTAATCGCTCCGCACGCTGGACATGACGCACGCGCCGAGGGGTCTTTCTTCGGCACGGCATTGGTGGAGAATATGCGACTCTTGAAGAGATCGATAGTTGCACTGCAGTTTGGACAGACCACTACCTTGACCATGAAGTAGTAGAGTACCGTGGCCAGTTCACCCTCTGTAGAGCGAGTCTCGAACAGCCTGAGCAAACTGGGCGCAACGCTAGACTCCAGTCCCCGGTAGGCGGCGTCAACCTCTCGATAGTCGTAACGCGAAAAGGCAGCCTGGCAGGCAGTAACCGCGACCGGGTTGATATCGCGACCCATGGACCTGCAACCGAGTTTAACGGCTTCGCCTACGGTGACTCCACTACCCATAAAGGGGTCAAAGAGCGAAACCTGCTGAAAGTTGTTGGGGCCGTAGTACCGCTGCCAGAAGTCTTCGCGCTCATCTATGCACGACGCAAGAATGATGCCGCGAAACACGCTGCCAAGTCTGCGCGCCCACCACTTGTGAATGTAGTAGACAGGGCGGTATACCTCTTTTCGCCAGGATTCCTGTTCGGCGATCTGGGAGAGTCGGGCAAAAGGAAACTCAGACTCGATCAACATAGGCATGTTTGTTACTCCACGTCCCCTGCATCAGCACTTGGCGTCGTCTCTGTTGCAGGGTCACGGTGGTTCTCGGTAAGGGCCACAGGCTTGTCAGAATCCTTCTCGAGGCGGTATACGTCAAATGAGTGGACTGCACCCGCAGACGGATTCGGCACCGTCTTGGGGGTTATAAGATTGGCCCTGAGGTCGAATTCGTATTTCACGACCAGATTCGGTGCTTCAACGCGGTTGAGCATGCCGACTTTCTGAAGACCGTCCGGGCGAGGCCATGCTGAGGGGATAATAAGAGTACGTGCACCCGTGAGACCATCGGCAATGGAAAAGGGTGTTGGGGACACGTACATCTTGCGATCACGGATCATAATGTCGCCGTAGCTGCCGAACCCTTTGACGCTCTTGTTCTTGTGCATATAGGCGTGATCAGCATTGAGGAAATCACCATGACACAGGACGAGGTCGATAACAGGGTAGTCTTGTCCAGAATCATCCGCCGGGGGATAGCGACCAAAAACATAGAACACATCCCGTCCGTTGTGAAGGCCTGTCGGCACTTGGCTGTTGCTATCGTACGTTGATTCGCGTCCCGGCCATGCAAGACCCTTGGTCTCGTATCCCTCCGTGAAGGCCACCAGAACAAAATCCGGGTACGAATTCCGCCCGCTCCTGTCAAAACTGACCCCGGTCTCGATGAGCCTCGCTTCGAACCAGTTCTGGAAGTGGAACTCCTTGTCGGTTCTGCTCACCTGCCGAATCAGGACACCACGGAGGATTGCATCTGTGCATGCTCTGAAGACATCGAAAACTTTCGTCGGTTGCATAATCCATCCTTTCGATCACAGCCTGCGACAGACATCCTTTGTCGCCACGCCGGCCATTGCGCAGAGTCTCCCATAGGCTGCCCGCGCCTCACGAAGGCTCCGTTGCAGACATCGCAGTAGTCGCCTTTGCGGAGGCTTCGGCTTCCTACCCTTGGCGGGGATCCATTGTCGCATCGCGACACTCCTAGGCGATAAATCATAACTCAGAAGAGGAGTGGATCAAACTGCAGCAGTGCATGCAGGGTTGGACACCCTAGGCTTGCTTTGTGCCAATCATAGCCCGCTTTGAAACAAATCTGAGGCACAAGTTATACACCCCAGTTCTCCTTTTCAAACAGCAGATTAGATGATGCAAGAGCCGCCCCAAGTTCAACTATCTGTTCTTGGTGCGTGTTTTCGAGTGATTGATCATTATGGACAAGTATTAGTCGGCCGCTAGTCCATATGAGCAAGATATCTAGCAGGGTAATCCTTGCGGCTCTGAGTTCGTCATAGGTATTTGATCCGATAGCCAGCAACGCGCCAGTCTTGCCCGATTCTATGGTTGCCCATTGCTAGCCTTGCAGCTCCGGTGACTAGTGCGCATAAGGATGTACTGATTGAGCGAGATTCCCGAAGAATTCTTCGCAAGACTCACTCCATGATCCCTTACCATACTGTGGCCATACATCGTGCTCAAGGTTTTGGCGAAGTTGTCCGGCGGTCGTCTTACCCTCCGACGACGCTAACAGCAACGGCTCGGCGTACACTGGATGCTGAAGGCCGACGTCGACGATAGTGAGTGCCTCAAGGCATTGGCGAACAAGGCATATAGCTACTGAATGCTTTCCTTGTTTGTTCGCCTCAATGCTTGTCCCCAGACAGCCCGCGAAATGACAACCCGCCATATACGGCAGGGGTTCGACTTGGCCGTTCCCAAACGTAATGTTTCGAGTCACTGAGAGGTTTGCTTCAGCAACCGGGGTAAGCAGATTCTCTCCCAGGATAGGCCATTTCGGTCTGCGTGTCATTTACCCTCATTCTACCAGGAACCTTGAGATTGCAGGCTGCCTAGCGCTGCGGTTCAGCCGCAGCCGGGTTGACCAGACACCGCTGGCGACTGTATGCGCTAGGCGGTCGGCTGGAAGCGCGGGATAGGCGGCTTCCAGCCTGACTAGATGATTTTCAAAAACTGCAGAATCTGAATCATAGAGGCAACGAATCCGATGATTCCCGAAACAGCCACAGCAATCTTTACCGCTAACGATCCCGGTTTCTTCGTCCTATTCTGTGACGCATCGGCATCTATAGGGCCAGTACTTGCAGAGTCACCGTCATCCCTTGATTTGGATGCAACGCGAAACAGAATGTTGATAAGCCCTAGAGTCGTTCCGTACACTGATAAGAGCAGAAGTATGGAGATCAACACGTTGACCCATATTGATGGGAAGTAATGATACAGAAAAGCCCACACCACGAGTATTCCAAGGCCAATACCAAGGTTGGTGAATATCCCCGAGTCGTTGTTCCCGTCAATCAAGGCTCCTCGTCCTGTACTTGTCAGCTGCTCTAACTCGATGCCCAGACCAGCAAAACCAACAAAGATGAGTACAACGGCTACAGCTTTCGTCAAAGAGCCAAAGTACTGCGGCTCAAAATAGAGAAACATAGAGATGATGAAAGCGGTGAGCGCTACTGCTATGCCACTCCGCACATCACCTGGCTTGGTTGACTTCTTCATGGAGGCTCACTTGATCGGGGCACTGCTCTTTCCTACGAATGTGTAACTTGCCATTGTGTTCAGCTATCAAACGCCGCCTGACTATTGAGTATGCGGAATCCGTCTTCTCCTACTAGTTTCGCATCTTAGGCGCGCCCAGTCTGCTTACGGAGTTACATTCACGGACGTTTACAGTGCAACATGCCGAGCGCGCTTTTTTGTGGATCGCTCACTGGAACAGTGACAACCCAATTATAGACCCAAAACCGAGGTTCGCGAAAACCCTCGGAGGACGTAAAGAACGGAACCGACGCCCCCAAAGCTGCTCGACCAGGTCCGCGAGGGCATCCGCACCGTAAACGTCTATGTAGACTGGATCCGCCGCTTCACTGCTTTTCACAACGGGCGCCATTCCCAGAAGATGGGCAGTGCTGAAAACGCGCCATTGCCTTCCGGCCCGCCCCGTGATATAATCCAACTCCAATGGATGAACCCTATTTCTTCGACGAAGCGAGAATTGAAGTACGCGCCGGCAGAGGCGGCAACGGCGGGCTGAGCTTTCTGCGCGAAAAGTCCAGGCCCTTTGGCGGCCCCGACGGCGGCAACGGCGGGCGGGGGGGCGATGTGTACCTCATCGCCAAGCGGCATTTGAACACGCTGATTGCCTTCCAGCGCCAGCAGCACTTTTTCGCTGAGCGGGGCGGCAACGGGCTGAACAAGAACCAGCAGGGCAAGCGTGGTCAGGACCTCTTGGTCGAGGTCCCCCCGGGCACTGTGGTGCGCGACGCCGGGACGGGCCAGGTCCTGGCCGATCTGGTGCAGGACGGCCAGACGGCGCTGGTAGCCAAAGGCGGGCGCGGCGGCCGAGGCAACGCCTTTTTTGCCACGCCCACCAACCAGGCCCCGCGCATCGCGGAAAAGGGCGAGCCCGGCCAGGAGCGCTCGCTCAAGCTTGAGCTCAAGCTCATTGCCGATGTGGGCATCATCGGCGTGCCCAACGCGGGTAAATCTACCCTGCTGGCCGCGGTCAGCGCCGCGCGGCCCAAGATCGCCGACTACCCCTTTACCACCCTGACTCCCAACCTGGGCGTGGCCACGGTGGACGGCC
>CAYSLA010000183.1:0-6636 GCA_964431685.1 uncultured bacterium | reverse complement strand
GTATTCGCGAAGACTCTCGGATGTCTGATCTATGACTTCGAGTTCTCCGTGAAGCGAATCACACATGTGGCTCAGCTCCGGCGGCACCTGCCAATCAATCACATCACGCGCGGCAATTTGGTCACATATCCATTTCTTGAGATCTTCCACGATGTTGTGTGCACTGAAAGTGTGGCCCTTGATTTCCACGAACGCATCTGACCACTCCGCGCCACTCATAGTTGACTTCATCTTTTCCGACTTCCTCCAACCTTGGGCAATAGAGAGTAAGAGAGTTGAGGAGCACCCTCGATCTGCTCTGGGCGCATCCGGTGCCCGCAGTCATCCGAGCGTCCTTCGTAATCCGGAATAGTCTCCTCAGATCAAGCCTCCAACTGATCCGCTATCTCGCGAAGGACCGCCACAGCCTGTGGACGGTCAATCTTCTTCTCGCCCACTGATGATTCCACCAGAGTGCGGATGGTAGTCTGCAATGACGCCGGATCTGTCGGAAGAACAATGCTGATAAGCGTGTCTGTTCCGGGCAGCGGCGGCTGGTCCGGTTGCTTCACAACGTACTTCTCAAGCTGGTCAACAAACTCTACGGAGCAGACCTTGCCGAAATTGCCGTCGGCGTCACGCGAAACAAGGCAAACGGTCTTGTTTCCCCCGCTAACCCTATATTCGTAGGAGTCAGTTATCGTCTGGACCTGTGCTCCGTGGGCGCTGGGATCTTCACCGTTATCGGTCAGCAGCGCCGCAATACCAACCTTCGGCACTTCGATTTTCACGCAACTACTGCCTGAGTACTGGACTTGCCACTTCCCATCGTGTCCTTTGAGTTCCTGACCGGGCATCACGCAACTCATCACTGGCGACTCAACTTTGATCGCATTCTCTTCAATGTGCTTGATTCCCTCGCGGAGCTTGGCGACGTAATCCTGCGTCTTGTCGATATTCCAGTCGGCCACTGCTCCAAGACCAAGGTCTTTGGGGACCAGACTGAACATCGTGCTTTCCGCATCTACAATGGTTCCCAGATTCTTTATCAGGGCACGGCTCTCAGCAGTGTGCCAACTGCCGCCCGGGTCTCTTTGGTTCTCATCCAGTTTGTTGAACCATTCGGAGATGCGGGTACGGCAATCATCGTAGGTGACACCCGTTATGCCGAACACCGCTCTAATATGGTCCAGAAGTCCACTCATGAATGACCGTGGAGCATCTTCAATTGCCTGTTTGACATTCGTCATGCATTGAACGATCAGATCAACCCTCTGCTCGTCGATCTCGTCGTCAGCAGAATTTCCGCACACAATCTGCATCTTCTGGAAGATGAACTCCGAGGGGTCCAAGTTGACGCGCACCGCCATCAGATCGATGAACGACTTCACGGAGCCACATCCATCACCCGAGTAGACGGCCACTACTTTTGCCAACTGCGGCTGAAGATCCCACCACTTACTAATAGCGTCTGCGACCTCGTACACGGATCGAGCATCACTAACACCAACGGGCTGGCCGGTGAACACCCTGTGCAAATCATTTAGCAGATTGCGCTGTTCTTTGCTGATCGGCCGTCGGAACAAGAATGCGCCGGGGCTTTTGCCCGATAGCAGGTCCCACAGTTGGTCGAACCCCGTCATCATCACCTGACCGGCGGCCAATTGTTCTCTCTTTATGACGATCTGGTCGCCGGACATCCGTAGTAGGCACGCAAAGAACATCAGCAGCGCCGTGGCACCAAGGCCGTAGGGCGGTTGTGAGTACTTCCTGACGAAATCGGCGATGAACAGGCGGTCTTCTCCCAAGAGTCCATTTACTTGCACTTCCATGTCAACAAGCGCCGGGAAGAACTGCGCATACTTGCTCTCGTCATGCTCTATCTGGCACGTGATCACGTTGTTGCCCAGCGTACCGGTCTGCATGAGCACCTGGTGGCGAAAGAGTAGTTTGTGCAGGTACTTGATCTGCCCCTTGTCATCGCCGTAGCTAGTGTTTATCTTGAGGTCTTCATACGTCTCCAGCAGCGCCTCGACAGCGTCCTTGATCTGCGTCTTGTTCTTCATACTGGCCAGGTTGCCGAGCGAGTAGACATGAGACTTGTTGAACTCGTCGTGCTTGACGCGGTTTCGCTTCTCGAAAAGCTCGTCGATTACCATGTCCAGGGCCTGGTGCGCGCTATTGGGCTTCTGGCTCAGCAGCCGGCCACTCTTGCCATGCCACGCCGCCTTCAGGCCGTCCAGATACGTGGTGCGCAGATCTTGATACTTGCCCTGATAGCCGCTGTGAGCGTCTCCGATCAGGTCGGAGATATGCGCCTTGTCCGGATTGCTGTAGGTTTCGTAATTAGAGGAGGCTTCTATAGCTTTGATCGCGCGCAGATTTACTATTATGTCAGTGACCGGCAGCGGTTCGCGGGGCACCGCTATCAGCACTCGGTCACACGGGTTCTTTGCTGCGGCGGACCGAGCCTTTTCAATATCCTCCGAGTTCTCGCAAATCACGTAGACGCACACTGCGTCGTAGTTGTCAGCGTGGGCATCATTGTTTGTCCACTTCCTCTCCAGTTTCACGAAGTAATCAGTTGTCAGGAGATCACTCGGTCTGGCAAACACTCGCATCGCGCGCTTGTCTTCGTTCCATTCATTGTTGTGCCCGTTGGCCAACAGCGTGCATTCTTTATCGTGCAGTTTCGCGAATGCCCTCGGAGCGACGAACGGTTCATTGTCAGGCCATGCCCTGTCGATGCTTACCTGAACCATCTCGGCAGCCAGGTCCGCTGGTCGGTTCTCCTCCGATGACTTGTAACCTTCGATCAACTGATCGATATCCACACGTTCGGCTGATGCGAACTCATAGGTCCTGGATATCGGACTCATAAACAGAACTCTCTTCTCCTTCAGTTCACGCAAGAGCGAATCGAGATTTCGCGAGTCCCTTGGGGCAGTCCAGAACAGAGAGAATGCAATGTTGTCGAGCTTGCAGGGCACATTCACCAACTGCAACACAAGCATCGCCCGCATCACCCTCTTGATCTCGGCGATTCGGTCCTCGCCCCCCAGTAACTCCTGACTGGCGAGCTTCTGAAACTCTCTCAGGCTTGTCTCGTAGTTCGATATCTGCTTGCGAAGCTCGTCCCGAAGCTCTCTGTTCGAGGTTGACATCTCCTTGGAGAAAAAGTCGGTGAGCAGATCGACGGTATACAGGCGGAGGTTCAGCCCGTCCAATACATCGTAGTTGTTTATGAACCAAGGGAACGACCCGCTTTGACCGATATCCTCCGTGGAGAAGAACGTGAACGCTGTCCTGGTGTTACTCCCAATCTCCTTGGCCAGCTCCAGCAGGCAATACGTGGCCATGGGATGCATCGGGTACGCCCCCTTGGATATCTTGACCGTAATGGCAGGGGCATCCAACCAGTTGAATATTCCCAGCCTCTGACATTCGGCCGCGAACCCATTCAGCAAAGTCTCCCGAGGAGCCACATCAGATATCCAGGCGGGGCTGTCAGTAAGAGGCTGAACCATCGCCCCAATGATATCCTCAATGCCTTCCGCGGTCAGCGGAACCTCCTTGATTCTGCCACTCTCTTTGGCAAAGTCGTCCCAGCCTTTGGCGTAGTTGACAAATGACTTGTGCGCGGCCGCCACGAATATGCATGGCTGCCCCTTGTGGTTGCCGCCGTTGCAGAACTCAGCGAACTCCATCCAGATGTTCAGGGATATCCGGCGGTTCTCAAGCACGTAGCCGAACTCGTCGAAAAGTATCGCTAGACCCTCGTATCGTTCCTTGAACGCCTGGCTGGAAGTGAAGTCCTTGACGATGTCAACGAGGTTAGAGGTGCTGGGAGTGAACTCCTCGGTCGGCAAGAGTGCTTTGAAGACCCGTTTGAACGCCGAGAGCGCTGCCGCGCGGTGTTGTTTCAGTTCTTCGCGGAGTTTGTTCACCGTGTAGTCTGGCTCGATCTCCTGCAGTGTGTCCACGAAGTTGGAGTAGAAGTGCAGGCGGTCGGTGCCGCTGTTCTCCTCTTTCTCCCAGGTCTCAAGCTTTCGGATTGCCTCCTGATAGTGGGTTTCCAGGATGCCTTCGAAATCTTCCCGGTCGGGCCCGCAGGCATCCGCAATGGCACGAAGCACTACTTCCTCAAAATCATCGTTCGTCCCATAGTCGCAGATGGCCACCAGCCAGCGTTTGTTCTTCCGCAGAGCTTTGAGCCGATCAACTGGGTCGGCATCGACCGCTTGCCAGTTCGACAAGAAGGCAGTAGTCTCGGGTTGGTCAGAGGTGTTGTGAAGGTAGTTCGCCAGCATCAACATCAGGTGCGATTTGCCCGTGCCGTAGTTTCCCGTCAGCAGGAAACACCTGTCCTTGGCGAGTCCTATCTCGATGGATCTCGATAGCTTGAGGAATGCTTCCCGGTGACTCTTCACCGGCTGGTATCGCTCCATTCTTCCGCGGTTGCTGTCGACATTGAGAAACTCTTCTTTGAGGTTCACCGCCGAAGCATATCCGGAATTGAGTCTTACCACTTCGCATATCTTAGCCATAATCATTCTCCTCCGATTGCCTGCAAATCCTGGAAACGAACTGTGCGCGAACTGCCGTAGGACGTGGGCGTGTAGTTCACGCCGGCGAAGGCGTCATCGTCTTGTGCGAAAACACAGAGCACGGTCGGAAACTGAACGCTATCCATCTTGCCCAACCGTTGGCAGAACTCCTGGCGTGTCCGATGGTCCCAGGTGTTGATGAGAAAGTCCGGGTTGTCCAGGATTAGTATCTTCTGACCTTGAGCCTTGGTCTTGAGCATATCCAACAGTCTCTCCAGGTTGAACGTGTCAATCTTGGCCGAAATCTCGCCGTCGTCAACGAACACGCTCAGCAAGTCAAGGTATCGAGCAGATAGCGCGTTCGCAAGTCTCTTTGCGTATGCGGACTTGCCGCAATCGGCCAGGCCCGTGACGAGCACTGCACGGTATCTTTCCGTCGTCTGCCGCCTCAAGAGGTCTTGGAGATCAATTGGGATCTGTGACATTTCTAGTCCTCCGTATCCTCATAGTGAGCAAGCAGGTAGTCGGCGGGATCAGGAATATCCGCAAACCTCACTTGGTCGAGGTGTCCCTTGTTCTCTATGGAAACTACACCGTCCCGGTGCATCCTCTCAAGATGGGCGCGAACATCCGGCTCGCGCATCAGGAATATCCTGCCGGGCGATGATGGCGCAGCTGCGATATCCCCTATTGCGATCGCGGTCTCTCCTTGGCGATAGCGGGAGGCGAATGCTAGGATGGAGTACCCGAAGGCCAGCGGAGGCACTCGCATCGTCGAAGGCGCGCGATAGTCCTTGTTCTCTCTATCGAGGTACGACAGTCTGGACAGCGCACCAACCGTATAGGTTTCCAACAGTGCGGCCAGTTCTTTCACAACGTGCGTCATCACGGTTCCCGCCGCGTGTGTTTCCTGAAGATCAACGAAAAGCATCTTCGCATCCTCAAGTCCGAATCGCCGCTGCGAATACACGAGTTCATTCACGACTCGATGCCATACAACGTGTCTTGGATTAGAGGCCAGGTTGTAGTGGACGATCCACGGCACGAACGGCGCCGACAGATACGGGTCAACATCGGATAGCACCTCTCCTAACCTGGTAAGCCTTCCACTGCGAGCATCGATGAGTCCCATTGCGGCCGTAATACCGGAGACATAGCGAACCATCACGTAAGCCAGTCCTAGGTCTTCAGCCGTACTTTGCTTGAGCCATCTGGAGCCTCGGTGATCTCGCAGCCATTTTACCAACCGCGCGCTCTGAAACAGATCTAGGCTATAGCCATTTGATAGGTGGATAATGTCGGTTGTGCTAGGCATTCAGCATTCCTCCGGATACCCGTTGACGGTCGAAACGTCCAACGGGCGAAGGAACGAGCTGGCTTTGTGCTCGGCGAAAACGTTGCGGGGGAGATTCAGATCTGCAGCCGCCTGTTGCACGATCCAGGTATCAATGTCCATGAGTATATCCATGTGTTTGTTGAGATTGTACCCTACGATCTCTCCGTCCGTAGAGAGCAGATGCGTCTCGGGATCACCCATTGCCTCTCGCAGCCTCTGCGCTAGCGGGGCATATCCGTCCGGCGCGGCTTTGGGCAACGGGAACGAGCCAGTTACACGATTGTTAGTGCAAAATCCATCACCTATTGACATCCAGTACCAATAGTGCACATTGCTGTTCAGAAGAACCATAGCGAGGTCTCTTTCTTTCTCCGATGGGAATATGAGTGTAAGTACTTTGTTTCGCGGCACCCTTCGGGGGAAAGCCGACAAGAAGTACCTAACGGCTCGCGGCACTATAAGGAAATACGGTGATGAATCGTCTCTCTGTGTCTCCGACAGTATGGTCATGCACAGGTCACCGACCGTTCTTTCGACCGCTGTCAACCTCGCATAGAATTCGACAAGACGATCATCCCGCATCTTCGGGATTGGGCCACCGTCCGCAATCCCACTAACTTCTGCGTAACTGAGACTCCGGAACACCTTCTCCCTTTCGAAGTGATTCCATCGCAGCAGTGTGGTCGTAAATACACCTTGTAGCCCCTTGTTGGCCGGTTGGAGTAACACAACCGTGGCTCTCTGACTATTCCGTGAGTCTGCAGTACCGAATAT
>CAYSLA010000182.1:0-6671 GCA_964431685.1 uncultured bacterium | reverse complement strand
TGCCGCGCACCTTCACAGAGCCAACTCACGCACTGCATAGCCGTCACTGGCCGTGCAGAAGCTAATCAACAACTACAGTAAGATTATTATAGCATACCGGAGAGCGAAAGGGCAACACCCTCTTGCACCCGGTTTCGCGCGAGTACATACCGTGCATTTGTTAAGTATTATGGCTTGTGCTTTGAAGTTTCTGCCCTCTGCGTGAGTCTAAACACATGCAGGCACTCGCTGTGCAGGGAGGCCAGCAGCCCCGTCCGCGATTATGGGGAGTGGTAGGCGTAAGAGCTCGGAGTATGTGAGAAACCACGTCATTCTGAACTTGGTTCAGAATCCATCCCTTCTCCGGATGGGTGCCGGATCAAGTCCGGCATGACGTTGTACCTAGCGAGACTGAGCTCTTACTGGTAGGCGCGACGGTTGTGTGATGTGTTATCATGATAGAAATGTGGTGTTCGGGCTACAAGAGAATACTGATGCCCTATGTCGAAGGTGCGGTTGAGGGCAAACAGCGGGAGAAGCTGGAGCGTCATCTCTCGCACTGCCCCAGTTGCCGGGCGGAGCTTGAGGCTCTGCGCGTCTCTTCCCTTGTCCTTGGAGAAAGCGCACCGGCGGCTCAGACCCCTGCTGCCGATCTCGCAGACAGGGTTCTGGCCGAGATAGCGCGCTCTGGCGTGGAGCAGTCTGGACCTAAGCAGGGGTGGCGCGTGCCGCGCTTCGCCGCAGCCGGGGCAATGGCTGTACTGGTTGCCGTTGTGGGCATCGGCATCGGACGAATTGCCGTTGGGCCGGAGACCCCGCCGCACGCCCGTTTGGGTAGATCAGTCGGTGAGGAAGAGTCTGGTATTCAGAAGTCAGGAGCCACGAATCAAGAAGAAATGGTTGGCACGAAACCTCTCCCTGCTCCTTCGCCAGCAGTGGACGCGAGTGCAGGGCGGAAAGTCGAGGGTGGAGTGCAGAAACGACTCAATCCTGCCCCGCCCTTGAATGCGGCAGGCTCCGGCACGAGCGCCGGGCGACGGTCGCCGACAGCCGATGACTCTATGTTAGTCGCTGCGGCTCCGGACCTTGCGCCGCGCAGGGCTGCGCCTCCTCCTGCCCCCAGCGCAAACGTACCGGGACGCGCTGTCACGCCAGTCGCTGATGCTTCGCGGGCGCGTGCCCCGAAGACCGCCACAGAGGAGTACTCATACGGCGGGAAACCGATGACAGAAGGCGAGACGGCCGCTGACGGCCTTGCTGCTCGTGTGCCTCGGCGTGGAGCTGCTTCGCCCGTGATGGACAAGGACATTTCCGCGGCACCGAGTGTCAGTGAATCGAAAGCGGACTTGGCCGGGGTTGGTGCCGCGAAGGCATCAGCGTCCGAGGCTCTCTATGCCGACGCCAAACCACACTCCGACAAGCCGAAACAGGACCTTGGCGAGACTGCGGATGGGGCGAGCCGAGCTTCCGCCCAGTGTTCGGCATTTCTTACGCGGATGCGCGCTTCGAAACCTGGTGGATGGGCCGCGGTTGCACGCGACGCGCATCGCCGCGGCATTGCCGGCATGCTTCGTGAACAGGTGGAGTCCGCGTTTCGGAAGGATCCCAACCAGCGAGATGGCGGTATACTTGTTGAGCTGCAGATGGTGATGAATGATCGCAAAGGCGCCGCTGCAACTGCGGACCGAATGGCTGCTTTGCCTGTGAGCGATCCCGCGATATGGTTACGGCTTGGCGAGGTCAATGTCGAACTCCACCGCACATTGCAGGCGATTGCGGCGTATGAAAAGGCTGCTTCCTCATCTGACAGCGGCATTGCCAAACTTGCATCCGAGCGTCTGGAGAAGCTAAGATGAAACATGCAGTCGACCGACTGGATTCGCTTCC
Organism: uncultured bacterium; assembly: GCA_964431685.1. Classification (GTDB taxonomy): domain Bacteria; phylum Armatimonadota; class UBA5829; order UBA5829; family UBA5829; genus CAYSLA01. The sequence goes on along the minus strand of CAYSLA010000182.1, from coordinate 4,805 downwards.
ACGGCATCTCCTGGGCGCCTGGCCGACTCCTCTTACCGAAGCGCCGCGTCTGGCCCAGCGCCTCGGCCTGCATCGTCTGCTCATTAAGCGCGATGATTGCACCACGCTCGGAGGCGGCGGCAACAAGGTTCGCAAACTTGAGTTTCTGATGGCGGACGCTCTCGGCAAGCATGCTGATACGATCATCACCTGTGGCGGGATTCAGTCGAACCACGCTCGTCTGACTGCTGCCGCAGCGAACGCCGTCGGAATTCCGAGAAGCATTCTGGTTCTGGGAGGACCGTTGCCGGAAGCCGATCAGGGCAATCTCATACTGGACGCGGTTCTGGGCGCCGAGGTGCGGCTGATGGCGGATGCAACCGTGAAGGATATGATTGCCGAGATGGACGCCGTAGCGGAAGACTTGCGCAAACAGGGGGCAAACCCCTATGTCATACCGCTCGGTGGATCATCTGCACTGGGGGATATGGGCTATGTACAGTGTATGCGTGAACTCGCGGCGCAGTTGACCGGCGAGGAGGCCCCGACTGTAGTCGTCGCAGTGGGTTCTGGTGGCACCCTTATCGGGTGCGCCATCGGCCTGAAGCTCTTCCTGCCAAACGCCAGGTTGATTGGAATAAGCGTCACAGGCAAGGCTGATTCCATCGGCAGACACCTGCTCCCGATCGCCAATGAGGCCGCCGAGCTTCTTGGCCTCTCCGAGCCCTTCACGGCTGCTGACCTGCCGATATGTGACGGCTACTACGGGCAGCAATACGGTGTTCCATCCGATCTCGGAAACCAGGCGATCCTGACCGCCGCCCGTACCGAATGCCTCATCCTCGACCCGGTCTACACTGGAAAGGCGATGTCCGGGCTCATCGGTCTCGCTCTGGACGGCGAGATCGATCGTTCTCGCCCAGTGGTGTTCATCCACACCGGAGGCATGCCCGCGCTGTTTGCCTTTGAGGGACTATTCGGACTGAAAGATTACTGACGGTCTTCCTGCCGCGTAGTGCGATTCCTGCCGCGCAGGTTTGACGATTCGGTCCTGGCTCACCTTACGCCAAACACCCACGGATATGCCCCGCTGCCCGGTGTGCCGCCTATGTACTCGCCGTCGGCGTTGTGGGCTTCCACTTCCGCTTCATATCTGGTACCCGCAGTCAACGTGTCGGCTCGGACCGTGGCACTCGGCGATTGTGACGTAAGCTGGGCGACTGTTCTTCTGTCGCTTTGAGCGCGGATGGTGAGCTTGTAGGTGGCCGTCCCCTCACAGCTCGACCACGAGAACTTGACCGCCCCCTGAACGGGCGATACCTCGGCACCGGTGGCCGGAGATTTCGGCTGGATGATTCTGCCAAGCCTGATGGGTTCAACACGGGCTGTCTCACCTCCGCTGACACTGATCAGCTTGGACTGCCTGTTGAAATACTCGGGGTTATCCCCACTGTAGATGTATGCGTAGTACTTGCCATCCGGCAGATTGCCGATAGTGAAAGTGCCATCGGATCTGCTGCGAGCCGTGGCTCCGTCGACCACCTTCATCTCCTCATCAGTAACCCGTACCACCAGGCCTGAGACTGCCTTTCCGTTGAAGACGGCCGTTCCCTCGATCGTGTTATGTCCGCCAGCAAGCGTTGCGGAGCCGGTTGTGATGGTTGCCACGGGTCTTATGGCAAGGTCATATTTCATCCCGAGAGATTTTGCCACGAACGACAGAGGCACCATCGTCTTGCCGGCTTTGGAGTATACGTTGACAGGGAGTTTCACTGACAGTGAGTTGACCATCGCCGTCGATTCCCCGGCCTTGAATGACAGGCTCACGCCGTTACCCTTGAGAACGGACCTGCCGCCGGACGCTGCTGACACCGTTCCCCAGCCCAGGTTCTGGAGTTCCCTTATCCATATCATGACTTGTTGGCCGCGAACCAGTTCCAGCGATTCGGACGGCACGATCTTGTCATCGATCACCAGAAGCACCGCCGACTGAGACGCGGGCTCGGTGGTTGCAGGCGCGGGACGCACAGTGACCGTGGGAGTCCTGGGTTCCACTGGCCGGACGGTCACAGTGGGGTCGGACTGAGCCTGGCAGCACGTGGATGAATACGCCAGAAGTGCAATGATGACTCCCAGACAGGGGGGAATACTACTTCCGGCGTTCACCACCTTGCTAGTTCCCTCCTGGGGCCTTCTGCACGTCGTTGAGTCCGGTGGCTTTGGGGAGTGTAGTTGCATTGAGTTTCTCCTGCGTCTGCGGTTTCTCCGAAGAGTCGTCCGATTGTACGATCGGCGCTGGCTCATCCAGCACGATTATCCGTCCCGGCTTGCGCGGCTCATCGCGCCGATTAGTCGTTGCCAGAGGAGCCATTCTTCGTGCGACATCCATCACGGTAGAACCGCCTGGCTGGCTGGCGTTGCCGTCATCTTGCTCGACACCGGCGGCCTCGTCATTAGCTGGTTGTTGACTGCTGACCGAATGGGTCCCATCGGCAAGCTCGCCCTTGCGCGCGGGTGTCGATCGGCTTGCGGCACTTGTTGCCGGGATCAGGTCTGAATGAACTGGGCGTGGGCTCCTCGCCCCGACCAGTGCACCCAGGGCGAATCCGACCAGCAGCATCAGGGCTGCTCCACACGCGTATGCCCGGGAAAACCCTAATGACCAGCAGCGGGCATTGCTTTCTGTCGGCCGCACCGCTCCCTTTACGTACCAGGCCATTCTGTCTCTCTGCTCGTCGGTAAGAGCCGGTCCAGTATCAGGTATCAGGTCAAGTGTCTCGCGCCGGCTTTCCACATCCGCCCTGCACCTGCTGCACGAGTCTATGTGGCTGAGCAGTTCGCCTGTCTCTATTTCCGTCAGGTCACCGTACAGGCATGGTCCCATCAGTCTTCTGGCTTTGTTGCAGTTCATTTTGGTCTACCTCCGTGCTGCTCCCGCATTACCAATCCAGCCAGTCTGGTGCGGAGACTGGCCGTGGCACGCGACAGATGAGTCTTCACGGCTCCGGTGCTGCACCCGATCGTCTCGGCAATCTCGTTAAGAGACATCAGCCTATAGTGTCGCAGCACGAAAACTGTGCGCTGCCGGTTCGGAAGTGCGTCCACAGCTTCAGCTATCATACGTCCGTTCTCGGTCTGGTATGCGCGGAACTCCGGCTCCTCGTCCGGATAGCCTCTCAGCCGTTCTATCTCCTCATCGCTTATTGCGGAAATCGGACGGAGTTTTGCTCTGCGCTTGAGGTCTATACATTGGTTCAGACAGACTCTGTATAGCCACGCGTTCAGGTTGTCCGATGCCGTGAACTTGGGCAGGTGTCTGTACAGACGCACGAAAACTTCCTGGCTTGCGTCCATCGCGTCTTCCCTGTTGCGCAGAACGCTCCAAGCCAGCGCGAACACCCGATCCACGTGTGCTCTCATCAATCTGTCGAATGCCTCGCGGTCACCGCCCTGAAACCGCCCTATGAGCAACTCGTCTTCGCTCCTCAAGTCTCGCACGCCGGCACGGCCTTTCTCATCGGTCCAAGAGACCTCTCCCCAACCCTCCCCTACCAGGGGAGGGAGCGATTGCCCCCCCTCCGTTTCGGAGGGGGTTAGGGGGAGGTCAAGAAGGTAAACGCATAATCCCTGTTGAAAGTGTACAACGTAGCGCCGAGCTGCGCAAGTGGGAGAACAACGAAAATGAGTAGACTGGTGATTTCGACCTTGATCCTTCGGTGTATCGGGAAGCTTGTTCCCGATACCGGCGTAAGTTCCGGGAACAAGTTCCCGCAACACTCGACAATGGAGGATTATTGAATGACAGGCCGTGAACGGTTCGTGGCGGCGCTCGAGTTTCGGCAGACCGATCGTCCGCCCCATTTTGAATCAATGTTTGAGTTGGAAAACGAGGCATTCGGCCTGAGTTTTCCTGACAGGAATAGTTGGAACTGCGCTCCTGAAGAGAAACACCGGAAGATCAGCCGGTGCATGGTTATCTATGAGAGGATTGTAGAGCGCTTTAAGTGGGACGCACTGGCTGTCTATTGGCCCTGGGGCGACCCTGACGGGGTCATCGCTGCGAAACAGACGTTTGGCGACAGCATTGCAGTTGGGGGAATGGTTGGAGCGGCATTGTGGGCTATCGAAACTGTGAGCGATTGGGATCAATTTGCCCTCGATCTTATCGAGAATCGGGCGGCACTCCACCAGGAAGCGCGGCGCAGAGTGCAGGGCGGCATTGATCTCATCGAAAAGCTGGCCGATGCCGGGGCTGATTTTGTGTTCATGCCGCACGACGTAGCATTCAACGGTGGCCCGTTTGTGTCGCCCAAAGATTTCAGCGAGATAGTCACTCCGTATCTTGCACAACTGGTCAACCGGGCAAGAGAACTGGGAGTTAAGTCTATCTTTCACAGCGATGGAATGCTTATGCCCGTTCTTGATCAGATTCTGGATTGTGGCCCGGACGCCCTGCAATCCATAGACCCGATGGCCGGAATGGACATAGCCGAAGTAAAGAAGTTGACTCACGGCAAGATGGCGCTAATGGGCAACGTGCAGTGCAATCTTCTCCAGGATGGCCCCGACGAAGCAATGCGCAAATCCGCACGATATTGCCTTGAGCACGCATCTCCGGGTGGTGGGTACATCTACAGCTCCAGCAACACGATCTTTCCAGGCATGCCCCTGAGAAACTACGAGATCATGCTGGAGGAACTACACCAGTGGGAACTCGGATGAAGCGGGAGCGGGCAGCAATGTCCGCCCCGCAGCACCGTGACATCATCACGGAGCACATGGAAGTGCTCCCCTACGGGAGCTTCGATCTAGCCCACCTTGAATAG
>CAYSLA010000181.1:4905-6712 GCA_964431685.1 uncultured bacterium | reverse complement strand
TCCTCCCGCGTTGACCCTGAACTTCGTCTCCCAGATATACTCTGTCGCCGAGCCATAGTCCAGCGGTGTGAGAGGCTTCATCATGGCGCCGTAAACACCCGGATCGAGGGTGTTGATGTGCATGATGCTGTTGCTGGCTGATATCGGGTCACTTGTCGGGTCCCCCCAGAACCATTCCCCAATCTCCCACTTCGACTCGTCATCGAAGTGATCGAAGAACAACGCGCCGTCGCTGCTGACCGGCGTGGGCGGCGGGGCGATATAGGTCGCCTGTCCAGTAGCGCTCGGCCAATGATCAGCCGCCCAGGCCCTGGCAAGGACCGTGGCGCCGGGATGCACGAGCGGAGTCACGCTAAATGCTCCGGTATACTCGGTGCTGGACTCCGTGGGGATAGTGCCGTCGGTTGTGTAACGGATCACCGCGCCGGAAGTTGCGCAGGTAATGGTCACCGACTGCGGCGTCGCGAATTGCCCCGAAGGCGGGCTTATGACTGGCGTAGCAGTGTACGGCAGTCCGCCTGACGGTTTGCCGACGCTCACGAAGTCAACGTCCCAGTTGCCGCCAGCCGCACTGGTCCCGTCGCCGATGTAGATGTTCGGCGGCGGGTAGTTGGGGAGCGCCGGCCGGGTCATGCGCAGCACGCCATCCACGTATATGTCGACTGTGTTATCTGCCTTGTGGTATGCCAGAGCCGTATACCACGTGCCTCTGCTCAACTCGGCGACGGTCTCGGGTTCGTTCGTGGTGTGGCACTCGCCAAAGGTCAGGCGGAATTTGTCGCCGGCGGAGCCGTCAGCAAGATAAAGCCCGATGTCCCTTGAGCCTGTGCCCGGGACGGTGCCCATAAGCAGCACTACGTTCCTCCACGACGTGCCCCACTGCACTGTAAGCGGCCCGCCATCGTGGACGCGGAACTTCGTCTCATACACCCATGCCGTGGCTGTGCCGAAGTCGAGGGCCGTGGTGTTGGTCAGTGCGACGCCGCCGGACACTGGTGTGTTGATGTTGAGGTAACCGTCAGCGACGGTCCATGTCGGCCCGCCCCAGATGTCGTATGCCGTCCACTTAGCCAGGTCAGTGTTGAAGTCTTCGTAGAAGATCGAGTTGTCACTGACCACCGGCGGAGGGCTGTAAGTCGCCTGCACGTATACGCTCGGCAGAGAACCGTCCAGCCAGGCGTTCGCGCTAACGGTCGTGCCGGGGTTCACCAGGAACGCCCCCGAGTAAGGCGTGCTGGACTGGGTCGGCACTGTGCCGTCGGTAGTGTACCTGATCACCGCGCCGGGAGTCGAGCAGGTGATAGTAACCGTCTGCGACGTCGCATAAACGCCCGACGGAGGGCTGATAACGGGCGCGGCTACAATCGGCGGCAGTCCGGTCGGGTTGCCGATGCTCAGGTAGTCCAGGTCAAGATTTGCCGCTACAGAGCCCGAGCCATCCAGAACGCCGACATACGTCGGCTTGGTCGCGCCGGTCAGCGCGTTCTTGGTGTCGATGAGCGTTCCATCGAGGAAGATCGCGATCGTGTTGTCGCTCCTGTGATACAGGGACACGACATACCACGTCCCTCTCGCCAGATCCAGAGCCACAGGCTGAGGCTCCACGGTAGTCTGGTACGGGCCCCAGGTCAGGCTGAACTTGTCGGCGTCAGAGCCGTCGGCTAGATACAACCCGAGTTCGGTGCCTGTCCCCCAGGCAGCGGGCCCGTTGCCACCCGACAATAGGGCGATTGTTCGCCACTCGCTGCCTGATGGCGCTGTGAGCGGTCCGCCCGTGTTGACTCGGAACTTCGCCTCCGTCATCCAC
>CAYSLA010000181.1:0-4895 GCA_964431685.1 uncultured bacterium | reverse complement strand
CAGCATCCCGCCGTAGCTTTCGTTGTAGGTGTTGTAGTTAAGGACGCCATCGAAAACCGTGATGACGCCTCCCCAGTCTTCATACGCCCACTGGAGCCAGTCGTTGCAGTTGTCGAGGAAGATCGAGCCATCGCTGCCCACCGCCAGGGCCGGCAGCGAAGAGGTCGCGACCATGAGCACCGCGAACAACAGTACTGCGAATGTAGTTCTTAGCATTTCTGCTCTCCTTTGATCCGTCTGATATGACGAGAATTGCCGGAAACGTGTCCGGCTTGCCCGATAAGCTGATTGCTTATCTGACCGCTGCTCCTGTCTGATTAGGGCTTCACACGCATCACCTCAACTTCTCCACGACCCAGTATTCCTCTCCGTGTAGCTGCTCCAGCCTGAACCACTTCGCGTGGCCGTCCGCGAAAGTATAGTTCGATCCTCCGTTGTGGAGCTTACTGTCATTCCAGGGAAGGGGAGAGTAGCTGCCCACATAGCAGTATGATGCGTAGAAACCGTAGCGCAGGTCGCCAGGTTTGCAGACCCCATAGAGGACGCCCATTTCGTGGCCCATCTCCGCGAACACCACCAGATTAGAGGGCGAAGGGCTATCCGACAAGTTGAACATATGGTTCTTGTGAAAGTTCGTCCATCTTCCCACACCCAGGTACTTGTCGGGGCCGTCGCCACAGTTCATGCCATAGTGAGTGTCCCATCTTCCATCGCCGAGCGCGCCTATCGACTTATCCCCGGGTCTCTTGCTGGGACAGAAGCGTATGTCGTAGTTCTTTACATAACTCTTCAGCTGCGTATGCCAGAATATCCACGGCTCAGTATAGGCAGGCACGGCGTAGTCATCGTAGTCGTTCGCGTACATTAAGAAGGCCATCCCCCATTGCCTCGTGTTGCTCAGGCACGCGGACTGCCTTGCCTGCTCTCTTGCCCTGGCGAATACCGGGAAGAGAATGGCCGCCAATATTGCGATTATCGCAATCACTACGAGCAATTCGATCAGCGTAAACCCCTTTTTCATCACCAGTTCCTTCCTGTTCTCAGGGCAAACGTCGCTTCACAACACATCTGTCAGGTAACTAAGCCCAACAGCCTCGGCATACTTACGGACGCCACCCAAGTGTTCCAGTGCAGCCTTCTCCGCACGCTTTGGATCGCCGCTATTTGCAGCGGCAATGAGATCGTCGTGTGCTCCCAACTCGACTCCCGCAGGCCAGTCCAAGTCATTGGGGAACCTGTTTAGAACCGTGGCGGATATGATGTATGACTTCTCGACAAAGTGGAGCAGTAGAGGTGAGACTGAGCATTCGGCCATATGCGTGTGAAGGGCGATGTCGGCCTCACCGTATCCTGTCTCATCTCCGGCGAGCCAGGCATCGTTGCATCGCTGGCCAAGCTTCTCCAGTTCCATCCGCTGGATCCGGCTGGCATTCAGCGCGAACCACGCCGCGCTTGTCGACTCAACACAGGCCCTCAGCTTACATATGAATACCATATCGTGCTGGGTGAACTCTCTCACCTCTGCCCCGGAACCGGGGGTGCTCTCAACGAGTCCGTCTCTTTCCAGCCGGCGTATGCACTCGATAATCGGCGAGCCGCTGGTGTTGTACTCTGCGGCCAGTTGGCGCTGCACAAGCCTGCTCCCGGGACGGAGCTCGCCTCTTACTATCCTGCCCCTGACTTTGCGATAGACTTCGTCGGAAATCACGGTTCCCGAGGGTCGATTGATACTCATATAGATGCCTCTAAATATGGTGATCCGGTAGCACACACTTTGCTCGAGCACGCTACTTATTTGTATTATGCCACACTCTGGGCGAGTTGTCAAGTGGTTTCTAGTTTTTTTATGCTTCGGGCAAGGCACGACGAAGAAAACAGCTTGACACAGGTATCATTCGGAGGTATGCTGATACGGTATTATGCTCGAGCAAGATGCACGTTGTGGTTTGGTGCAGGCCGCTTGAGACTTGAGACTATACTCGACAAACCCATCGATGCAAGCACTTACGAGCGCGATCCTTGGCAGTGCTGCGCCTTTCGGCAGTCGACGGTGCTTTCGGACGGTGTCTTGGACGCACTGTGGGGCTTTGCGTTTGGGACGCCGGATCTGATCAAGGGGGCGCATGGCTCGGTGATTATGACCTACTACGCGGTGGTGAACGGGATCACCCATATTCGGGCCTGTCGCTTCGTGGTCGACAAGGCGGATGCTACCTGTTCCGGGGTGAGGAGGCCCACGTATGATTCGAATAGCAAACAGTGGCATAGTGTGTAACGATGGGGGTCTGAGAAGCCGGACATCTCCATCGGTCTGCGTTCTGCCAAACGGAAGGTGGCTGTGCGGATTCCGCGCGGCGCGACGCAAGACCGCTGTTGCGGATCAGAACGTGGCGCTGGTCTGGTCAGATGACGAGGGCGCGACCTGGACAAGGCCCGTGACCCCCTTTACGGCCCCGGCGATCGATGACAAACCGGGCGCCCTCGGCAGTATGTACCTGACTCACACCGGCGGAGGGAGCGTTACCGCCGTGATTGCCTGGATCGACATATCAGACCCTGATCTTCCATTCTTCAATGAGGTTACCGAAGGGCTGCTCGACACTCGCATTCTCACGTCACACTCGGATGACCACGGACGCACGTGGTCGGACTTGCGAATCGTTCCTACCCCGTTTGACCAGCCGACACCGATCACGGGCCAAATGCTGCACCTCAGGAACAGAAACCTGGTCTGCCAATACGAGCTAAACAAGACCTACTATGATCCCGGCGAGTGGAAGCACTCCTCGGTGCTGATGTTCTCAGAGGACGGCGGCGTGACGTGGACCAGCCACACTACCACCAGTGATCCTGATAACCGCATCTTCTACTGGGACCAGAGGCCGGGGGTGCTTGCGAATGGCGACATGCTGAGCCTGTTCTGGACCTATGACAAGTCACACGCCAGCTATCTAAGCATTCACGCCAGGGAATCCCTCGACAACGGGCGGACGTGGTCCGAGATTTGGGACACTGGAGTTCCCGGCCAGCCGGCCCAACCGGTCTCTTTGTCTGACGGACGCATAGCCGCCGTCTTTGTAGACCGGCGATCCAATCCGGCTATCAAGATGCGACTCAGCGAGGACCGCGGCAGGACGTGGCCGGAAGCGGGCGAGATAGTGGTGTATGAGGCCGATATCCCGTCACAGACTCTTGCCAAGACGAATATGCAGGATACACTTGCAGAGCAGGCGAAGTTCACGATTGGACTTCCGTCCACGACGTGCACTGACAATGGAGATGTCTTGATCGTCTTCTACGCGGGCACTTCCGTGGACGATACCGGCATTCGCTGGGCACGCGTGAATACCGAAAGACTCGATGTTGCCTGCCGGGCCGAGCCTAAGCGGCAGGTTGCCGGTTACAGGTAGGCGGTTCAAACAGTCATTGCCCCTAACTCGCGTGGATGGGCATCAACAGCGCGAGTCTATGTCGTGCGACTGTGTTCTCATTTGGACGGAGATATCTCAAAACCTGCAGCCCAAGTATGTAGTTACAGAAGGAGACCGAGACTGATGGAGTGTAATCTGGAGAGTACAGCGTTAGCAGCCGAACGTTACATCAACGAGCATCTTTTCGATCCCGACGGCCTGATGTATTCCTACATCGACGTCCGGACGGGCAAGCGGATCGATCCCGCCACAGTGGAGCACCTGCGGCGGCCCTTCCGGGGCCATGACGACCCTGCGACCTACTGGTCGCATGAAGACTCGATCCTCGTAGGCGGGCTGTATATGGAGGCCCTTGTCCTGAAACACGAAGTCACCGGCGATGTCGCCGCCCTGGAACAGGCCTTCAGGATGTGGAATGCCTACAAGCTTGTCTATTATGCATCGCAGGTATACGGCATCGGCAGCTTCCTGCGGCCCTACGGGGGGTTTTCCGGCGGGTTCGAGGGCATGATTCGCTGGGCGGAGCCGCTGGGCACCGATCAGGCCAGCCCGCTGCTGTCGGCTCAGTACGCGCTGAGGAGGCACGCAGCGGACCCCGACCGAAGGGAGATCGCCGACATTGCCGTAAAGACCCTCTCCTGGTACGAGCAGCAGGACTTCCGCTACCTGTGGTACAAGTCGCTCATGCACCTGTGGCAGAGCGGACAGCAGCATGCCGGCAGCTACTACCTTCCGGCCCTGGCCTTTGCCGCCAGGGTGACGGGAGAGGCGAAGTGGCGCGAACTTTTTGAGGAGAAGCTGCGGCTCTTTGATGACCCCTCCTGCTACAACGTCTACGAGTCGTTCAATTGGGGCGGCGACCTGATTATGCTGGCCGATCTGCTTGGTCCCCGGTTCATCGAGGCTTTTCCTGCAGCCATGCTGGGCCACGGTTATCAGAAGTGGAGTGAACAGCGGGCGACCTACTCCATGCCGGGCATGGTCCGCTATGTCTGTCATCAGAACCCGGAAGTCTTCGAGCCTGACTTTAGGCCGTTCAAGATCCCGATCGGGCATCCCAACTTGGACGCCTGCGTCATCCACCAAGGACGTGAACGGCCGGGCTCCGGCGCAGGATCCCATTTTCTGTGCGCTTTGGCCGCCCTGGACTATCCGGGAGCGCTGGAGGAGGCCCTGGAGGTCGCTGGCGTGTTCAAGCGTGTGCCGGAGGATTTCACCATCTTCCTCGCTGAAGATCACGATCTCCTGCCGGAGGATGGAATGACGCGGCTCCAGGCCCGACTCGTGGGCGGCGGTATGGTCGGATGGTACCGGAACTACTGGCGCCTGCGCAAAGCAATGAAGAGAGACAAGCAACAAGGGGCCGAGAGCGTCCTCTGACGGGCCGGTATGAGTATTTGTTCTTGGACGCAGCCTGGGCAAAGGACATCGTGGGTGTAAACGCGGCGTCAATCTGCATAATGA
>CAYSLA010000180.1:0-6729 GCA_964431685.1 uncultured bacterium | reverse complement strand
AGGCGTATCCGCCGCGAGATAACCCCTGCCGGAGATCTCCGGCTCATCCCTGCCGTCATCCCTCACATCCCTGCCGTCATCCCTCACATCTTTGCCGTCATCCCTCACATCTTTGCCGTCATCCCTCACATCTCTGCCGTCATCCCTCACATCTCTGCCGTCATCCCTCACATCTCTGCCGTCATCCCTCACATCTTTGCCGTCATCCCGAACTTGATTCGGGACCCACCTTCCCTGATCAGTGTTCAGGAGGAATGCCCTGTAGGTCAGGACGCCGGAGTTCTGGGCGCTGCCGTCGAGCATTGCCACCCTGAATCAAGTTCAGGGCAAGCTCCGAACTCGCAGTCCGGGGGCAGGAATGCGGTGAGACCAGGCGCGCTCGCGGATGTTTTGATGTTGATGTTCTCCGGCGCTCCCATGCTCGCGGCTGTGAGGAAATCGACCGCGGCGAACGGGCCAAGGGTTTTCGGATTCACGCGCTCGAACACTGACACCGGGCAGGCTCGGAACACGGCGACCCTGAATCAAGTTCAGGGCAAGCTATTGACCGGCCCCTCGGTGCCGACGCCCAGCAGGCTCAGGGGCACCGAATCGCTCTTGTAGATCGCGCGATGGGGCATCCGAGGTATCCCTGAATCAAGTTCAGGGCAAGCTTTTGATGTAGGCCACCGCCCCATCGCGCGCGAACCTCACCGCGTCAACGGTCTGGGTCGGCCGATCGACGGCGAGGATGAAGTTGAGCTTACGGTAGTACTGGCCGTACGGATCGGTCTGCAGTATCGGCAGAAACCTGACGCCACGGTAGAGCGGCAGGCCCCTGAATCAAGTTCAGGGCAAGCTCCTGAATCAAGTTCAGGGCAAGCTCTCAGGGGTCGGAAGCCCACACAATCGGACGAACGTTCGCCCCTCCGATCCCAGCGGATGATTAGTCCCTTACCAACCAAATTCTGAACAGGGTGTATAGAAAATCGAGCTGATTATTGCGCGCAAATTAGTTGCGGTAGCACAATCTGTCGGAGTTCAAGAGCGGCGATGACGATTCGGCGTCCGAGTTTGGTGAGATAGTATTTGTATGAACGGGAGCACGTTGAAGTGCTCCCCTACGATTTCACGGGCGCCCACCGACCTGCAGATCCTCGAACCGATCGTCCGGTGTCCCGATCCTCGCAGCCTGATCGGTCTTATTGGTTAGAGTGAACGCAAGCCGCGCGCACCGGTACCACACGGCGGACTCCATCCAGTAAGCCGTATTCGCGAGAACATTCGGGTCACTGGTCGAGCCGGTTGCGTCGTTGGCCCCCCATCCAGCCACACGAAACACCGGCTGGTTACCCGCGTCTCTGACAGGCACGTTCTGTTGTATGGCGTTACGAAGCTCAGTGCTCTGCGGCTCAACTGCTGTCCCCGGCTTCTGACGCCCCACGAGCACGGCAAGATCGGCGGCCTGCCGTTGCCCTCCGGAGGTCATCTCGAAGTTGACGGTCATGGTGGCGGAATAGGAGTTCAGCAGTCTTCTGACTCGCTGCGCATCGGCGATCTCGTCTATCTTCGCCGTGTGGTAGGGTATGATGGCATCGCGCAGATACTCTCGGAGCCTTGATCTGTACTGCCACTGACCAAACTCCTCCGGCGCAGTCGACGCGAGTTCCCAGAACGGCACCGACATCAGGTCGCCCGATCGGTTGTCGGCCTGCCTCGTCTGGATGTATCGGCCCATGAGCGGGTGACGATTGACCTTGCTTGCCTTCTGAGCGTCGGTTGCGCGCGCCGGGTCAAAGCCGGTCTTGTAGGTTGGCCTGCCCGCTCTGATCCACGCCAGCCTCGCGGACAGATACTCCTCGCGCAGTTCCAGGTTCACCTCGCCGGCCACGGTGGAGACCTGCCGCTGCACCCAAAGAGCGTATTGTAAGCGCCACTGGGAACTGGGGTTTGTAGGGTTTACGTTTGTTCAAATCGGCCAACGCGCGCCTGGCGCCTTCGGCAAGCAGAGTGCGCGTATCACCGGGGGCCATAAGCACAGCCGCCTCCCGGTGGATGCCTGTCTTCACGGAGACGGTCGGCAGATCATCCCCCAGGGTGGCACGAGCCTCGCGACACGCGGCCTCATCCCCGGTGACGAGGATCACAGGAATGTCGAAATGTCCGGCCAATACCGCACACTGATATATTTCTCCACGCTCAACACCGTCATACCAGTATTTCGATTCGCTCAAGGAACTCTGGGTGTGGTGGAGCACTCCATCAGGGGTTCCGTTCATCGAGTGATAGCCGACGGCAGCGACGGCATCGAATGACTCGTCCAGTCCCCAGACAGGGCATCCACGCGAACAACCGGTAACATAGCGCACACCGGTGGCCATCAGCTCAGGGATGACGTTGTCTCCGCCGCCGTGTCCGTCCAGACACCAGATGTCCGTTGCTCCAGCCTGTCGTAGTCCCTCGGCCACGGCCTCAATGTCGCCCATCAACAAACGCACTGCGTCACGATATTCCGGATTCTGCCGATCCCTGGTCTGAGAGAACTTGAAGACACCCGTAGCTCCCTCCAGATCGGTGATTATGTATACCTTCATATCGCTGCTCAACGTCTCCAGTGTCAGTCTGCCATCTGCAGGAGAGTCTAGCACAGCACATCGGCCGCGGTCAAGAATTGCGGTTGCGGCAGTCGTAGATAGTTCTTATACTGGGCAGGGGAGGATAGGCCGCCAGATGTGTATAACACAGAGTTTGAGGCACAGGCTCGGCGTCCAGAGGTTCGCTGAGCGGACACGACCACACCGCCGACATTCGCAGCATAGCTACGACTGGCGGCCCAATCACCTCAAGTAGTGACTGATCACGGCGAGTATTTGGAGCGTACATATTGCATAATCTCAACGAGTACCTGGACGACCTTGAGAGCCGCATAGACCCGGAAGTCGAGAACGGGCTCTTTGGCGACTGGCTCGGTTTTGCTTACGGTAGACACAAACGTGGGCTCTTCGTGCCCGCCAGACGATCCGCCAATCCGACACAGATGGAGTGGCCCACCTGCTCAGTAAACTCCGCCCTGGACGACATGGACCTCATGGTGCTCCAGCAGTATGGAGCCTGCTCACGGATGCTGGCAGACGCAAGCGGAGGGTTGATGTGCGTGCGCGGCAACTACGGGACCAGCATTCTGCCGTCGCTGTTTGGAGCCGAACTGTTCATGATGGAAGACTCACTCGACACGCTTCCGACATCGCGTCCGATCCCCGGCGGGCTGGACGGCATCAAGGCACTGCTCGACCGTGGCATCCCCGACATACGAGCGACCCCACCCCTAGCCCTCCTCTATCAGGGGAGGGAGGGGTGGGGTCGCCCGGACCTGGCTAAAGATATGCGGCAGTCTGGTGACGGAAACCTATATCGCGTATATGAAAGCCTATGAGGCGATCTCGCCGCCTCTTGATGGTCACGCTGTCCACTGGTCGACACTCCACAAGGGCCGGATAATGCTGCGGGACGACTCAGCGATGAACTTCTCTCCGGCTATGTACGAGGAGTTCATACGTCCATACGACCAGCGGCTTCGGCGGCGAGTTCGGCGGCGGAGCCGTGCACTTCTGCGGAAAGGGCGATCATTATATAGCCAAGATGTCGGAAATGAATGGTCTGCACGCGATAGCCATGTCGCAACCCCACCGGGAGCGACATGGAAGATATCTATCGGCAAACGGTGGACAAGGGAATCTGCCTCCTTGGCCTTGAGATACAGGCCGCGAAATCGGCGCTTAAGAGCGGCCGTGAGCTGCATGGCCGAGTGCAGAGCTCCAGAGAATAATATCACAAGGGAGATACGCGAGAATGAGAGTGCGTCCTGATAACCCCAATCTGAATTGGTGGGGGATGGCTGAGCTGGTGAAGAAGGATGCGGGCTACCGGCCCGTGAGGGCGCCGGGCAAGTGGCGCTCCAAGTTCCTTGACGGCGCAGCCTGGCGCTTCACCCAGCCGGCGGGCATCGAAATCCGGTTTGAGTCCAACACAACATTCCTGAGCATCGAATGGTTTCAGGAATCTGAGGGTCTGATGGACTGCTGGGAGGTGGTTCGGGACGGAGAGCTTATCGGCTCAGTCAAAACGGAAGGTAGATCGCTGAAACGGACGTGCTCATTTGGCGCGATTGCGGGGGGAGACGCGAGATGGGAAATACGGCTGCCCTGGAGCACTGTGGTCGAGTTGGTGTCATTCGACATTGATGACGGAGCAACGCTGGCGCCGTGGTCGCCGCATCCCGGCAAAGGCACTATAGCCTGTTACGGGGACTCCATAACGCACGGCTACAGTGTGACCAGGCCAAGCCTGACGTGGCCTTATCTCCTGCAGGCCGAGACAGACCGGCGCACGCTAAACTTCGGCCTCGGAGGCGCCGCGTTTTGTGAAAGAGAGGTCGGCGAGTATGTTGCATCCAGGAACGATTGGGATTCCATAGTGATCGCCGCCGGCATCAACACAGCGGGGTCGGGTTCCGAATCGGCCAAGGATTTCGACCGGCGGTATGATGCGTTCCTCGACGTGCTGCGGAAAAAGCATCCCGACAGACCGATTCTCTGCTACACGCCAATGTTCTTCATTGATGGAGACAGCGACGCCAACTGGAAAAATCCGGCAGGAGACACAATCGAGGCGTACCGAGACGCCATCCGCATTGTATTCCGACGCCGGGCAACCGCGGGAGACGGCAACCTGCACCTTATGGACGGGATGGCGGTCATAGGGCCTCACAACTTCGAGCGGTTGCTCGCCGATGTGGTTCACCCCAACGATGAAGGAATGAAACACGTGGCACGAGAGGTAGGCCGAGTAATGAGAGAGATACTGGGGCGGCGCTAACCAGTTCTCTGGGCGACTGTAACGTCGAACAGCCGGTCTATCTCCTGGAGCATTTCGGGGTCTCGGGAGAACAAGGGTGTGCCGTCGACGATCCTGTCGAACTCATTTCTTCACCCCCGCTTCGCGGCAACAGTCTACAACAAACCTGGTCTGCTCAATTGTCCGGTTCGGATAGCCCGCAATCCCCAGGGTAAAATGATCCCAGGGCTCAGCCTCGCCAATCATCTGGTGGATGTTGCCGCGCACCGCGTCAAGGTCGTCCATCGGTCCAGCCAGTTGATCAACTCCTGCGTGGATGGTGATGCGATCGCCCAGGAGACGACGACCTTCCGCCACCGTCACATTGCCAACAGGAGGAACTGTGAACGCATGCACGGCGTCCATATTTGTTTGCCGGTACAACGGCAAAAGGTCGCGAATGTGCCCGCAGGAGTGATGGAAATAATACTTGCCGCCGGAGTGCGCTACTCGCGTTCGCTCGTTGGTCAGATGCAGATTGCACGTCTCAAACATGTCCGGAGAAATGGCGGTGGTGGAGGTGTCGTCAATTCCGACCAGAACATCAATATCGGACGCAATGGCAACCGCCATCCGTTGCAGGTAGTTGGTTTCCATAGCAGAGAACAGATCACGCATAGCGTCACGTGCATCAGCCCAAAGATAGGCCAGCGTGCCCACTCCGGAGAAAACGCGGTACATCATTCCGAGTGGGGTACCATCCATCGAGCCGATCAAGACACCGTCATCACCTATCAGTTGTCTGCGACTACGGATGTGCTCAAACCCATCGGGATCGGCTTCGACAAGGGCATCCTCGAATATAGCGGCAAATGCAGGTATGTCCTCCGGGCTTTTGACCATGTGCTCAGTCCAGTTGCTGGAGACTGCTCCCGTGTCATCCCTGCAGACCTGCGTCACCTCGCGCAGATCGCCTTTCGGCGTATGCCAGACATATGTTGTTGAGTCCCCATTAACGTGCTGCTCAACGGACACATTGCGCCGCGTTATGCGCACGGGCACGCCGCACATGTCCATAATATCGAGCCCAAGATACCGCGAAAACGTCACTATCGACTCGTCACCCCACTGTATATTGGCCAGAACCTTGGCCAGTTCCGGGTCCATACCCTCGAGGCTGGGCCGGTTGTATGGGTCGACGTGTCCGGTGACTGGGATCCAGTCCGGAATCTCGTGCCGAAGTATATTCATCAGGTTCTCGCGAGGTGTAGTCATAGGGCCAATACTCTCTCCATCAGTTCGTTTACGAACTCCGGAGACGCGATCGGTTCGGTTGGATTCTCGATTGGCGTCACGCTGCCGTCGGAGTTCATGTGCACTGGCCCATATCGCGCAGGCTTGCCGGTTTTGTTCAGAAACTCGGCATAGGCGTCCCCGTCGTTGTAGTGCCAGAACTCCCAGGGATAGGCCACGAATCCGTGCCTGCTCATCAGCGCGGTGATCTCACGGCGATTGCCCTGAGCGCGCTCGGAGATGAACGGCGCGGACATTGGCGTGATCTCGGACATTTCCAGGTAAGGTGCGCCGCGGTCGACCTCCTCACCGGTGTCGCGCATCAGCACGGAGACATCCATCGCGCTGCCGGACGTGTGCGTGCCGACCTTTGGCGACATCGCTATCAGAGAGCCCAATCGACGGTAGAGCAGTTCAGTCGGTGGCTGCCTGGAACCACACTCCCATTGCACCTTGCGCAAAATCGCGCTGAAGACACGCTCCTGCAGACCGAGGGTTTGCATCTCGGCTGTGCGGTAACAGTCCTCCAGTTTCAACATCCACCCACGATCGTTCAGCTCTTTTGCCGCAGCCAGAAACTGCCCAACCAGCCCGACGCGCAGGAAGAACTGCCGCGAAAGCCCG
>CAYSLA010000179.1:0-6807 GCA_964431685.1 uncultured bacterium | reverse complement strand
GGTGCCGGATATCCTGAACTTGATTCAGGACCGGCATGACGTAGTACTCAGCGAGGCTGAGCTCTTACTTATCCGTGTCACTTCGAAGCAAGCAGGCTAGCTACTGCCTGGGAGTCAGCCCCGCCAGTGACACCTGAAGCTTCTTTATGCCCTCTTTGTCGAATGCCACAGTAACCTGCTCCTCCTCACCCGTTCCACTGGAGTTAATTACCAGGCCATCTCCGAAATCGCTGTGGTGCACTTTCTGGCCAGGTCTGAACGTTGCAGTGGAAGGCGATCTGCGCGGCTTGAAATCGCTTCTCCAGGATACGTCAAGCTCGGGCCTGCGCCTGGCAGCGATGGGCTTGTCGAGCAGTTCCTCGGGAATCTCCTTAATGAACCGGGAAATATCCGACCATTTCGTCTGTCCCATCAGGTTGCGCTGCCTGGCGCGAGTGAACACCAGTTCGTGCCGGGCGCGGGTCATCCCCACGTAACACAGCCGTCTTTCTTCCTCCATCTCCTCTCGATCCTCGATGGCGCGCCAGTGAGGGAATATCCCCTCCTCCATTCCGGTAAGAAACACCACCGGGAATTCCAAGCCCTTTGCCGAGTGCAGTGTCATCAGCGTTATTGCGTTGGTGTCTTCATAGCTGTCTATGTCCGAGATCAGTGCAACGTGCTCCAGGAACGCGCTGAGCGTTGCTTCTGCTCCCAGCTCGCTCACGTACTGCTGCGTGACCGAGAGCAGCTCCCTCACGTTCTCCAGGCGGTTCTGAGCCTCCAGGGTGCGTTCTTCCGCAAGCTCATCCGCGTAGCCCGTCGTCTCCAGTATCTCTCTGGTCAGACTGTGTACGTCCAGAGTATGAGCGAGTTCGTGCAGGTGTTCAATCAGCTTACCAAACAGCTCCATTGCAGTCCGTGAGCGCTTGGCGATAGTCTCCACCGCTTTCACGTTCTGAAGAGCCGTGAACAGTTCCAGATTGTGTGATGTGGCGTACTCGTCCAGTTTGTCAAGCGATGTCTGGCCAATGCCGCGCAACGGGACGTTGATAACGCGCCGGAGGCTGACGGTCTCGTGAGGATTCAGAGCCAGTCGCATGTATGCGATGATGTCCTTGACTTCTTTGCGCTGGTAGAACCGCAGTGATCCGACTATCCTATAGGGGATGCGGCGATTGACCATCACATCCTCCAGAACTCGGGACTGAGCGTTCATCCGGTAGAGGACTACGAAGTCAGACAGCGGCCGTCCGTCTCTCACCATCTTGTCTTCGATTGACCTGGCTATCTGGGTTGCCTCCTCAGTCTCGCTGGCCGCCTCGATGAACTCTATCTCACAGCCCTCGTCGTTGTTGGTCCAAAGCTTCTTGTCGGACCTGCCGCGGTTGCGTTTGACGACGTGATGCGCGGCCTCGAGTATCTTCTTGGTGGATCGATAGTTCTGTTCCAGCTTATAGACCCTGGCATTCGGATAGTCTTGTTCGAACTGGAGGATGATGTTGACGTCCGCGCCTCTCCAGCGATAGATCGACTGGTCATCGTCGCCTACGCAGAAAACGTTCTGAGACTGGCCAGCGAGCGTGTTTACAAGCAGGTACTGGGCGTAGTTGATATCCTGGTATTCATCCACGTGCACATAGTGGAACTTCTCTTCGTAGTGCTGCCGCACCTCAGCCTGTGAGCGAAGCATCAGGACAGCAAGCATGATAAGATCGTCAAAATCGAGCGCGTGATTGGATTTCAGGCGCTCGGCATAGAGCTTGTAGACCTCTTTGGCTACGTTCTCCTTGTGGCCGACGAACTTCGTGCCGAAATTCTCCGGCGTGACCAGCGCCTCCTTGGCCTTGGAGATCAGACTGAGCATATCGCGGGGCGGGTACTTCTTCTGATCCAGTCGAAGCGACTCCATGCACTCTCGAACGAGAGACACCTGGTCCGCATCATCGAAGATTGTGAAGTCGCGGTCGACTCCTATCTGGTCGCCGTGTTCACGAAGCATCCGGGCGCAAATGCCATGAAAGGTGCCTGCCCAGATGCCCGAGGAGCTCTCCCCCAGGAGCGACTCGATGCGTTCTCTCATCTCTCTCGCGGCTTTGTTGGTGAATGTAACAGCAAGTATGTTCCATGGCTTGACGCCCAGGTCTTTGATGAGGTGCGCTATCCTGTATGTCAGCACACGAGTCTTGCCACTGCCAGCGCCGGCAAATACCAGCACCGGCCCTTCCGTGTGCCGTACAGCCATCTGTTGTTGTTCGTTGAGGTCGTCGACGATCCTTGTTTCCATAGGTAGTATTATAGCAGTGGACAGGCTTCTATTGCAGCATAGCACTTCTCCGCTGCCCACCCGAAGTCGGCGCGTAGCCATCTGACGCGGATGTGTCGCGTGCTGGGAGCCCTACCCAGGGCTAGCCCTTGACCGCCCCAAGCTGTATGCCCCTGACAAGGAACTTCTGGCCCAGCGCGAACAGTATCACCAGGGGGATTATGCTCATGACGCTGCCCGCCATAATGAGGTTGGTCTGGCTGCCATACTTGCTGTCGAAGAAGAGCATACCTATCGGCAGAGTCCTCAGATGTTCGCTCTTGATGAGAATCAGCGGCCAGTAGAAGGCGCCGTAGTTGCCCATAAAGGTAAATATCGCGAGGGTGACCAACCCCGGCCGTGTCAACGGCAGGATAACGTCCCAGAATACTCGCCAGGCACTGGCGCCGTCTATGGATGCCGCCTCGTCGAGGGCCGGCGGAATTGTCAGCATAAACTGCCTCAGCAGAAACGTGCCGAAAGCGCTGAATGCCGCAGGCACGATGAAGAACGTCGTGGGCGCAAGCTGCGGCCACGTTACGTTGCGGAACACCGACCATTTTCCGGCTCCATCCAGTTGCGCGGCCTCGACAAGCTCCTGGGGCACGTTGGTAAGAGCGGCAATGTACAGAAGCATGTTGCTTCCTCCGATGCCAACCCATATCCCCATTATGATGATCGCGTCCCTGGCGCCAAGGCCGAACTGCTTGCCAACAACTGCCACCCGCTCAGGGTCAAGCCCAAAGATGTTCTTTGTGGAAAGAAGCCACTGCGGGGCCGAGATCGATGTGCCCAGTATATCATTGATGTTCAGCGTCGCGATCAGCCAGTTGATTGTGGCGTTGATGGGCCCGAAATCCGGTCTATAGAGCGCCTTCCAAAGGATCATCAATGCGACGCCGCTCGTGATGCTTGGCAGGTAGAATAACGTTCTGTATACCGTCATTCCCTTGAGCTTCTGACTGAGCATGACGGCCAGAATCAGCGATCCGGCGATGGATATCGGGATGCCAATCATGAAGTAGCCCGTGTTGACAAAGTAGACCCAGAACTGCGGATCGTGGAGTATCTCGGAGAAGTTCCCGAAACGCGTCCACTGAAACGGCACGGTGCGCTGGAGGTTCCAGTTTGAGAAGCTCACAACCAGCGAAAAGAGTACCGGCCAAGTGGTGAATATCAGAAAGCCGGTGAAGTTGGGCAGCAGAAACGCGATGGCCGTGGCCAGATCGTGTCTTCGAGAGCCCGTCTTCACTGACTCCTCCTCGTCATCAAGTCATCATACCTCGCGCGCAGTGACGGGTCGCGCTCGATGTTCTTCTGCATTTCCCGGTCGACCATTCTGGTAGCAGTTCTCATGGCCTCTGCCGCAGACTTCTGTCTGTTTCTCACCAGGTCAATCTGTTTGTCAACGATGCGGTTGACTATATCGCCCCCAATAAATGGACTGTCGTCGGGAGGGTATGCATACTTCATTGTGTCGCGCCAAACCGCGTTGTAGTCTTCCTCGGGATATGCGGGGTCGTGCAGAAACTGGACTGCCGCTATCGCCTCCGGGCTGTCGAGAGTGCAGCGGGTGCCGTCGTCACTGAATGTGTGTCCGCCCCATTGAAGCACAAAATGAGGCCACATACCCCAGAAGCCAAGGAATCCGAACTGTGTGATGCGGCCTTGTTCGTCGCGCAGTGTCAAGCGCTGTGCGACTTTGACGAACTCGTCCCATTTCCAGGGGCCTTCCGGATAGGGTTCGCC
This sequence comes from uncultured bacterium, assembly GCA_964431685.1. Lineage (GTDB taxonomy): Bacteria > Armatimonadota > UBA5829 > UBA5829 > UBA5829 > CAYSLA01. The sequence continues at coordinate 2,774 of CAYSLA010000179.1, read as the reverse complement.
GGCCCTGTCGAACATGTCCTTGTTTATCCACATCGCCCAGTGGCCCACGTTGGTGGGGAAGCCGTATATGCGGCCATCGTGTTCTGCGATCGGAACAACCACTTCCCAGCAGTCCTTCTTTACATCCAGACCCCGCTTGCGCAGTTCATCAGTGATATCCCAGGCGATGCCGTCCCCTGATTTTGGGGAGTTCCTTAGGAGAGTGAGGAATCTCGATGTCGCAGCGGAGATTCCTCCTTCGGTCGGAATGACACGAATTGTTCGGGCTAATGATTGTCCTACAAGTTGGGGCTACATAACAAACGCCGAATCATCACTCACGCGGATGTTATCCACACTCAAGGCACCGTTGTTGGTCCACGACGGGCTGTTGGTGCTGAACGCCATTGTCTGAAGACCGTTGTATGCGCCGCCCACTGCATAATGCCCGACGTACTGTCCGTCCACGTATACGTTGAATGTGCCAGTGTAGTAACCGCCAGACACATCGTGCTGGAACGAGATTGTCTTCCACGTTTGGTCAGGGCAGGGACCGAGGTCCACATTTCCGCCGGATGTACTGAGGACAATCCTTGCGTCTTTCTTGACAACCCGCATACTGATGCCAACAACATCCCAGTAAAGACCTCTGGTGGTGCAAACCCAGATGTTGTCATCGTCCGACCCGCTTCCCCCACCGGCGAAGTTCGTTCTGAAGGCGAACTCAAACCAGGGGGCGCGGGTAACAGCATCCAGCGTCACCCGCGAAGTCTGGTAGCCATTGATGTAGGCGGACTGCGACGATCCGCCATAGCCCATAGTCGCATCTACAATTCCACCCACATCATACCCGCTGGAATACATCTCGGACCAGGCGGGCGTGCCCTGTCCGGTCAGCGCGCCGCTCGAGTAGGCCGGCGACTCGAAGTCACAATAGTAGACCGAGGCAGGCGGAACAAACGTGTAGCTCATCGAGTTCAGCAGCAGGACCGGCACAATGTCGGCTCCCGACTGCTCACAGGAGACGACGCCGGTTACCGTGATCTGATCACCAAGCGGAGGAACCCCGGATGCGGTGATTACCTTGATGTCGGCCGCCGAACCATCGTTGATAGTGAAGAACGTGTTGTCCGGCGCGATCAGCTTCACTTTGCCGGTGGTCCTTACCAACAGGCCGATGTTGTTCAGGCCCGTTCCGCCTGTGACTCCCGCCTGGCCAACCCCACCGATCAGGAAGTCTCCTCCGCCAATGGCGCGGTTGCTCACACCAAGCGGAGCCATGGGGCCGGAATATGCGGATGACAATGGGCAGGGTCACAGACCCTCGGAACCGGTCCCGGGATTGCAAATCCCGGACCATCGGGGTGGAACCCCGGAAGTAGTGATCACTTTGATGTCTGCCGCCGATCCGTCGTTGATCGTGAAGAATGTGTTGTCCGGCGCTATCAGCTTCACTTTGCCGGTGGTCCTTACCAACAGGCCAATGTTATTGAGTCCCGTTCCGCCCGTGACTCCCGCCTGGCCAACCCCGCCGATCAGGAAGTCTCCTCCGCCGATGGCGCGGTTGCTAACACCGAGTGGGTCAACAGGACCGGAATAGGCGGATGACAATGGGCAGGGTCACAGACCCTCGGAACCGGTCCCGGGATTGCAAATCCCGGACCATCGGGCTGGATGTCCTCGTAGTTGAGGACCGGCGAGACCACCTCGGCCCTTAGATTGGCCGGCACGTTCGTCAGCGAAGAGTCGGCAACGACCATCCACGTCCGGCCTTGCTCATCCACGACGTGCCAGGGATCGTAGCAGCTTGGACTCCCGACGTGCTCGGCGTTGCCGCCAACCACCGTCTGGATAGCACGAGCCACGTCTCCACGGCTTCGCTTTATGGTTTCGATCTCTACCCCGAACCTGAGTTCCTGGAGTCTCAACTGGTTTGACCTCCGCGTCTGCTATGTGGGAACATCTGTTCCGCAACCAATTGGTGCCTTATTCGAGCATGGAAGTCAAGAGGAACCAGGTGAATCCGAACAGAAACCGTGTTCTTACGGGGTATTCAGGGAGGGCCGGAGAAGGCCGTACATTAGTATGCCCGCCTTCGCGTAAGCTACGGCGGGCAAAAGGGCCAAAGCACAAAGGGCTATGCCTTACGCCGTTTCACTTGTCCGCCATAGTTACTTGCGACGGCGGAGCCCGATAAGTCCCGCCAAACCGCCAAGCACAGCGATTATTGATGACGGCTCGGGAACCGGCGTAACGTAAGCCCTGAACGCGAGATCACCACCGAGGGCGGTCCAACTCGAATCCTCCAGCCGCAGAGCAAAGCTATTCCCGTGGTTGCTGTCCGCCCTGTATACAAACCCTGCATCTGAGTATTGACTGGCATTGGAATCATATCCGGCGAAGAACGATGCACCGGCAGGCAGCACCAGTCCACCTCCAGAAAGGTCGAAACTGTTCCAGACATCGTGCCAGGCAACATCATTCAACAAATATACCACATCACCTCTGGACCCTGCGTTATCCGCCCAGACAACCACATCCAGCGACGTGCGATCCTGGTTGCCGTATATGCACATATCCAACGAGTCGATGCGATACGCGGAATCCGATGGGACCGTGAATCGAACCGCAGCGGATTTCCAAGTCCATGTTAGATACGTACTCCCCGGATTCGGTGAAGTAGGGAAATACTGAAGCGTGGTCGCGGTTGCAGCCGTTGCGCCCAGCGACAATGCCATTGCCGCTAAAATTACCATTACTCTTGTTTTCATCTTTCCTCCATTTCTTTGTTGAAC
>CAYSLA010000178.1:0-6815 GCA_964431685.1 uncultured bacterium | reverse complement strand
GAAAAGTCGGCTCCGAAGTGATGGACGAAGAAGTCCTTCGGGAACCCAGCCCCAGGGTCCTTGCCGTAGGCATCAAACACTAAGGCAATCACTGTCCAGTCGCTTGCGTTACCCCATATGTTTCGAATCACACCCGGGATGATTACGCCCTCGTGAACACAGCTACCTGTACCGACGCATCAGAGCCCGTGCCTGGTGCGCCTGGATACGCCTGGCGCGTGCTCGGGCTGGGCCAAAGCGGAACATCCAAGCGAGCATACAATTGTAAAAAATGGAAAATTATCTATGACTCACCTAAAAACAGCTCACTCTCAACCATGGCACAGATAGCGTGGTAGATCGGCAGATGAAGTTCCTGCACTTTGAATGTCTGGGTTTCCGGCGCCTTGATGACAACGTCGCACCACGGGTCCAGCTTGCTCTCCCGCGCCCCCGTAAGGCCTATGACATTCAACCCAAACGCTCGCGCAACACTCGCGGCGTTGAGGACGTTCTTTGCGTTTCCGGATGTGCTAATACCTATCAGCGTATCACCCGGTCTTCCTAGTACATAGACCTGCTGCGCGAAAACCATGTAGGGATCGACATCATTGAGCGTAGCTGTACTCAGCGAAATGTGACTGGTCAAAGAGATCGCCGGCACGCCCTGCTGCAGGGATGCGGACAGGTCGCCGCGCCCGATACCTTCCAGTAGACGCACGTGCTCTGTCGGCAACGGCCTGGGCAGGACGAAGCTCTTCATTAGTTCTCCGACTATGTGCTCGGAATCCGCAGCGCTGCCGCCATTCCCACATGCGAGGGTCTTGCCACCCGCGGAATAGGACCCGCAGATCAGACCCACGGATTGTTCCACCGCATCGCGCAGTCCCTGCAGCACAGGATATCGCTCAATCAGTTCTGATAACACAGATTCCGTTACGGGTTTCATGTTCTCACCCTTCTGCATCGAACGCACCGCACAGAACATCGAGAACGACAGGCTTGCCGTCGCGTATCTCCACCTCGACTACGTCAAACCTAATACCGTTTGGCTCGAGGTTCTTCTGGAACAGGTAGTTCTCCGCTGTGTGCACTATCTTAGCGCGCTTCGTCCGGCTGACCGTATCGGCCGGTGTGCCAAAGCCAAAGCTGCTTCGCGCGCGGACTTCGACGAACACCAGTGTATCACCGTCATAGGCGATAAGATCGATTTCCCCGCCTCTGACGTGGTAGTTCGAGTCCACTATGCGGTAGCCGCGCTTGCCAAGCTCGGCAGCCGCCGCTATCTCGGCGCTCTTTCCTAGTCTAGACCGGGGAGACGACAATTTGCCAACCTCTCTGCCACAGGCGCAAAGCTCTTTCGATGGCACGGACAGGGACCGTGGGCGTCGATGGCGGACAAGTGCTCTCTTGTGCAGTAGCCTTTGTGAGAAGCGAAACCATACTCAGGGTAGCGCTGATCCATCTCTTCCATAATCCTGTCCCTGGTAACTTTTGCGACAATCGACGCGGCGCCAATGGATACGCTCTTTGCGTCGCCTTTGACGATCGCCCTGCTGCTAACCGGCAGTCCGGGAACAGCGAGGCCGTCCACAAGTACAAAGTCAAAAGCGGCACTGATATTACTCAGCGCCGCCCTCATCGCAGTGTGTGTAGCCTGTAGTATGTTTATCCTGTCAATCTCATCGGGTTCGACGACTCCAACCCCAACTGAGACAGCCTCGGTCAGGATTCTGTCGTAAGCCCTGTCTCTCGCGACCGCGGATAGCTGCTTCGAATCCCGGACGCCCGACATCTCGAAGTCCCGCGGCAGAACAACTGCGGCGGCCACCACCGGGCCTGCCAGCGGTCCCCTGCCCGCTTCGTCCAACCCCGCCACACAGAGCATTCCGTTCGCCCAGGCGGCCCGCTCATACTCCCAGCAGTCTACTGTATCCACCGAATCCTGTTGGGTGGCCAGAAAATGAACATCGCCTTGCCCAGAACCCTCTTCCGATCCAGCAGTCCCCAAAAACGACTATCGTTGGAGTCGTTGCGATTGTCGCCACAGACCAGCAATCTCCCCTTGGGGATCTTGACGAACTGCACACCGTCCTTCGTAATGATCCATTCAGGGTTCGTCTGTGGCAACGGGTACGGCAGGTCCGGATCCTCCGCGGTGTATCGTTCGTTCTTGACATCCCCGTTGACATAGACCTTGCCGGGCACAATCTTCACCTTGTCCGCGGCATTACCAGACAAAGCGGTCGCAACCTCTGACTTGCTGACAAGCTGACCATCAACCAACACGTTGTCGTTCATCAGTTTGACAGCTCCATCAGCGCCCCTCCTGGCATATCCGGCCAAAGCCCGGCGCAGGTCGGCATGATTGTATTCAAAGTTGCCCACCACGACATACCCGGGTGTGATACGAACGACATCGCCAGGAACCGCAATGACCCTCTTGATGAAGTCCCGCTCCTGCCCGGCGGGATCGGCCTCCGGCGGGGCTTTGAAAACCACAATGTCCCCGTGACTGGGTTCACGGAATCTGTAGATGAGCTTGTTCACCATCAGACGGTCAGACTCCAGCAGCGTCGGGTGCATAGAAGCTGACGGGATATAGAACGCTTGAATCAGAAACGGCCTGATGATAAGAAACACCAGAGCCAGGGCGACCGCGAGCGACTCGGCCGTTTCGGCGACCGATTTCACCGTCTTGTTGGAGTTCCTTCCCAACAGGAACCGGATGGCCAGAAGCACGGCAATCACGATGAGCACAGTAGGAATGCTCATGTTGGCCAATCGCTCCGTAATCCCCGGTGCGGGAGGCGTCATCTTGCTGTCCGGCGCTCTTTGATCTTTGTGGCTTTTCCGATCTTTCCACGCAGATAGTAGAGCTTCGCTCTGCGCACGGCACCGCGTCTAATGACTTCTATTCTGGCAATCCGCGGCGAGTGCAGCATGTATGCTCTTTCCACGCCGATACCGTGGGACAGCTTCCGGACGGTAAAAGCCGACCTCAGCCCACCGTCTTTTGTCGCAATCACGACACCCTCGAAGACCTGGATTCGCTCCTTGCTGCCCTCGATTACCCGCTGATGAACGCGAACGGTATCGCCCGGCCCAAAATCAGGCGCATCGGTTCTCATCTGCTCGAATTCGATTTGATCGATGATATTCAACGTACTCCTCCGTAAAACAGTGTTCATGGTCTGGTCTACCTGCGTTTCGAAATCGTTACGCCCTATGCTTCGCTTCTCGGGCGTTTGTCTCGAAGCTTCGGGGCACACGCCCGCGAAGCAAAGCTTAGGTCAGGCCAAGTTCTTTCTTCTCTTTGTCGGTGAGCGGTGCAGCGTCGAGCATATCGGGACGTCGGTCCCGCGTCCGCTCAATCGCTTGCCGCCTACGCCACTTCGCGATCTCAGCGTGATTGCCCGAAAGCAACACCTCCGGCACATTCCATCCGCGGAACTGGGCCGGCCTGGTATATTGCGGATACTCCAGCAACCCGCTGGAGAACGATTCCGCCTCCGCACTGGAGTCATCTCCCAGCACCCCAGGTATCAGCCTGGCCACCGCGTCTACTATCACAATTGCCGCCGGTTCGCCACCGGTCAGCACATAGTCACCAATCGACATCTCATCATCGACTAGGTGCTCACGGATTCGCTCGTCGAACCCCTCGTAGCGACCACAGATCAGAATGAGATGACTCTCTTTCGCAAGCTCTTCGGCGATCTTCTGATCAAACCGTCTGCCCTGCGGGGTCAGCATAACCACTCTAGGGCTCACCCCGACAGCCGTGGATATGATAGACTCCACAGCCTCAAAGACCGGCTCGCACTTCATCACCATACCGGGGCCGCCGCCGTACGGTGCATCGTCGGTAGTGCGGTGCGCGTCGTGAGTAAAATCCCGCAGGTTTACCGCTTCGATGCTCACAAGTCCGCGTTCCCGCGCTCTGCTGATGATACTCTCCCCGAAAGCATCCTCGATAATGCCCGGAAAAGTGGTCAGTATATCAATATGCATTCAACTAGCGCGAGCCTTTATCATCCGGAAGCAGACCCGGCATCGGCCAAATCGTTATCCGCCCGCATTCCAGGTCGACTTTCTTTACCACATCCCGGATGGCGGGGATCAGAATGCCGCTGTCAGTCACATAGACATCATTTGCGCCGCCCTGTAGGATGTCCGCAACTACGCCCAGCTCGCGCCCGTCTTCCGTGAATACCTTGAGTCCAACGAGCTGAAAGAGATAGTACGAGTCCCCGGACAGACTCTCCAACTCGCACTCTTCGATGACCAGTTGCGTGCCCCGCAACTCCTCGGCCTCAGTTCTGTTGCCAATCCCCTCGAACCGCAGGACCATCCCGTCTTTGTACTCCCGGCTGTCGGTGATCTTAAGCGGCCTCAGATTGCCATCGGCCTGCTTTGCCATCACCTCCCGGCCAGCGTCAAACCTCTCAGGGAAGTCCGTGAGTCGGAGCACCTTGACCTCGCCTCGAATCCCAAAAGGCGCCACGATCTTCCCGATGACTATATCTCGGTCAGAAGAAGACGTCATATCTACTGCACGATCTTGACGTAGACGCTCTTGTGACTCTTAATCGCGGCAGCCTTCGCCACGGTTCGAAGCGCATTAGCTACTCTACCCTGTCTTCCGATAATCTTGCCAAGGTCATCAGGGGCGACGCTGACCTCGTAGGTCATCATCGACTGCCCCTCGTCGACCTCATTCACGACAACGGACTCCGGGCTATCTACAAGAGCCTTGACCAGGATCTCAACCAGATCTTTCAATCCATCAAACTCCATACGCCAACGGCGCAATCACCACACTGCCGCAGCGGGTCAGATCAACCCAAACCGCGGCAACTCCGGCCCCACACAAAACTCGCCGCGTCAGGCATCTCCCTCAACAGGAGCAGCCTCAGCGGCCGTTTCGGCCGCAGGCGCGTCCTCAACTGCGGTTTCTGCAGCAGGAGACTCCGCCGGAGCGGCTTCCGCGGCAGCCGTTTCCGTGGCTGCAGGGGTTTCCGCCGCGGCCGCGGCAGTCTGTGCGGCCGCCTTGGCCTTGGCCTTACCCTTAACTCGGGCCGGCTTCTCAGTCGGTCCACCAAAGAAACCGGTTACCTTGAGAAGAGCACGGGCGGTGTCGGTCGGCTGCGCGCCGCAGCCCAGCCAATACTCCACTCTGTCTTTCTTCACGTTTATCGTGGTCGGTTCCGTGGTCGGGTCGTAGTAGCCCAGCATCTCGATAAACCGTCCGTCTCTGGCACATCGCTGATCTGCAGCAACCAGTCTGTAGAACGGTCGCTTCTTGGCACCAAGCCTCTTCAGTCTTATTCTAACCAACTAAAAGCCTCCTAACTCTCAGCCTTACAATCCTATCCCAGGCGCATCCCGGGAAGCCGCATCCGTTTCTTACCGGCCTTCTCAGACCCCGTAATCATCCGAATCATCTTCCGCATCTCATTGAACTGGCCCATCACCTGATTTACGTCGTGGACCGTCGTACCGCTTCCCGCGGCTATACGTCTCCGGCGACTGCCGTTGAGCAGCGATGGGTCTGCCCGCTCATCGTTTGTCATCGATTGGAGGATCGCCTCCACACGCTTGAGCTGGCTTTCGTCGATCTTAGCGTCTTTCAGCTCCTTTGCGGCCCCAATCCCGGGGATCATGCCTAATATCTGCTCCAAAGGCCCCATCTTCCGCATACTCTGAAGCTGCGACAGAAAGTCGTTCAGATCGAAGCGGTTCTCGCGGAGCTTGCGATCCATCTCGGCAGCCTGATCCTGGTCGATTGCATCCTGTGCTTTCTCGATCAGGCTGAGAACGTCGCCCATCCCCAAAATGCGCGAGGCCATTCGGTCAGGAAAGAACGGCTCTATCCCGTCCATCTTCTCGCTGGTACCGACAAACTTGATGGGTTTGCCCGTAACCGCCCTGACGGACAAGGCCGCCCCACCACGGGCGTCACCGTCCAGTTTTGTTAGCACAACACCGTCAATGTTCAGCGCCTCATTGAACTGCTGCGCAACGTTGACGGCGTCCTGACCGGTCATCGCATCGACAACCAGCAGAACCTCAGTCACATCTACAGAAGCACGAAGCCTTGTGAGCTCCGACATCATCTCTTCGTCAATGTGCAACCGACCGGCGACGTCTATGATCACCGGGTCGTATCCGTGGGCGGCCGCGCGCGCCATCGCGCCCTTGGCAACCGCCACCGCGTCCTGGCCATCGCCGATGTCGAAAACATCGACACCAACTTGCTCGCCAAGCGTCTGCAACTGCTTGATCGCCGCAGGCCGGTAGACGTCTCCAGCCACCAACAAAGGCCGTTTGCCCTGCTTCTTGAGCATGCTGGCAAACTTGGCAACGGTAGTGGTCTTTCCGGATCCCTGGAGACCGGCCACCATAATAACCGTAGGCGGACGCTGGGCAATACCCAGCTTCGCCTGCTCGCCGCCAAGAAGCCCAACCAGCTCCTCGTGCACGATCTTCACGACCTGCTGCGCGGGATTGAGCCCCTTCAGGACGTCCTGTCCGACGGCACGTTCCTTGACCCTCGCGACGAAGTCCTTTACGACGCGAAAGTTGACGTCGGCTTCCAGCAGAACCAGACGGATTTCACGCAGAGCCTCGCCGACCTCTGCTTCGCTCAGTCCGCCGCTGCTACGCAGCTTCTTGAAGACATTCTGCAGTTTCTCGGTCAGGCTCTCAAACACATCTCAACCCTGTGGTTTCAGCAGGAAAAAGGGAAGAGATCGCATGCAGGTCTCTTCCCCATAAACACACACAAACACAATTGTTAAGTATAGCGCCCGCCTCGGAGATTGTCAACTCCG
>CAYSLA010000177.1:0-6853 GCA_964431685.1 uncultured bacterium | reverse complement strand
CCGTCCGGGTAGTAGTACCACTGCCCTATGTCCCAGTCGTAGTGTGAAGCGCAGTACCTGCCGTCGTAGTCTTCCGTATACATCATTTCCGCAAGCCCCAGTTGCTTGCAGTTGCTTAGACACGACGACTGGTTCGCCTTCTCCCTGGTTCTGGCGAAAGCCAGGGAACTGGGTCTGACGCCGAGCCGCTCCGGCCAGGCGTTGAGGACCGGACGTACGTATCTGGTTGGGCTGTGGATACCGCATCTGCAAACTCAGTTTTCCGGATCCGTGGTAGGCCAGATGCAACAGCACCTTAACTCCCGCGGCTTTGACGTAATTGTCCGCAATGTCGACGCGATGGATTCGGTCCCAGACTACTCTCACAGAAACTCGCCCTGGGCTGTAGAAGGTGTGCTGATTGTCGATCCGCCGGAGGGTGTCATCGAATCTCTGAAAGATACTATGGGCCGCGACATGCCCGTTGTGAACATGGGCGGCAACTACGTTACGTCGATCGACTATGTCGGGATTGACAACTATTGGGGGGCGGCCAAAGCGACTGAGCATCTGGTCAAAGATGCGGGCTGCAGGAAGATCGCCTTTGCGTTGAATGAGGCAAGTGTCACGTTAAGGAGAACTCGATACGAAGGTGTCATCAACACTGCCCGTGATCTGGGGGTAGAAGTTACCCCGTTGATACTGAAGAATGGCACAATGGCGGAAGCTTGGCATGCCACAAACGAATACCTGGCGTCCCACGGGTACCCAGACGGTGTATTCTGTTCCAACGACTCGATCGCGCTCGCCGTCCAGTCAGCGCTGTTGCGCCACGGAATAAAGATCCCGGATGAGACTGCGATGGTCGGCTGTGACGGCCTGGAGTTCACTGAGTTTCTTCCGGTCACCTTGACTACCCTGGAGCTTCCCACCTCCGAGATGTGCGAGAAGGCGTTCAGTTTTCTTCTCAATCGAATTGAGCAGAAGTCGCTGCCGAAGCAGGAGGCTGTCATAAAGCCCCGGCTGATCGTCAGGGAATCGTCAAGCAGAACGCGGCGATAACCCATATCAGCCGATGGGCTTCTGGACAGGGGTGTCCCGAAACAACGGAAACAACAGCGTGTTAGCACGCTTCGGGGCAGACGCCCGCGAAGCATAGGAGCAACGGGTTGTCCTCGCGTCTAGGTCAGCCTGCCCAACAGGTCTCCGGCGGGACACGTAGACTGTTCCGCCATCAGAGCACGTGCATCATCCAGCCTGTCCTTAGTGTTCCAGAACAGCACTCCGCAAACCTTGCCCTCGTTGCAATAGTAGAGCACGCCGCTCTCGTAAGGCTCTTTCCAGTCCTCGATTATCTCCAGCTTTGAGTCCATCTCTCCCACAGCTTTGTAGCTCAGGTCAAACATGTCGGCGTAGAAGTATGGCACGTAGCAGTACGATCTGAGCTGGCCTGCCATCCCCTCTCCGGCGCACCGGCCCATCGCTACCGCGTTGTCTACGTGTTCAACACGAATGCGTTTGCCAAGCACCGAGCTGTTGAAATTGGCCACATCCCCGGCAGCAAATATGTCCGGCTCGGACGTCTGCAGGAACTCGTTTGTGGTAATGCCATTGGAGACCTCGAGACCTGCCTGCTCTGCTATCTGGGTATTCGGTATCATTCCCAGACCGGCAACTACTCCGTCCGAGCATATCCGGCGGCCATCTCTCGTTGTGGTCAACAGCCCATCCCCATCGCGTTCGACTGACACCGGCACGTCGTCTGCATATACAGTCACGCCCTTGTCCTCGAAATGGCGCGTGATGCGTTCGCAGAGACCCTTGGGAAACACCCGGTCGCCGATGAGCGGTTCGGGAAAGACCATTGTGACTCGCTTGCCGGCTTCAGTGAGCACCCCGGCCAGTTCTGAGCCAGTGAATCCGGCGCCAAGAATCAGAAATCGCTCGTGGTGTTCGGAGATGCCCGCCAGTTCGTAGTAGTCGCGGAGGCTGCGGAAGTAGATGATATGGTCTTCGCCGAAAGGCAGTCTTCTTGGGGAGCCGCCGGTGGCTATGAGAAGCTTGTCGTAACCGTAGACCTCACCGTGTTCGTCCGTAACCTGTTTTGTCTTGGGGTCGATCGATGCTGCCCCGCAGCTCAGATGCACACTGACTCCCTGGGCCTCGGTTTTGAGCCAGACGCTCTCTATTGGCCGTCCTTTCCACAATTGCTTTGAGAGCAGTGGCCGCCTGTAGGGTAGATCAGGCTCATCAGCCAGCATGCCTATCGAAGACTCGACATCGATCTTGCGGACAGCCTTGGCTGCGGCATCTGCCGCTATTCCCCCGCCAACAATGAGATACTTGTAGTGCTTCATTCAATCCTCGGTTTGCGCTGATCGGATATTGTTGCTTCGGGACACTCGTCTTCCGAAACACAGAATGGATACTTCGCGGGCGCGTGCCCCGACGTTGAAAGCCGGAAGGCTTTGGGAAAAACGTCCGCGAAGCATGGCAGGCAGTTATTCCTCCGTCGCCTTCCGCAGCTCAACTACCTTCTTTCGTGCGGCCTCGATGTCCGCAACCAGCAGTGATTTCCCGCCATCGTAGGACGTGGATTGCTGGCGCAGGATATAGGCGGGATGGAGTGCGGCTATCGCAGTCTGCGCATAAGGGGTGTCGAAGAAGATGCCCCTTTCTTTGGTCATCGCGAAGTCTTTCTTAATGATGAACTTCGCGGATGGCGCGCCGACCGACAGGATGACCAGTGGCTTGATAAGCTCAATCTGCCTCATCAGCCACGGTGTGCATGTCGCGATCTCTTCCGGTGCGGGAGGCCTGTTGCGGAATCGGCCGTTCTCCTGGATGCAGGCTCGGCATTTCACGACGTTGCAGATAAACACGTGTTTTCGGCTCATCTTGCACTCGGCCAGACACTCATCCAGCAGCGCTCCAGCTCTTCCGACAAATGGCCGTCCGGTCAAGTCCTCCGTCTGTCCCGGGCCCTCGCCCACAATCATCAGAGGTGACAGAGGGTTGCCTTCGCCAAACACCACGCTGTTTCTTGTATTGGCGAGCCCGCACTTCGTGCATTCCGCGCACTCGGACTTCAGGTCTTCTAGTTGTCGCAAGGTTTCATTGTCATCCAATGTGTTACACCTGCTGGCGTTGGCAGCGACTGTCCCGAAGAACGCCAGTTATTGCCTGTCAAACTCGGCTCTCAGCTTGTCGTAGGTAACCTCCAGCGCCTCCGGAATCACCTTTACGTCCGCAAAGACGGGCATGAAATTGGTGTCTCCGTTCCATCGAGGCACTATGTGCAGATGCAGGTGGTCAGCGATTCCGGCCCCGGCCGCGGTTCCGAGATTGACACCAACGTTGAACCCGTCCGGTCTGCAGGTTGCCTTCAAAGCACTCAGGCTCCTTCGCGTGAGCTGCATGATTTCCAGACTTTCCGCGTCCGTCAGTTCGGACATGTCGGCAACGTGACGGTACGGCGGGACCAGCAGGTGGCCGTTGGAGTAGGGGAACGCATTCATAATCACGAATGAGTGCTCTCCGCGGAGGAGAATGCGGTTCTCGCGATCCTGATCTTGTTTGGGGAAGTGACAGAAGATGCATTCCTCCGGCTTTTCCGACCCCACTATGTATTCCAACCGCCACGGCGCCCAAAGTTGCTGCACTACCACACCTCCTTGCTCAGAGCATGCATAATCTACAACTTAGCGGGGCTGCTCGTCAACCTTGCGTGCAGACGGGTATCTGTGGTAATCTATCATCCAACGTTTCTGCGTCGAATCGAAGGATGCCGGGACGGCATCTAGACATAATGGAAGGCGGTATAGCGTCGTGATTGTTGTCCAGAAATATGGCGGAAGCTCCGTTGCCACGACAGAGAAGATCGCCAATGTGGCAAAGAGAATCGCCAAGCGGGCTCAGACCGCACAAGTCGTGGTTGTCGTATCCGCAATGGGAGACACAACCGACGACCTCATCAGCATGGCGAAATCGTTGTCTGCTTCACCGAACGACCGCGAGCTAGACAAGCTGCTGGCTACGGGTGAGCAGGCGTCAAGCGCGTTTATGGCTATCGCGCTGCACGAGCTTGGGCTGAAGGCCGTGTCTCTGACTGGCGGGCAGGCCGGGATCATTACCGAAGAGGTCGCCGGAAAGGCCCGGATAGTCGATGTGGACAATACCAGGCTGCTCAAGGAGCTTGCGGACGGCAACATTATCGTTGTTGCCGGGTTCCAGGGCATAACCGAGGCCACAAGCTGGGCGGAGATTACCACTCTCGGCCGCGGCGGGTCCGACACCACTGCGGTTGCTCTTGCCGCGGCTGTCAAGGCGGACGCGTGCGAGATATTTACTGACGTAGACGGCGTCTACACGGCTGATCCGCGGGTTGTGCCTCAGGCGAGAAAGCAGGATTCAATATCCTACGAAGAAATGCTCGAACTAGCCGGACAGGGCGCGAGAGTCATGCACTCTCGTGCGGTAGAACTCGGCATGATATACGGAGTGGAGATTCTCGTAGCCAACAGCGCCAAAGACGTGCCCGGAACGGTCATCAAGAAGGAGGATACGCAAATGGAAGTTCGCAATCCGGTCAGCGGAATTGCTCACGATACCGATGTAGCAAGGCTCACCCTGGTGGCGGTGCCGGATCAACCGGGCATCGCTGCTCAGATATTCCACGCCCTCGCGGCAAAGAACATCAGCGTGGACGTGATTGTTCAGAACGTTGGGGCCGAAGGGCACACAGACCTTTCATTCACCGTCAGCGATTCGGAGTTTGACAAGGCGCAGAAGGTGATCGAACCGGTCATGAAGCAGATGGGAGCCAAGGAGTTGCTCTGCGACCAGGATGTTGCAAAGGTGTCTGTGGTCGGCAGCGGAATGAAGAGCAGTCCGGGCTACGCCGACACGATGTTTACCGCTCTCGCCAAGGCAAGCATCAACATTCTCTCCATCACCACCAGCGAGATACGCATCACGTGCCTGGTCAGGCGGGACAAGGCCAAGGATGCCGTCAGAGCTCTGCACGAAGCTTTCCATCTGGAGAAGGCGTCCTGATCGCGTGATCAGTGCTGGATGAATGGTGTTTGTTTGCCAATCGCGTCCGGACGTCTTTGTTGTTTCGGGATTTTGGACTCGGCAAATCCCGTGTTATTGTGTCAGTCGAAATCCCGAAACATCGCAATAAGGCATTTAGTTACGGGGCATTCGCTGCTTTCCCCCTCCGTTTCGGAGGGGGTTAGGGGGAGGTTTCCCGCAGTCGCACCACTTTGAACTCCCCGAACTTGTGCACCAACTGGCCTGAGGAGATGGCGCTCTCCTGGTTGTCTGTGGGGGTAACAACCAGCACGGGTCTACCCGAGTCCAGCAGCCGGCGAAGGTCGGCGGCTGTGTGCAGGTTCTTCACAATCCTCTGCGCGTAGAACGGTACGGACGGAATCCGCCTAGCTATCTTGTATGTGACCGCAGTGTCGCCGGGTCTAGCCAGTCGGTGTATTGCCTTGCCTATGCGGGCTGAGTCGTCCGCGATTGTCCGCGATGCAACGGGTAGAGCGACCGTAACTGTCACCAGCAGGAAAGCTCCGACTCCACCCGCGAGGGCGGCGAGTCCCGCCGAACGGCTACCTCGGATAACGAGCGGGATCGATGCGGCTGTTCCCAGCACCAGTACAGCACCCATCACCGCAAGAATGGGCCGCAGACCTGGGATAGGCTGCGGCAGCTTCATCTCTGCGAAGAGCAGCGCAGCGGCAAAGACCACTGAAACCGCCAGCGCAACCCAGGCGCACTTTGCGAGCGTGCGACTACCCACTCGGCCCTCGTCCGCCCACGCAGATGCCGACAAGACCGCGGCAGCCGGGAACAGCGGAAATATGTAGCCGGGCAGTTTGGACACGATCACCGAGAAGACCACAAGCACAACCGATATCCACACGGCCAAAAACAACGCTGCTTCTTCGTGTACTCCGTCATTCGCTCTCCTGCCAGTGGATTGGACGGCCGGATTCGAAACCGTCGGGGCCAGCCGAACCGCTGTCTTCCACGCGGGAATAAGGAAAACGCTCCACGGAAAGAACCCAAGAGCGAACACAGGTATATAGAAAAAAAACGGTTGGTTGTGATAGAAGTCCTTGCCGGCGGCACGTGCCACGTTCTGGTGCCAGAAGAACTCATTGAAGAAGGTGCCTCCGGTTGTCGTGTTGACGGCAAAGTACCACGGGAGAGCCACCAACGCAAACAAAGGCAGTCCCAGCCACGGCATGCACTCAGCAAAGATCTTCCATCGTCTTCGAAGCACTATGTATGTCAGCGTGACCAGAGCGATCAGTACCGGTCCGGCTGGGCCTTTGACCATCATCGCGGCTCCGGCCCCGGCCCAGAAGACCAGATAGAGCCACCGTGGCGCCGCCTTTGTGACCGCCAATAGGAACGCCCCGAGTGAGATGGTGATAGTCAGGGCAAAGAGCGCGTCCATGATCGCCATTCTGGCAAGCGCCGCGCAGAGTATGCAGCATCCGAGTGAGGCTCCTGCCGCAAGACCAGTTCTTCGGTTTCCAAGCATCGTGCCGAGAAGCATCGTTACCGCGACCAGGGCAATCCCCGCGCAGGCGGAGGGCAGACGCGCCGAAAACGAGTTGACGCCAAATGCTCGCATACTCGCGGCTTGAAGCCAATAGAGCAGGGGAGGTTTGTCGAAGAACGGTTCGCCGTTGAAGCGTGGCACCACGTAGTCGCCGGAGGCCAGCATCTCTCGAGCGGACTCGGCATACAGCGACTCGTCGAGGCCGGTAAGCGGAACCGCTCCGAGCCTGAAGAAGAACCCGGCAACGCACAGCACTGCAATCAGAACATAGGGCAGTAGGCGCAAGACGCGTTT
>CAYSLA010000176.1:0-7052 GCA_964431685.1 uncultured bacterium | reverse complement strand
GCTTCAACTTCGGCAGTTCGGTCGGTGGGATAGGTTCCGCTTACTAAGGCGAAGGGAATTCCGTTTGCGCCTTTAAGCGCTTACCAACCATATTCTGGTTGGCGTTTAGACTAGAATGGCAGTCGGCCACAACGATGAGTTAGAGCCGACTGCCCACGGGGTAGCCTCCAGGTAATGACGCCTCAAGAAGTCTATCCGTGAAATGGGAACGCTCGCGAATGGGACGAGCAAATTTATATGGGTAATCCCGATTTAAGGAGTATCAATGAGTCGGTCTGTGAACGTGTTTTCATGTGCAAGCTGGGTATGGCCTTATTCAATTGAGGAATCAGCCAATCAGTATGTGGAGTTTCGGCATGAGATTCAAGTTGAAGAGCCGGACGATGCCAAACTTCTTGTGAGCGTCGATTCGAACTATGCCCTTTGGATAAACGGTTGCTTCGTCGACTGCGGCCAGTTTCACGATTTCCCTGACCTAAAAACCTACGACACTCTAGCTGTCTCTTCATACATTCGACAAGGAAGAAACGTCATCGCGCTGCTTGCGTATTATCAGGGTGAGGGCAGCTTCCAATACATCAAGCGAACGCCCGGAGTGAAGACAATTGGCGAGGCTCTGCGGCAGCAACTGCTGCGCGTGGTCGGGGAGGCCAGCGACGAGGTGGGGGGCATTTTCCCGAGATGAGAGACAGTAGGGCTTCCGCCAAAGCCGCGCTGATGGGGTCCGTGGGCACGTACGCCCAGGAGGTTCCCATGCCAACCCATCCGGCCGACGCCAGTGCTTCACCGCCTTTTCCGAGAGTCATCATCGGGAGTGCCATGCTCTGGGGCACGCCGCACTCGGCGCGCTTCCGGCCAGGATTCAGGCAGCCATCCGGTTACATTGGTTCGGGATTCTACGAGAACGCGCCGTTGGTGCCGTCCGACCTGCCAGACGCCGAGACCGGTCTGGACGCGCGCCCGCGCTTCCCGAGAGCCTGGTTCGAAGACGTGAGGGCGGCGGGCATCGACGCCATCGACCACTGCTACTTTGACGACATTTCCCCCAGCGTGCTGTTTGAGACTGCGGAAGCAGCGCGCGCCATTGGTACGGGCGTGCGCGTTCTGCCCATGATGGACAACATGCCGGAGACGGGGTCCACCTTCCTCGCTGATCTCTGGAAGAACGAGGCGTTGCGCAACCACCCGAACCTGCTGCGCGCGGGTGACCGCATCGTGGTCATGACGTTCGGTGTCCATGGCGGTGATGTCTGGCGCCAACGCCTTGCGGCGGCGTCCGAGGTCGGGGCGAAGTACCTGGTGATCTCGGATTTGTTCGCCAACTACGTGAACCGCCCGGTAGTCCCCGACGACTTCGAGCCGGTGCAGGGCCTCTACAACTTCGTTGACCTGGACTCCGCCGGCCTACCCGAACTCATCGAACGCGCCCGCTCATACACGCCCCCCAAGCTGTTCGGCGGGAGCATCATCCCGGGTTACATTGGGTCAACACGCCAAGGGATCATCCATGATCCGCAAGGCACGGAGAAGTTCCGCCGGAACTGGTTGCAGAGCATCGCGCACTCCCCTGATTTCGTTTACCTCAGTACGCTGAACGACTACACCGAGGCCACCGAGCAGGAGTGTTCGGCCAACAGCACCTACACGTTCCTGGATTTGAACGCCTACTTCGGTACGCGCTGGAAGACCGGGCAGTGGCCTGCCCTCACCAGCCCCAAGGCGTTCCTGAGTTATCGCAAGGCCGTGGCTGCCACCGAAGCAGTCGAGCTTGAGCTCGTGCTGTTGAGACCTGAGATGACCGGGACGGAATCGCGCGAGGATCTGGCGCGGCGGTTTCAGGCGCAGGCGACGCTGGTGTTGAACGGAACAACGCATGTCAAGCTGATCGAGCCGACGCCTGAGGTGCTACCCGGGCATGTAGTATGGCGGTTCTGGCACAGCGGCGGGCTTGACCAGGACGGCTACGCTGTGCCTGCTGCCCGAATCACAGTTGATGGTGAGTCGGTCCGGCTGCCGGACGGTCCGGCGGCGCCCTTCGCTATGGTGCGCAACGGCGAACAAGTGGCGCGACGTTGGCTGCACGTGCCGCTGCATCGCATCCGGACGGGAGTTGTCGCGCGGGTCGAGGTGACGGCCGACCCGGGCCAGGCAACCTATCCCCGGACGATCCGCGTCGCTGGCCTGCCGTGGGACGATGTGGCCTGCGCAGTGCTGGAACGCGAGGCGAACTCATTGTCGCCAGCGCTGACGCCCGGGCAGCTGCGTGCAGGTTTCGTCGAGGACTTCTACCCCGGGCCGGGCTGGAGTCCAATGCCCTACGCGGATGGCAACCTGAAGCGCAACATTGTTGACCAGGTGGACCGCTACACGGCAGTCATCCGTATGCAGGACAACACGTTCGTCTTCCCAACGCCGACACTGCTCGGACCGCCGCGCCTGCTCAAGAACGAGCCTTACGTGGACCCGGCAACGGTCACGGACCTGATCGTCGCACCCGGCGATAAGCTCGCCGACCGCGGCTGGTTGCGGCGCGACCTGGCGCTCCCGGATGGGGAGACCCGACCCGCCATCGATCAGGATGGCGACGGGCCCTGGTTTCTCAGCTTCGACGGCGCCGATGACGCGGTTCGCTACGGGCCGATCTTCATGCCGCCTGGCCCGGCGACTGTCGAACTCCTCCTGCGACCGGGCGACACCCAGCGCACACAGACCCTTTTCGATTCGAGTGAACCCGTGCTCAGCCTCGTGCTGATGCCGGGCGGGACGTTGCGGCTGCTGCGTCTGGACCAACAGCGGAAGGAGGTAGTGGTTGAGGGACGCACGGCATTGACGGCCCGCAGCTGGCATCATGTCGTCGCCGTGTTCACGGGCAGTGAGCTGCGTCTGTACGTGGACGGCAAGCAGGACGCGGCAGAAGTGCCCATCCATGGGCTGCGGTCGGACAAGGAGAGCGCCCTTGGCGGCCCCGCTCTCTGGGCTGGCGGAATCCGGGCTGCGGGTCACTTCCGAGGCGACATTGCGGCTTTCCGTGTGCTGCAGCGGTTCCTCACGACTGAAGAGGTTGCGGCACGCCGCGCACCAAAACAGTCTTCTCCGCCTTGCCGAAACAATCCTTGAGCGTGAGGTGAGCGTGCGTCGATGGGTTGGAGGCTGATTTCGTGCTCAAATGAGCATTGCATCAGTTAACCTATCGCGTCGATAGTGCTGCTGCTGAACTGGCTTCTGGCTTTCTTTGTGGCCCGCTTGTAGCGTTTTCGACAGCTGCGCAGCAGCTCAGGCTTTGAATGCTGGTCCATCGAGTGCTCCTCCTGCCTACGAGAAGCACATCGGCTATTACAGCAACATTCTTACTGGAAGCAACGAGTCAGTTTTGGTGTCATCTATCGTGAAGCAACGCGGGATATGGCAGTTTATTACGGAATCTGCCATAATGATATGGCGATTGCTTCGGCGTCGCCAGCTTCTGGGAGAGTTGTCGGTTCTGGAGAGTATATTTGCATGACGGAAACTAAACACAGCCCCAAAGTGGCGATGGCGATAGCGGCTCATCCTGATGACATAGAGTTTGTGATGTCCGGCACATTGATGCTGCTGGGCAAATCGGGCTATGAACTGCATTACATGAACGTCGCCAACGGTTCGTGCGGGTCGGTAATTGCCGGCCCCAGGGAGACCGCCGCGATAAGAACTGCCGAGGCTGAAAACGCGGCGTCGCTCATCGGCGCCACATTCTATGAGCCGTTGGTAAACGATCTGGAGATACTTTACACCCAGGAACTCGTGGCAAGGCTGTGCGCCGTGCTGCGGCAGGCGCAACCGGAGATACTACTGGTTCCATCGCTGACTGACTACATGGAAGACCATATCAATACGGCCCGTATAGCCGTGACCGCCGCATTCTGCAGGAACATGCCTAACTTTCCGACACATCCGGCGGTGGCTCCGACGTTCCAGGATATGGCCGTCTATCACGCTATGCCGATGGGTCTTACTGACCAAACCAGGAACCCGGTCATTCCCGGGGAGTTTGTGGATGTGACCGGTGTGATGGATGATAAACGCAGGATGCTGGCCTGCCACAAAAGCCAGAAAGAGTGGCTCGATGAAAGCCAGGGCCATGACAACTACATTCACCTGATGGATGACATGTGCGGCAAAGTCGGCGCCCGGTCCGGCGCATTCACATTTGCCGAGGGCTGGATAAGGCACCTTCATCTGGGCTTTGGACCCGAAGATTTCGACCCGCTGAGAGCGGCTCTGACCAAGTATGTGCTGGATAATGGAGGATAGATACAATGCCGAGACCGTTAAGCAAGATCGCCCCTGATTGGTGGGACTACACAACTATAGAGCCTGAAATACTCGATGACGCCGCAAGACTGACGCCCGAGGATATGCTACTAAAAGAGTCTTCTCCGGGCATATCGAAAAAGTTGAAACAATTACTGAGCGTGGAGCGAGCGTGCGGCAAGGGAGTAGAGGCTGGTTTTGATCTCAAATGAGCGTGTACGGGCCCATTTTCAACTAATGCAGAAATGGCCTCGGAACGTGCCAAAACACGGAATTTCAGTGGCTATTACTGCGCTGGAACGGCAATTTAGCGCAGAAAAAGTGGAAGTCTTGTGTACTACAGATTTCAGTAGTGCAAGATGGGATTTTGTCGTTGTGGAAATGGATGCCCTTAGAACCGGCGGTCGATGGCGGCGAACAGGACGTTGTAGATTGTGATGATATCGCTGTTTGCGTCATGCGCAGTTTCGGATGCATACCTGCATACCTCGCACTGATCCTCATCCGAACCTACGGGTATTCCACAGATGCGGCAGCGTCTATGAGCAGTGTAGTCAAGATCAACGACGCTGTCACTTAAAATGCACTGGACAAGGGCTTAGGATTATGATATATATGGAATAAGAATAGAGGAGAACGATTAGTGCCGAAGACAACTGTAGTGTTTTTTAAGGACAAAGACGGCTTGGTTCCTTATAAGACATGGTTAGATGCCCAAGTTATCAGGCGAGACCGCAGGGCCGCCGTTAAGTGTACGGTTCGACTCGAACTCCTGCGAGATCAAGGCAGTGAGCTTCGAAGACCCTATGCGGATTACCTGCGCAACGGAATCTATGAGTTGAGACTGGAATTCGGCGGAGTCAACTATCGGATACTCTACTTCTTTTATGGCGCCGAAGTTGTCGTTGTGACACACGGCTTAACAAAAGAAGCCAAGGTTCCAGCCAAAGAAATCGATCTTGCCATCGAGCGCAAGAGTCTGTTTGAATCGGACCCGGAAAGGTATCGCTATGAAGAGTAAAAAGACATCGGACGCAGTGGAACTGATGAATAAGTGGTATGGAGGCGATGCGGAATGGGAGCAGATGCTCGTTGATGAACGACTGAAAGTTCAGGTAGGCCAGATTGTCTACGATCTTAGAACAGAAGCAGGTCTTTCCCAAGAGGCTCTGGCCAAGCTCGCCGGGACCAGTCAGTCCATCATCTCCAGAGTCGAGAATGCCGACTACGAAGGAAGTGCGCTGGAAATGCTTTACCGCGTCTGCTCCGCCCTACATCTCCAGATCAACGTAGAACGGCTCAACAAGCAGGTTGCAATTGCTTGCTAGTGCAGTCGGCTCAAGACTGATGGTCTTATAATAACGAAGATGATGTATAATAGAATTGACTTTGCCACTACAAGAAAGCACAAAGTCAATAGCTGCAGATATGCGGGGTGAGATATGGGAGCACAAAGTATCATTGCGGAAAAGCGTGAGGACATACTCAGGCTTGCTTCCACATATGGCGCATATAACGTGAGGGTATTTGGTTCAGTGGCTCGCGGAGATGACACTGATTCAAGCGATATCGATTTTCTTGTGAGTTTGGAACAAGGACGCAGTCTGCTCGATCAAGCTGGATTGCTTACCGATCTTCAGGAACTTCTTGGGCGCAAGGTCGACGTCGTGACTGAAGACAGTATATATTGGTTGCTCCGGCGTAAAATTCTTCGTGAGGCTAAACCGGTTTGAAAGATTATCGCGTCTATCTGGTCCATATCATCGAGTCAATTGAGAAGATCGAAAGGTATACGGCTCAGGGCAGAGATTGTTTTCTCGGTCAAGAAATGGCTCAAGATGCCGTTGTCCGCAACATGGAGATAATTGGTGAGGCGGCTAAGCGCATTCCTGATAATGTAAGGGAGACCCACCCTGATATTCCATGGCGAAAGATGGCCGGATTGCGAGATATTCTTATTCACGATTATGAGGGCGTGAATCTCGCACGGGTTTGGGATGTTGTCGAGCATGAGCTCGCTCCGGTAAAAGATGCGATAGCCCAGATGCTGCCTCCGCTTAATCAACTGGAAGATGAGATTGCCGGTCAAGACTCGGATTGATGTCTGTCGTCTATTGCTTGTATAGCCAAAGGGTGTTGTCGCGTATTCTTCCCGAGCAGAAGAGATGCAGATGAGCAGTAGTTACTCGGATCGGCACAGGTGACTATTTGAGCTTGTCATAGACATTCTGGGAATCAAACAAACACATATATCGTTTCGAGGAAACCCAAAGCGGACACCGCGTTTGACCAGCAAAATGGTTGAGAGCGTTTCGAGGAAAGAGAAAGTGGTGAGCCAGTTCTTTATTACAAACCAATCTCTCATCCATTTTGCCCCCTCAGCGATGCTGGCGGGGTTTTCGCTTGTTTCCTCGCACGAAGCCGGCGTTTGCGGCCATGTTGCCCACCCGAATCTTGTTGACCCGCTGGCGCCCAAAATCCATATATTCGGCCCGATTATTCTCTGTTTGGCAGGTTATTCTCTGAATCTTTGTGACTCGGGCATCTGGGTCAACAAGATTTTTTGAGCGTAAAATGGCCGAAATGGCCGGTGAGAGTTCGACTCCAACGCGCACACCAAGAGAAACATCGAAACTGAGAATCGCGCCGTGAACACGCTTGGTTTGCCTATTTATCGAGCCAGAAGACTCGTCTTTGATCCTCCCATGACATCGGCACGGGCTTTGTTGTCAGCTTCTTGAACGTCAGCCCCTCAGGCTCAC
>CAYSLA010000175.1:2422-7073 GCA_964431685.1 uncultured bacterium | reverse complement strand
TAACGAGAGCAAGCCGATGTGGTTTGCCGTGCAGGCTTTCGGACATACTATAGACAACGCCCTGTTTCGCATACCCTCAGCCCAGCAACTTCGCTGTATGGTCTACACTGCTCTAGTACACGGAGCTACCGGCATTCTCTATTTCGTTCCTGACAGTCCAGGTTCGCGCGCGGCATGGCTGCTGGGCATTTCGCCTGATCCGCTGCCGTACTACTATGAGCACAATCCGATGATCAGGGCCACGGCGACCGCTGACCAGGTCAACCAGTCCAGAAACCTTTGGATGCAAGCAGTGTCGCTCAACAGCGAGATAGAGGAAATCAAGTCCTCAATCCTGTCTCCGACCGCGAACGTGACCTATGAAGTCTATGTCGATTCGAACCTGGCTGCAATTAGCCCGACGCCGGTGCGAACACTGCTGAAGAAGGACCCTGGCGGAGGCTACACCTTGATGGTGGTGAATGTGGATTCGGTGCCGCAAAGGGTGCGGGTGAGGTTCCCGGGCAGCCAGTCTCTAAACGCAAACGAGCTGTTTGCGTCAGGTTCGCAGTTCAGTGTGACGGGCGATTGCCTGGACTTTGGCTGCCTGGCCTATGATGTTCGCGTGTTTCACGTGGTGGGCGACTCTGCGGAGATACCGGCTGCCTCGCAACTGCGTGTGGCAAACACTGGCGCAATCTCGACGAGCAAGATAGTTGGGTGGACCAGTGGTCTGGAGTATCGCCAGTTGGCCGAGTTCGACATCAGCTCCTACAAGGATCGGCCTGTGTCCAGCGCCCTGCTGAAGTTCGATGCGGCGGCGATCTGGTCTGAAGGCAGCGTTCTCGACATCGATTCTGTTCCATCTGATCTGCACATAGACAGTGCCGATTTCGGCTCGCCATCGCTCGGCAAGCTGGTCCACGCGGCTCCGAACAAGGGCGCATACGCTGTCGATGTGACAGAGCAGGTTGCAGTGGCATTAGTACGAGCGGTCCCGAATCCCGGATCCCATCCGTGGGGAAAGGGGATACAGTTCAGGTGGTCGGACAGCGCTGGAGTATGGAATACCTACGGGTATACGGTGTCTAACCCCAGGCTTGAATTGCAGTTCGGCATACCGGATGCTGATGAGACAACCATAGCCCAGGCCAAACAGCAAGCAGAGGGCAGCGCCGTGAGCTGCACGGGCGTCGTGACTGCCAGGTTCGGAGACCATTTCTACATTGAGATGCCAGACAGGTCGTCAGGCATTCGTGTAAACGCACCTTCAGCAGGCCGTCTTGACGGCGAATGGGTCTCGGTGGTCGGAAGAGCGATTACTCTGGATTCCGGCGAACGATGCATCGAAAGCAATCCGTACGTTGTGCCCGTAAGCGGCGACGGAACGGTGGAGCCGCCCTGCACATCCCCAGTATGCTGCGCAGCCGCGGAGAGGTGGTGTGATATGTCTCCTTTGCCTCATCTTCAGCCAGCATGTGGTCGATTAGAGCTCCGTCCCTCAGACCGCGGTCGCTGACGCGTATACTCTCCGCCCCCGTCTTCTCCATAATGCCCTGAATGACTGCGCCACCGGATATGATTATGTCGGCGCGTTCGGGGTTGATTCCGGGCGCGTTGCGCCTCTGCTCAAGGGTTAGACCGCACAGCATAGCAGTTGTCTCCACCAGGTCAGTATAGCGCAGGGGGTAGTTGCGGATGGTAGTGACGTTTTCGTTGAGACGGCGCGCGGTGATCTCGGCGAGGTTTATGATGGTTCCGGAACTGCCGTATGCCTGGTCGAATCCGTGTTCGGCAACCCGACGTACAGCGTGGTTTGCCGCACCCCGGACGTGGTCAAGCATTGCCGAGAACCTCTTCTTGCTGACTTTTCCGGATTCTCCCGCCGGAAACATCTCAGCCACGCGGATTGCGCCCAGCTTCAGGCTCTCGAGCATGAAATACTCTCTGCTGTCGCCGACGCTTATCTCCGTGGTGCCGCCGCCGATGTCGATGAACAATCCCTTGTTTGTGCCCAGATCGGCCCCGCTTGCTACCCCAAGGTATATCAAGCGGGCTTCTTCGACGCCGCTGACCACTCGCACGTCAACGCCGCATTCCGACTCTGCACGCTCCACAAACTCCGCGCGATTCTGAGCTTCTCGCAGGGCGGCAGTGGCGATAGCGATTATCTCCACTGCCCCGTGACTTCTTGCTGTGCCTGCGAACTTCTTCAGCACGAGCAGGCCACGTTCCATTGCCGAACTGGTTATCCTGTGGTGCGTGAACTCGCCCTCACCCAGCCGCACCACTTCCTTGAGCATCGTCACTGTGTTGTAGTGGTGCTCTGACTCCGGCCTGGCAACAGCCAGCCGGATGGAGTTCGTGCCGATGTCGATCACTGCAATGGGGAGCATACATACCGCCGTCCCAGCCGTGCGCTGACGAGCCAAGCCCGAAAGATGACGCACTGCACCTCCCCCTAACCCCCTCCGAAACGGAGTGGGTTAGGGAAGGTATTCTGCCAAGTTGATGAAGATAGTATAGCGCGATGACAGGTGATTCTACAATAGGAGGAAAGGGGACGTGCGCGGAGGTCGACGCCCTTTCTGAACGATTTGGCAAAATGGCTGCTATTGTGGCACACTATACAGCAATGACAATGCTGCAAGCCCGCACGTGTGCGGATTACGAGGAGGTGCGTTCGATGTACAGGATAGGCAAAGAGGAAATTGAAGAAGTCCGGAAAGTAATCAAATCCGGGCAACTATTTCGCGTTGGAGAGGCTTCCTCGGGACATTTGGGTGAGTGCGATCTGTTTGAGCAGGAGTGGTCAGAGAAGATAGGCTCGGAATACTCCCTGCTGATGTGCGGCGGCGGCACTGCCGCATTGGTGTGTGCTCTCGCGGGTATCGGAGTTGGTCCCGGAGACGAAGTTATCGTGCCGGCCTATACGTGGCTCGCTACTGCCACCTCGGTGTTGACCGTCGGTGGAATTCCGGTACTGGCAGAGGTTGACGAGACTATGGCACTGGATCCTGCCGATTTCGAGCGCAAGATCGGGCCCAACACCAAGGCTGTCATACCGGTTCACATGGTCGGTCGGCCTGCGAATCTGGAAGCGATAGTTCGGATAGCGAGGAAGCACAATCTCAAGGTTGTAGAAGATTCCTGCCAGATGATTGGCGGAACCTTCAAGGGCAAGAGAACGGGAACCTGGGGTGACGCAGGCGCGTTCAGTTTTAACTGGTTCAAGATCATATCCTGCGGAGAGGGCGGCGCGCTGGTGACAGACGACCGCGAAATATATGAGATCGCGTCGATATACTCCGATTCCGGTTCCGCGTTTCGCCCAAAGGCATGTGAACTGCAGGTGCCCATTTTTGTAGCACAGCAGTACAGGGCGGACGAGGTAATGGCTGCAATCATGCGCGTGCAGATGAAGAGGCTAGATGGCATTCTCGCTGATCTTCGCCGTGCCCGCAAGCGTTTCGAGGAAGAAGCGAAAGCTGTTCCCGGAATCCGCGTCGCTCCCAGCAACGACCCCGATGGCGACTGCGGGGTCGTGATGACGCTGCAGTTTGACGATGAGAAACGGGCAAGAGCGTTTGTTGACGTATGTCCGCTTCAGGGGTGGCTGGGGATAGATCACGGCAAACACGTCTACACCAACTGGACGCCGCTCTTGGAGAAGCGCATAATGCATCATCCGGACATGAACCCGTTCAACTTCCCTCAGAACCAGGGGCTCAGAATGGACTACTCCGAGGAAGCGTGCCCGAAGACACTGGAACTGCTCCGCCGAACGTTCTTTATCTCTATGAATCCGGAGTGGACCGAGGATGAGATCAAATCCGGCTCATCCGCTCTGAAAGGCGCTTTGTCGAAAGTCTAAACGAGCGTCCGAGAAGATGGGACGGATGGGACTGATAGGTCCCATAGGTCCCAACAGTCCTATGAGTCCCATTTCCAAGCGAGGAACAAATGCCCAAGCATGATCTGAGTCCCATCCCCCCCAACGTCGATCTGAGGGATATGTTGCGATCACACATCATAGACCGCTGCCTAGATCATCTGGAGGAGGCTCGACGGCGCCGCGCGGAAGCCCTGCGGGATGGCAAGACGGCTGAGTACCGCGCTCGCACACTTAGTTCCATCAGCGACTACTATGCGGGTATGCCCGTCGGGCCAGATGCCGCGCCACCGAAACCTCGATTGGTGAGCTCGTTCGAAAAGCACGGCTACAGACTGGAGAATGTGATCTTCGAGTCATTTCCCGGATGGGAAGTAAACGCGACGGTCTACGTGCCTTTGGACTTTGATCCTCCATATCCTGCAGTGGTCGTTCCGGTCGGCCATTCCGGGAAGCAGTTCGCGGACTATCAGCTCCCATGCCAGTACTTTGCGAAGTGCGGCTATCTTGCCATCACCTTCGACCCCCCGGGCCAGTCCGGCGAGAAGCGGCAGGGCAACGACCATTTCGTCGACGGAGTCCGGTGTTACCTGGTCGGAGAAACGTCGAGCAGATATTTCATCGCCGATGCGCTTCGGTGTATAGACTATCTGGAGACTCGCGACGATGTCGATCTCTCCTGCGGCGTCGCGATGACGGGAGTTTCGGGCGGCGGGACCACCACGATTGCCGCAGGGCTCATCGACGACAGAATCACCGTGGTCGGGCCCAGTTGCTGTC
>CAYSLA010000175.1:0-2322 GCA_964431685.1 uncultured bacterium | reverse complement strand
CTGGACCCGTATGAGCACCTGATGTGCAAGCCCCGCAATGATGTAAACATGCGAACCCTCACGCTGGATCGTGCGGAGGAGCTGGCGGCAGGCCGGAGCGTGTGCGCTGATAGCGTCACATCTGCTGTGCGGACGCTGGCCAATGTGGAGGATCCGATGGGGCGGGATTTGGAATCCCGTCCCATCCGGGTCCCCGACAGCACGGTTAGCACTCCATTCGCGATATGGGACTACTCGATGCAGCACGTTCTGCTGAAGCCGGAACCTGGAATCGAGCTTCCCGCCACCTGTGTTGTCCCTGCTGCCGACAGCGATTGCTCTATCGTTCACTTTGATGATGACGGCAGAGATCGCCTTCTTGTGAGCGGCGGAATGCTCACTCACGTGATCGGTTTTATGGGTGATGGCAGCATCCGGCGCAGTGTGCTTTCGGTCGATTTGCGCGGATGCGGAAACTCTGCTCCCTGCACATACCCCTATGACCTGGCTGGCTGGGGGAGTCCCGACCGGTGCGTGTCATATCTGAGCGCCGAACTGGGCGACTCAGTCCTCGGTATGCGCATTCGTGACGGTCTGTCGAGTGTCTCCTACGCCAGAGAGGACTGTTCTTCTGATACCGGAAGAATGATAGTTTCCGGGTGCGGCCTTGGTGGCGTTGTTGCGCTGCACGTTGCCGCTGCGGACCCCAGCGTGGGCGGAGTTGTTGTCTGGGATTGCCTCAGCAGCTTTGCCGCTCTTCTGCGCGAGGAGTATTGGTCCTGGCCGGCTGTGTCGTTCTTCCCCAACGTGCTGCTTCATTACGATATACCGGAACTCGTGTCCAGCCTTCGATGCCCTGTCAGGATCGTGCGGCCGCTCGATGGCGCTGGGCGAGGGTTGGACGATGAGACGATAAGTGAGCTCAACCGAAGCGCGGGCCGAGATATCTACGTAAACGGCCCTGACGAGGTGATCAAGGACGCGTTCTCGCAGGTGTCTGCGGGCGCAGAATAGAGTGTGGCTGGCGGTGTTTTCACCCCAGCAGATAGATGAGGGAAGCTATGAGCATTCAACTGTGGGTTAGTTCGAATGGCAACGATGGGTGGGATGGCACCGAGTCCAGACCGTTCGCGACGCTGGAGAAGGCACGCGACACCATCAGACAGCTTAGGCACAAGGGCGAAGCCACAGATCAGCCGATTGAGGTCACGATCGTCGGGACCATCGAGCTTCACCAGCCACTCCTGCTCGATGAGCTGGACTCGGGAACGCAGTCATCGCCCGTGATATACAAGGGCGCGGATGGCTCGTCGATCTGCGGAGGAGTCCGGATCACGAACTTCGAGCCTGTCGCCAATCGTGACGTATTGGCCGCTATGGATGAGAAAGCCCGCGACAACGTGGTGCAGGCTGACCTGAAGGTCCTCGGAATCACAGACTTCGGTCCGCCCATCGAGGGCGGAGTGGAGCTGTTCTTCAACGACGTCCCGATGACTCTTTCGCGATGGCCCAACGAGGGCTTCACGAAGATCGTGGGCCTCGTAGACAACAAGCCATTCAAGCAGGTGCATTGGGGGATACCCGGCGACTATGTCGGCGATATCATCTACGATGGCGATAGGCCTTCGCGCTGGTTGAAGGAAACCGATCCGTGGGTGCACGGATACTGGTTCTGGGACTGGTCCGATCAAAAGCACAGGATTGCTGAGATAGACGTTGACCGCAGCGTAATCAAAGTCGCGCCTCCATACCACACCTACGGCTACAGGCCCGGGCAGTACTTCTATGCATTCAATCTTCTTTCGGAGATAGACACGCCCGGGGAGTGGTACCTGGATCGCGAAAATGGCTTGCTGTACCTATGGCCGCCGGATGATATAGAGTCGTCGAAAGTAGTTGTGTCGGTGGTTGATAAAGCCATCGTTGCCAAGAGCGTCTCTCACGTTCATTTGGACAACCTGCTGATCGAAAACACGCGCGGAGGAGCTATCGATATCTCCGACAGCGACGACGTGACCATATCAGATTGCCTCGTGAGGAACGTTGGGGGATATGGCATCAATGTGCAGGGTGGAAGCCGGTGTATCATCCGGGGGTGCGAACTGCACGGTATCGGGCAATACGGAATCACTATTACTGGCGGCGACCGAGTCACGCTCGCCGCTGCCAACCATCAGGTACTGGAATGCCACATACACGGCTATGGCAGAATCACTCGCATGTATTCTCCCGCGATAGGAATCAACGGTGTCGGGAACAGGATCGCGAACTGCCTGATACACGATGCTCCTCACGTGGCGATACTCTTCTCTGGCAATGAGCACATCATCGAGTATAGCGAAA
>CAYSLA010000174.1:2987-7097 GCA_964431685.1 uncultured bacterium | reverse complement strand
GTAATAGCCAAACTCCGGGTTATCCCACGTCCGCCCGTTTACGTCAACGGTCATATCCATGCGGCCCATCAATGCTTCGCGGTACTCCACATCGTCGAGCATAAGCCTGACTTCGGAAGGTGCGCACTCGCAGACAAATCCCGTCTCATAGACGAACGTATCGGAGTGGTAAGGGCCCTGAATGCTGCCTTTGTGCATGCCAAGAGTCCAGGTTTCGAGGGGTAGGGCGTTGGGGCCGAGAGCCCTGAACTGCCAGTCCTGGGCCATTTCGAGGATGACTTTAGGCGGGAGCACTCCTGTATTGCCATTCACTGGAACGGCAGGCAGAGAGCCTGTCGAAGTATCTTGGTCGGATTCTTCACGGATAACAACAAGCGTGGTGCCAAGGGATGGTAGAGCAAGAGAAAACTCCTGACCACCGCCTTCCAGCGCGGTCGCATCGAGTTCCGAAGACGTGCCGGTTTCCGGGTCCCATATCTGTGCCATGCCCCCCACACGCACGCCCAGAGTCAACCTGGCAGCCTCATCTGTCAGATTACACACATAGTATATGTGCTCTGAGCCCGATTGCCGATGCAGGTACCGGATATCGGGGGCAGGCCGTCCATCAGCATAGCTTATTGTAACGTCCGGATCAGCCAGCGCTCGAATCGCATCGGAAAGTGATTCACCCATCCGCTCGCGGTCCTGAGTGCCGGCGAGCATAGCGCAAACCCGTCCGCCAGCGACCCGGCACGTCGCTACCAGATCCGTTGTCAGGCTGCACTCGGGCACTTCCACCCCAATCATCCCGCAAAGCGCCGCAATCCGGGAGCTCAAATCATCCTCTGAAACATCGGCCAGACTGTCTGACGGAAGCAGGATGGCTCCGCCCGACCGGAGGAAGCCCGCAACCGCTTCTGCCCCAACCGCCCACAGCGTCCGCACGGAGGCCACAAGAATCTGATAGCTCTCTTCACCTATCTGCAGCGCTCCATCGGCTGTCGCTGCCGCGGAGATGGCGTTTTCGGGCACGATGTCATAGTCGTAGTGCAACCGCGGGATCAGCGAAGAGCACAGGTCGAAAGTGTCGCTAATGGCGGTGTCGGACTCGCCGACATCTCCCACCCTGTGCGATCCGGCAAACTCCGAGAAAGGATAGGCAAGTGCGATCTGAGCGACGTGCACTCCCTCACGCAACGCATACGATAGTCGACCTATGTAGTTGGCGAAGAGTCCGTAGTGTTCCCATCCGGCCATGTGGCTCTGGCTGGGCGGCGCGTCAGACTTGCGGTATCCTTCCAGGCTGTAGAAAGCAGCGTGCGGAACCAGCATATTGATGCCAAGAGAGTACTGCCAGTCCGCAATCCGCTTCATATCCTGGAAATTCAGCGACCAACCGGCACAACCGTAGGTCTCGCTCATCGCAATCTGCCTGCCGCTGATGTGTGCAATAGACGGTGCCAGTTTCTCGCCCTGTATGTTGGTTAGCTGGTCCGGCACGTTTCTCCGCCCGCCGTAAGGTTCTTCTGTTGTCAGACCCAGGTGATCCGTGCCGGGAATATCGAATGAGGCAAGAGCTGAGGTAACGTCTGACTGGAAGTTCAGATTTATGAACAGGCCTTCCTCAAAAAGCACGTGTCCGGTGAAGACCATATTGTGCTCTTTGCACCACTGAGCGTATGGCTCGAAGAATGCCTTGCGGTAGAGATCGGCAACGCTCTGCCAGTAGTCCAGCCTCACCTGAGGTGTCGAATTGTCCACGTCATAGAACAGGTGGGGAAGGAAGTCGGCGAGGCTCGCATAGCCCCGGTAAGTCATAGATTTCTCAAGCAGATCGTTCCACGTCACCAACCGGGGGTGAGGACGGTCCAGCATCCAACTGCCCTGGTGATGCCACGGCAGGAGAGTAGGTTCATCGGTAAAGATGCCCTTCACAGCGCCGCCGAAGTGCTCGCCTATGGCCTTCTCGTATGGGCTCAGTGTGTAGTCGAAGAAGAACCGCATCGCGTCGGGACTGAGATAGTCCACGCCATAGATCGCAGAGTTCTCGTCCTCAAGCGTGCACTTGGAGTAGACGGAGACTCGCCATTTGCCAGCGGGGGCCTGCCAATCCAGTCGGTTGGCTTCGATGGCATCCTGCAGAGGCAGCCTTTCGGAAATGCCGTCCAGACGCTGGGCGTAGGCAAGAGCGACACTGCCGATCGGCAGAGCGATCTGGGCCAGCTCACCGGCGTTCACGACTCTCTCGGTGAGGTCTATGAACTTCGGGCGGTACTCCGGGATCCGGCTGACCTTGAGATTGCCAATGCCGCTGGGAAAGCCGTTCTCGTCGTAAAGCCACACTTCCAGACCGAGGCCCGCTGCGGTTTCCACTGCCAGTTTCACCAGTTCCATCCACTCTCTGGATAGATACTCGGTCTCAAGCCCAAAGCGGGCGTGTATGAAGAAGCCTCCGAGGCCTTTGTCGCGAAAATCGTGGATCTGACGCACTACCTCGTCAGCGCGCATACGCGAGTTCCAGAACCAGAATGGCAGCGGCCTGCAGGAAGCCGGCGGGTTGGCGAAGATCTCTTTGCTAAGCATACAGGTATTATAGCAGTGGAGGGTGGAATCTGGAAACAATGAGACAACTGCAGGCGTGTGTCTGAATGTCAGAGATGAACTTTACTCAGTTCCGCGTGGATTCGCTTCATGGCGTCGGAGAGTGGAGCCACTTCGTGACTGCACAGCCAGAAGACCTGCTCGGCATCTATATCGAAATAGTGGTGGGCAATTATGTCCCGGAAACCCATTGCGCCTTTCCAGTCTATCTCCGGGTAGCGGGACAGAAGCGCGCCGTCAGTGATCTTGTCCAGACTCTTGAGCGCCTCGCCGATCGCCATAAAGAGCATGCAAAGACTGTCGAGACGCTCCACATCGCGCGGCGTGTCGGTAAGGTCCGCCAGACTTCGGACCTGGGCGCTGCGGCTCTTGATTGTCTCAAGGGCCCCCTCAATCTGCTCGACGATGGCCAGAGCAAGGCCGCGGTCAAACATAGATGCCTTCCCTTTCAATGCGCTCTCTCAGTGAGGGGTTCATCCTATCGCGAACGCGAACGATATCCACGTGCCGGCGAACACGCTGCTCAAGGTCTTCCTTGATGTGCACCAACACGTAGGGGTCAGGAGTTCGTGTCTTGATGCAAACGTCCACATCGCTCGCCTCGCCTGCTACTCCGCGTGCCACGGATCCGAAGACCCCAAGTTCGAGGATGCCGTATTTGTCGCCACTGTCGCGTTTGAACTCGCTCAGAACCGCAAGAACATCGTCTCTATTCACAACTGTCCTCCAACATCGGCTGAACTATACCGCGTCGCACCTGCAATCGGAATGAATCAGAGGTGTACAGGTATTATAACAGCGGAAGCGAAAATCTGGAAAGATAGCGAGTGAACGGAGGTATTCTCAAAGCCGCATCGAACTAGTCTGTAGCTGGGGTAGAATGCACTTCTGACGCGAGGGAACTGAATGAACGATTGGGAAAACCCTTTACTCACGCACCGAAACCGTCTGCCTGGCAGGGCGTATGGCTTTGCCTATCCTGACACGGCATCTGCACTCAAGTGCGAAAGAGGCAGTTCACCGTGGTTTATGCTTCTCAACGGTGTCTGGAAATTCGACTGTGCGAAGTGCCCCGATGAGGCGCCCGGACGTTTCTTCGAAGAGGAGTTTGACACCGAATCCTGGGATGAGATTCGAGTGCCGGGCAACTGGCAGATGCAGGGGTACGGACATCCACACTACACCAACCTGCCGTACCCGTTCCCGGTGGATCCTCCCCGAGTGCCTACGGAGAACCCGACCGGCTCATACCGGCGCGAATTCGTACTGCCCAAAGAATGGAATGGCATGCGCATCTTCCTGAGATTCGAAGGCGTGGACTCGGCGTTCCACGTGTGGATCAACGGCCAGGAAGTTGGCTTCAGCAAGGGAAGCCGAATCCCCGCCGAGTTTGAAGTCACACCACTTGTCCGGCAAGGCCGGAACAGCTTGTCAGTTCGGGTCTATCAGTGGTCGGACGGCAGCTACTGCGAAGACCAGGACATGTGGTGGCTGAGCGGTATATTCCGGGACGTCTACCTCACCTCA
>CAYSLA010000174.1:0-2887 GCA_964431685.1 uncultured bacterium | reverse complement strand
GCGGCGAGGTCGTTGAGGTGACTCCGACAAAGGTCGGATTCCGGCAGGTGGATATAGAAAACGAGGTCTTTCTCGTCAACGGAAGTGCCGTCAAGTTCAGAGGTGTCAACAGGCACGAGCATCACCCTGACCTCGGCCGAGCCGTTCCCCTTGAGACTATGCGGCAAGACATCCTTATGATGAAGCAGCACAACATCAACGCTGTCCGAACCTCGCACTACCCGGACGACCCACGCTGGTATGAGCTGTGCGACTACTACGGCATCTACCTGATAGACGAGTGCGATCTGGAAACGCACGGGTTCATCCTTGTCCGAGACCGTGTGGGCAACCCGACTGAGAACCCCACATGGGAAAATGCCTGTGTGGACCGAATGGAAAGGATGGTGGCACGCGACAGGAACCACCCGTCGGTCATTATGTGGTCGCTTGGAAACGAATGCATCTTTGGACCAAACCACAAGGCGATGGCCAAAGCGGCACGAAATCTCGACTCTACCCGCCCCATCCACTACGAACACGACTATCATCTCGAAATCGCTGACGTGTTCAGCCTCATGTACCCGCACATAGACAACCTGATCAAGGTCGGAAAAGGGGAGCCCGGTGTAGAGTACTGGGGGGGCGAGGTGCCGGCCGTATACCGAGACAAACCTTTCGTCATGTGCGAATACGCCCACGCAATGGGCAATGGGCCGGGCGGTATGAGTGAGTATTGGGAGGCAATCTACAAGTACCCGCGTCTGATGGGCGCGTTCGTATGGGAATGGCTGGATCATGGCATCCGCGTGCGAACGAAGGACGGACGTGATTACTTTGCCTACGGCGGCGATTTCGGTGATGAACCCAATGACGGCAACTTTGTGTGCGATGGACTGGTGTTCCCGGATCGCATCCCGTCTCCCGGTCTGACTGAGCTCAAGAAGGTCATGGAACCCGTTCTGGTAGAAGCGCTGGATATTGGCTCAGGGAGATTCCGAATCACCAACCGATACCATCACATACCGCTGGATCATCTTCACCTCGCCTGGTCCGTGGAGGAAGATGGCAAGCTGATCAGCAGCGGCAACGCTCCCATCCCGTCTGTGAAGCCCGGTGAGACGTCCGAACTGATGGTGCCTTACCATCAGCCGACTGCCGCAACGGGCTCTGACTGCTATCTGACACTTTCGTTCACGCTGGCAAACGACGAGACCTGGGCACCGCGGGGTCACGAGGTCGCGTGGTCTCAGTTCAGACTGCCGCAGAGATCGCCTTCACCCAGAGTGTTGACCTCGCGAAGAATGCAGAGCTTGCGCGTGGAGGAAAGAGAGAGTCTACTAGCGGTCTGCGGCGAGGACTTCCAGATCGAGTTCGACCGTGTGCGGGCAGTCATATGCGGATGGAAATCAAACGGTCTGCAATTGGTCAAGACTGGGCCAAGACTGAATTTCTGGCGGGCCCTCACCGACAACGACCGCGCCTCCGAGAGCCAGAGCGAGAAGTCCTGGGCGGCGGCAGGACTGGCGCGTCTCCAGCACCGGACAGATTCTGTGGAGGTCGCGGCCTTGTCCGAAAGTGTCGTACGGATAGTCGCCAGGGTTCGCATTGCGCCGCCTGTGACCGAGATAGCGTTCAACTGTGAGTACATATATACCATCGATGGCAGCGGAGAAGTGCTTATCGATGTCCACGGCGTGCCATCCGGCGACTGGCCGGAGACCCTACCGCGTATAGGTCTGCAGATGACCATCCCCAGCGCCCTGGACAACGCCGCCTGGTTCGGGAGAGGTCCCGGCGAATCCTACGTTGACAGCAAACAGGCGTGCAGGTTTGGCCTGTACTCAATGAGCGTAGATGAACTCTACACGCCCTATGTATATCCGCAGGAGAACGGCAATCGAAGCGAAGTAAGGTGGATGACGATGTGCGATGCACGCGGCACCGGCCTGCTGGCCATCGGCCAACCGTCATTCAACTTTAGTGCGCACAGATTCTCCACTGCCGACCTGGACAAGGCGAAGCACACGGTCGATCTAGTGCCGAGAGACGAGATTACGCTCAACCTGGACTACGGACAGAACGGTCTTGGTACTGCGGCCTGCGGTCCCGGCCCATGGGATCAGTACCTTCTCAGACCGGAAGAGTTTGGTTTCAGCGTTCGTCTGCGGCCGTTCTCAGCAGACGAACTGTCGGCTTCGGAGGCTGCTGCCCTGTCAACGGGGGAAGACATCGGTACATAGAGCACGGCAAAAGCCACTGATCTGAATCCCGAGCCCGGCTCGGACACCCCAACTCTCGAAACACGTTAGTACAATGGAGGCATGGCTATGTTTGAGAAAGAGCATATAGACAGAATTCTGGAGTTCTACGCGACGTATCCGCGCTATGCGGAAGTGGTGAAGCTGCGCGAACTGCAGGCGTCCGTCGGACACGTCGACAACGTATTCTACGGTGACTCGATAACCGCGGGCTTCTGGCAGTTGTATGAGTTCTTCCCCAACCATTCCATACTGAACCGGGGGATTGGCGGAGATAACGTCTACGGGCTGTACTATCGCATCAATGATGATGTGTTCCCTTACACGCCGAAAAAGGTCTTCATGCTCATAGGAATCAATATGATAGGTGAGCCTGAGGAGCGAATCAGTTCCCAGATCCTTGCTGTGGCAAGGATGATGCGAGAGAGAGGCATCGAGGTAGGCCTTGGCAGCATTCTGCCGTTGCGCGAGGAAGGATGCTATCCGGAGTTAATCGTCCACAAAGACAAGATTGTTCCGATCAACGCCACACTCGAGAGTGCTGCGAAGAGCGATGGTGGCCTGTTCTATCTGGACTACCACTCGGCCCTAACCCGAATAATTCATGAGTCTGGAAGCATGTCTGCAACTGGACGTGTTTCCATTGT
>CAYSLA010000173.1:0-7153 GCA_964431685.1 uncultured bacterium | reverse complement strand
ACACTCAGCACTTCATCAACAATCAGTATTTCTGGGTCAACATGCGCAGCAACCGCAAAACCCAGTCTTGCATACATCCCGCTCGAATACCGTTTCACCGGCGTATCGATGAACTTCTCCAACTCAGCAAATTCTACGATCTCATCAAACTTGGAATCTATTTCGCGCTTAGTCATTCCAAGAATGGAGCCGTTGAGATAGATATTCTCTCGTCCGGTCATCTCGGGATGGAAACCTGCACCGACTTCGATTAGAGCGGAGACTCGGCCACGGGTGCGTATCCGACCGGAGGTGGGCTTCATGATCTGCGTAAGCAGTTTGAGCATTGTGCTCTTACCCGCGCCGTTGTGTCCGATGATTCCTAATGCCTCGCCCTGCTCGACCTCAAAGCTGACGTCCTTGAGAGCCCAGAAGTCCTCGCGCTCGGTTCGGGAGAAGACGTGGCGCGCCGCATCCGCCAGGTTCTTCGGCCTGTTGTGCGCCAATACGAACTTTTTCGACACGTTTTCTACTGAGATGACTTTCATAATTGGTCACTCGGTCGTCGACCGTTCCGTACCTCTCCCCTGCCCTCTCCTACAAGGAGAGGGAGTGACTAGATCGTCTCCGCGAACTTCGGCTCAAGTTTCTTAAACATCCAGTATCCAAACACCAAGACAGCAATAGATAATACGGCGGAATAGCCGAGGTAGTTCCACATTGGCGCCTCGCCCTGCAGGCCCACTCGCCTGTACGTATCCATTATCGACACCATGGGGTTAATCATGTAGATGGCCAAATACTTTTTGGGCACCATATCCAGTCCGTAGACGATCGGCGTGAGATACATCCAGACTTGCGTTAGAAGCGGCATCACGTGTCGGATGTCGCGATAGAACAGGTTAGCGCTGGAGAATATGAACGTAATGCCCAGGACGAAGATGATCTGAATCATCAGCACGGGTATCACCAGCAGTATCATGGGTGTAACTTGCACGTGATAAACAATAAAGAGAGGCACCATCACCAACAGCCCCAGGCCAAGATCGATGGTCTTTCCTATAATCGCCGAAATCGGGAATACCTCACGAGGAAAGTATATCTTGGTTATCAGGTTGAAGTTGCCAACCAGGCACTCCGTGCCACTGGTCAGTCCGCCGGCGAAGAACGTCCACGGCAGCATCGCTATATAAGCAAATAGGGGGTATGGAATGCCGCCGGTGGGCACTCTGACTATCATCGACATCACCACGGTGAAGACGGCAGTCATCGCCAGCGGCTGCAGCAGCGCCCAGGCTATACCGAGCACAGACTGTTTGTAACGAGAACGGATGTCACGCAGCGTCAGGCTATACACCAGTTCGCGGTGCCGCCAGAGAATCCGCAGCGCGCCTGGGTTGCGTTCTTCCGGCCAGTCGTCCTGGGTTGCGACCTGCGGGATTATCGGTTGTTCAGCGGTTAGTTGTTCCATAGTTAGTATTCAAGAGTCAGAAATCAGAATTCAGAATGGGGAAGGCAACAGGGCGGATCAGACCGATATGACGGATGTGACGGCTGGTCTGACTCCTTTCTCCCGCATTCTGAACACTTCCTTCTCAGTCCGGGAAGGGATTGTCCTCCTCATTATTTCCAGTCGCTGCTGGGAAGGATTCCGCTTGAACTGGCGCCAGCACCGCACCACGCCCGGTCTTTGGCTGCGGCTTCTCCACGTCATCTTCTTCATCGTGGCCTGTGTCGAGCGCTTCGACGTGTCCGGCTTTTGGCACTGAGTCCGAATAGTAGTGCGAATAGTAGAAACAGCTATCTACATTCTCCGGCGCCATATTGTTGACAACGACTCCAATGATGTTTGCGTGGGCCTTCTTGAGCAATTCCCGGCATTTGACCTCAGTTCCCCTGGGTACTTGATTGGCCGAGACCACCATAACCACAGCGTCGATCCAGCTTGCCAACATCGGGCCGTCACTGAACACAATGGCACTGGGCGAATCGAACAAAACCAGATCGCAGTGATCCTGGAGTTTGGCTACTATTTCGCGCATCCTCTCGGAACCAAGGAGCTCCGACGGGTTCAGTGGCTGAGGGCCCGCAGGCAATACCAGCAGGTTCTTAATGTCTGTCTTCTGAAAAGCATCGGCGACAAGGGCCGTGCCCTGGAGCAATGTGCTGAGTCCATTGTCATTGGGGACTCCGAAGAACTTGTGCAGACTGGGACGCCGCATATCGGCGTCAATAAGAATGATGCGTTTACCACTCTGCGCCAGCGCAATAGCAAGGTTGCATATAGTGGTTGTCGCACCCTGGCCAGGTCGGCCCGTCGCGACCATCAGAGTCCTGAATGGGTTGTCCCGCAGTTCAAAAAGGAGATTGGTCCGGAGTATCTTGTAGGACTCCGCCATCGCAGACAGCGGGTATATATGGGTCAGCTTCGGCAGAGCAGTGTTGGTGCCAGTCAGACGCGGTGTTAGCCCAATCACAGGAAGTCCCATCAGTTCCTCTACGTCGGCAGCGTTGCGCATCCGGTTGTCTATGGAATCCAGCCAGACCGAGAATGCTATCCCCAGAATCAGCGACAGGAAGAACCCGTAGACAAGCAAGACCCGTCTGCTAACGCCTTCTGCGATTGGTCCCTGGGCCTCTGCGGCCAGTCCGTACGGAACAATGGAACCCGTCTTGGCGAACTCTTTCTCCCCAATAATCGCTTCGGACTTCTTCGTGGAGAACCTTCTGTAGTTCTCCTCAGCCATTGCATAATCGCGCATGAGCTCTGCAAGCACTGGCTCGGACTTGGCAAGACCGCTAGCTCTGCCTTTTGCTTCTGCCAGGCTTCCAGACACCGCAGCCAGCTTCGCTCTTGCCGTGGCAAGATTAAACTGATATTGCGAGCGCATCTTGACCAGGTTCTGATGGACCTCGTTGAGCACCGGCGGAGCGTAGGACGCCCCCTCCCGAGCTATCCTCTGCTTGAGGACTTCAATTCGCGTCTGAGCGAGTTTGTACGTCTCGTGGGCTGGCTTGTATCGCTGGGCGAGCATCCGGAGTTCCGCCTCAGCCTGGGAGAGTTCATCCTTGAGTTTTTCAACATTTGGGTTCATGTCCGCAGGCAGTTTCTGCTTCGTGACAAGCGGCTGGGTGGCGAGTTGCATATCAATATCTCTCACCGCGGCCTCAGCCTCGCTCACGGCGGACCGAGCAGAATCATACTGGGATTGCAGACCTGCCAGAGACGCGACAGCGTCCTGGGTCTCGGAATCAACGGAAACCACGTTGTGGCTTGCTTTATAGTCTGCAATCTGCTTTTGCAGACTTTGAAGTCTGGCTCTGGCGTCAGTCTCATTCGTGCCCAGAAAGCCAGCGTACTTGCGGGATTCTTCCTGGCTCTTTTCCTGGTATATCTGCGTGAACGCATATGCAACCGCGTTTGCAAGATAAATGGTATCATCGCCATTTGGCATTCTGATCGATATCCGGATGATATCTGTGGTTGTGCCCTTTTCACCGATGCTCGCGTTCACTATCGGTGAAACCTCAAGCACTTCATCCCACTTGGCAAAAGTGATCATTTCGCCTGGAGTGGGCTGAACTCTCGTTATCTGCTTGTACCTGGGCAAATCTCTGCCAAAAAGTTCCACGGCCAGTGTTTTCTGCTGATCCACTGGCAGAGCAAGGAAATCGAGCGCACGCTGATACACCTCGCCGCCCTTGGCAAGGACAATCAGGTTGCTGAGTATTACGTTGCGGTCACGTGCCACGTACTGAGACTGGCCGTCTTTGCCGACAGTTGTGGACAGTCCTCCCATCATGACCTGAGGCGTAGGCGACATCGTGGCGCTCGCGGTATACAGCATTTTAGGTTTAGGCGCAGCAATAGCTACGACGAGCAGCGTAACAACGACTACTCCTGCGATCAGCAACCATTTGGCTCTTATTACTCTAACCAGATGCCAGAAATTCATTTACCAAGGCCTTTCACGCCAATGACGCGCTTAAGGAATTATACCACGCTGGATGGAGTTTCTCCAATATTAGATACCCGAACAATCTGCCTTACTTGATCAAAAGCGACAACGTAGTGGAACTGTGACACTGCAATGCACGCTTACCGGAACATCCACCCGAAGGGCACTATCATCTGCAGCACCTGCAGAATGCTCGGTTTCTCCTTGCGCTGGGCTACAACTATTACATCGCCGCGCTTCACAAGGGTCTCTTCGGATGCTGTCTTTATCACATTAGCCAGGTCAATTGTCTCGGTGCTGGAAGCCTTTGCATCTCCTGTGCCTGACCGCATAAGCTGCACTTTGCGCAGATCACCAACGTTAGGAACGGCCCCCCCGGCAAGACCGATGGCCTCGCTCAAGGTCAGCCTTCCTTTCAGCGGATACTGACCGGGACGGTTAACGCCTCCCATTACAGTGAAGAACGCCGTCTCGATCTGCGGCACATAAACAGTATCGCCGGGTTGAAGTTCAACGTCCGCCGTCGGGTCGCCGTCCATTGCCTGTTTGTACTTGACCGGCATAGGCTCCGTTGAGCCATTCCTCTTTATGGTTATCTTGTCCGTATCCGCCTCGACAGTCGTCCCGCCGATCAACCCCATAACCTCTCTGAAAGTCATGCCTTGCTTAAGAGGTACCGAACCGACTTTGGCCACTTGGCCAAGTACCATTACCAGTCCAATCATGTCCATCCGCGGAACGACCACCGTATCATTCGACTTAAGTTCAGCATTTACAGTGAGATCCTGACCTGAAAGGTATTTCGTAAGGTCCAGACTGATGACCTCGTCTCCCCTGCGGATGTTCACCCGCGACA
This sequence comes from uncultured bacterium, assembly GCA_964431685.1. Lineage (GTDB taxonomy): Bacteria > Armatimonadota > UBA5829 > UBA5829 > UBA5829 > CAYSLA01. The sequence goes on along the minus strand of CAYSLA010000173.1, from coordinate 2,359 downwards.
AATCGGCCGTGTCATCGTAACCTGCCTGCGACAGGGCCTGCATCACTTTGTCGCCAACACCAATTTCGACAGCCCCGCGCCTGGAAACCTGTCCGACCACAAACACCAGCAGTTTGGCGCGCTCCAAATACGATACAGTCGTCTGAGGGTTGACTAAGACAGCGCTCAGCGCGCGTGTAATCTCAGCCTCAGCCTCGGATGTATTCAGACCGATTAGCTTCACAGGCTCGACTTGAGGCAGATTGATGCAACCGTCCTTATTGATTTGATAGGGCTTGCTCATGTCTTTCTCGCCATCGACAATGACTTGTATAACGTCGCCAACAGCCAGACTGGAACCATCGCCGCACGCAGCAGATGTCGCGATCACGAGCAAGATGAATATGAGAGGAAAGCACCTATTGAGGATTGCAGCAGTAATCATAAACCGTCTCCTCCACCTCCAGATCACACAGCCTATTAGCAAAGCGCCTGTTCTAAGTTCGGGAATCACGTTACACAACACCGAACGGTAGTAAACGCATTTCCCGCTGCTGTTCCCAGATCAACTCTGTTGGACATAGCAGTGTTTTCTGAGACAATAACATACCTAGTTTGTACGCCAATAGCGGTCTGAAAGTTCCCGTTAGCCCACAGCTCGATCGTTGACAAACGTGGCAAATACGACGTGTCCAATGATCGTGTGCAGGTCCTCGACGCGTTGCATATTGTGGCTGTCCACCACAATCGACTTCTGAGCAACCTCCGCGAGTTTGCCACCGTCGAATCCAGACCAACCCATTGTGATTGCACCCAGTTCGTTGGCCCGTTCCACAGCTTTGATTACGTTGGGTGAGTTCCCGCTGCCGCTTATCGCTATGACAATGTCACCAGGACGCACCAAACTATCCAATTGTTCGGAGAATGTGTTCTCATAGTCCGTATCATTAGCCCAGGCTGTCAAGATTGCCACGTTATCGGCAATCGATAGCACCGCAAAACGCTTTCCAGTCATCTGCTTTACGCCCTTTTGGAGATCGCATGCGATGTGGGCCGCGGTCATTGCGCTTCCGCCATTTCCCAAGAGGAACACTTGGTGTCCGCTGATGTGAGCAGCTTTGAGAGTGTCCACAGCATCACGAATCTTCTCCTCGGGAAGACTCTTGACCGCTTTGCAGAGGGATTCAAGATACTCATGAATGAAAGACATTCCAATTACCCTTATGTTCTATCTTCTTGTGTTGAATATCACTTTGGACCCGTCCCGAGAGAAAGCAATGGGAAGCTCTACGAAGTTGGAAAGCTTGCAGCGCACTGCATCGCGCTTCTCAGGGTGTGTGCAGACCAGGAAGAAACCTCCGCCACCGGCGCCGGTTATCTTGCATCCGAGCGCACCAGCGGACATGGCCGCATCGCACAAGTCGTCAATGTCCGGATTGGATATACCACTGGCAAGTCGCCTCTTGAGTGCCCATCCGTCGCGAATGGTCATTCCCAAGGCCTCCACCATTCCACTTCGCAGACTCCTGGCAAGTTCATCAGCCTGGTTTCGCATCTGTACGTGAATGTCCATTGTGTCGACCAGATTGCTCTTCTGCTCTTCGAGTACGTCTGCTGCCTTCCGGGTAGAACCCGTATAGAACAGCAGGAGGTTCTCGAAAAGCTTATGTTTTGCGCTTTCGTCTATGCATATACTGGTGGTCTCAACCCCACCGTTGCCAAAGAATCTGAAGTGCCTAAGACCTCCGTACGCCGCAATATACTGATCCTGCTTGCCAATAGGCTTGCCCAGAACTTCGATCTCGATTTTGCAGGCCAGTTGAGCCAGTGTCTCGGCCGAGACAGATTCGCCCTTATATGCATACAATGCGTTCAGGAGCCCTACTGTGACTGTGCTGGAAGATCCCAGCCCCGAACCTTCGGATGGAATGTCAGCCATCGTGGATATTTCAATACCTCTCTTGATTCCGACCATCCGCATGGCTTCACGAACCAGTTCATGTTTGATCTCATCAACGCTCTGCACCAATTCTGTGCGGGTGTAGCCAACGCAGATAAGGTCGTCAAAACGCTCTTTGACGATAACGTAGATATACTTATCTATGGCGGTTGAAACTACCGACCCGTAGCCGGTCTCATAGAAACCTTCGAAATCAGTCCCACCGCCTGCAAAACTAATCCGCAGTGGAGTCTGGGTGATAATCAATGAAGCATGCCTCCAGTCAACAACTGAATTATACCACATATTGACAAGAGCGGATAGACGAAATGTCAGTCCAGTCGCCGGTGTCTTCATCCGGGATTACCCATATGAGATTTGGGCACCCCATTCGCAAGCTGATCTCTCAGCCTACCTACTTTAGTATGCAACATTCCTACT
>CAYSLA010000172.1:0-7156 GCA_964431685.1 uncultured bacterium | reverse complement strand
ACAGCGCGCCTTCCAATCAGCTCGTAAACCCGACCGACCCTGGCAACAATGCGACATACTACAACAATGGTTACACCATCGGCAGCCCGTACTATAGAACCGAGGTGGGTGCTCATGAGAACTCGGACAGCGCCTATGGCACGTTCGACCAGGGCGGCAACGTGTGGGAGTGGAACGAGGCCGTTGTGAGTAACGCTGTTCGCGGCCTGCGCGGTGGTTCGTTCGCCGACAGCGTCTACAACCTGCAGTCGTCGCACCGCATCTCCCACATCCCGTACTACGAGGGCTACCTCATCGGGTTCCGCGTTTCCCAGGTTCCTGAGCCACCGTCTCCCATCACCATCGACACCGTCACCGTCGCCGACCCGGGGAATGCGGCCGATACCACCGGATATGGCTCCGTTGCCTACACCTACAGCATAGGCAAGTATGAGGTCACCGCCGGCCAGTACTGCACATTCCTGAACGCAGTCGCCAGGACCGACACCCACGGGCTGTACAATGGCAGCATGTTGGGTTCTTTCGGCTGCGGGATTCAGCAGGCCGGAACAAGTGGCAACTACACGTATAGCGTCGCAGCCGACTACGCAGACCGGCCGGTGAACTTGGTTAGCTTCTGGGACGCCTGCCGGTTCGCCAACTGGCTTCACAATGGCCAACCCAGCGGATTGCAGGACACCACAACGACAGAGCGCGGAGCATACACACTGGATGGCTACACGGGAAACGACGGCCGCGCAATCCAGCGCAGTAACGGATGGCAGTGGGCTGTCACAAGCGAGGACGAGTGGTACAAAGCCGCCTACTACAAGGGTGGCGGGACCAATGCGGGTTACTGGCTGTATCCCACACAGAGCGACACCGCGCCGGGCCGAGACATGAACGACGCTTCAGGCAATAACGCGAACTATCACGGCGATCCATACCCGATCCAGTCTCCGTACTATACGACGGTTTTCGGCGAGTTCCAGAACTCGGACAGTGGCTACGGCACTTTCGATCAGGGCGGTAACGTGTGGGAGTGGAATGAAGCTTACTACGTCTCCGGCAATGACACCTATCGCTGCCTGCGCGGCGGTTCGTTCGGCTACGGGGACAACGGCCTCAAGTCGACGTCCCGCATCAGCTTCGCCTCAGGCAGCGAGAACAGCACTTTCGGGTTCCGCGTCTCCCGGTTTGTTCCTGAGCCTTCATCTGCCGGCAGCGCCAAACTGCTGGCCAATGACGCTATAGTTCAGATAACCGAAGCCATCGTATCCGCCGCATGGGGAGATTTCCTATACATAGAGGATGAGAATCGATGCAGCGGGATTCGAGTGGAGAAGGAATCACACGGGATTGCACCTGGGACTAGGGTCAGCGTTGTCGGCTCTGTGCAGACCAATTCCGACGGCGAGCGTCACATCAGCGCATCCGCCATACAACCAACGGGCAACGGGAGTATATCACCGCTTGGAATGACAAACAAATCCATTGGTGGAGGTGATTTTGGCAATCCGTCAGCCGGACAGGGCCAGCGTGGTGTCACAGGAGGAAGCGGGCTAAACAACATCGGGCTGCTGGTGAGAACCAGCGGCAAGGCTACCTATATCGACGAACACACCTTCAGCATTGATGATGGGTCCGGCGTGAATGTTAGATGCGAGACGCCTACGGATATGGTGACAAGCCAGGCGTGGCAGCAGGTTGTTGTGACGGGTATTAGTTCCATACGCAAGTCAGGCGATAATTATGAGCGGTTACTAATAGTAGTTCAAGTGGATGCGATTCTGCCGATTGACATTGAGATGATCTACATCCCCGCTGGTTCATTCCTGATGGGCAACAACGGCTCGGAGCCGTACAGCTATTCAAACGAACTACCCCAGCACTCTGTGCATCTCTCGGACTACTGGATAGGCAAGTATGAAGTAACAAGGGGTGAGTATCGAGAGTTCATGAGAGCGGGAGGTTATTCCAGTCCTGCATACTGGTCAAGTGAGGGATGGGACTGGAAAGTAAGCAACAACCGTACGCAGCCTGGTTATTGGACTGCGCAGCAGGATTGGGGAACCGGCACATTTACGCAGACGGACAGCCACCCGGTAGTTGGGGTTTCCTACTATGAGGCTGAGGCATTCTGTGCATGGGCTAGCGGCAGGCTACCTACAGAGGCAGAGTGGGAGAAGGCCGCCAGGTGGACCGGCAGCTACCCTAACGTATATCCGTGGGGAAACGCGTGGGATGCTGAGAATTGCAATAACTTGTATGACACTAACCCTGCAAGTGGAGGATACGAACAGCATCAGACTGCCCCGGTAGGAAGTTATCCTGTGGGAATGAGTCCGTACGGGTGCCACGACATGGCGGGCAATGTCTGGGAGTGGGTGAAGGACTGGTATAAGTCTTACCCGGGGAACAGCAGTCCATTTGACTACACAGGCACATTTCGGGTTCTGCGTGGCGGTAACTGGGACAACTACAGTGGTGGCGACTACCGCTGCTCTGACCGCGACAACGGCAGCCCAAACTTCCGGAGCGACGGCGGGTTCCGTCTGGCCCGCTAGTCTCTTTCTGTTCTACCTCGCGAGTGACGGCTGGGAGTATAGGGCTTAGGCCGAATGAATCTGAAGTGCGCCCCATACAAGAATGGCCCGGTGGGAAGACTGCCGGGACGAACCTTTCTTGGTTGAGAGACGTCAACATACGATTTCCGATAACACCAACGACCCAATCCAGCAAATGACCGTTTCGATGGCGTTATCGATTGGCCAGCCAATCTCTCAAAATCGAACAGCTCTCTTCTATTCGTCAGCCTGTCGGACTCTCCGGCGGGCTTTTCGCGTGTTTTTGAGCACGAATCGGCGGTTTCGGCGGCGTATCGCCCGCCAATCTTGTGGACTCGCTCCGCCGTCCCCTACCCCCTATTTCGCCCCCGGATTCTCTGTTTGCGCCATTGTTCTCTGAATCTTGTGGTCTCAGGTTTGCGAGTCCACAAGATTGAGAATTCGGTATCGATTGACACGGCCATCGAAACGAGTCAAGCGTGGCGCCATCTCAAGAAACATCAGATCGGACTAGACTCACCGTTGCAGAAACCATCTCAGTTTTCTGCTATAATTGCTGCACTGACTGGCGGGCAGGCTATTCGGACGGGCAGAGAGATTGTCAACGGTGTTGCAGAAGAAATGAGGCTACTAACAGAACGAGGATTCGTCAACAAACCCGTGGGCACCCATAGCTCACGGACAATCATGCTCGGCGAGTTTTCGTCGCTCTTGGCCGATACAACGCCCAGCGATTCCTACGCAGATCTCCGTGAAGCCGTCATCGTGCACAATTCGGTTCGAAAGTCCACGAGCGCAGGCCGCGACAAGACCTTCCGACACTTGCGTGAGTTCTACGCTCTAAATATCGACATCCCGATCTATGCGGCACTGCGTCGACTGTGGGACATTTGTGATGACGAGAAGCCGATGCTGGCGATGTTGTGTGCGAGTGCGCCCGGCACCAGCGCCTGGGCCATCAAGTCAGCATCAGGTGCAAACAGTTGGATCAACGTCCGCACCTGTTCTGCCGACAAGCCCCAGAGCATCATTCTATCGTGATCACACCCGCGCCGTATGCGGGAAGATCAACACGGAAGCGCAGATTGCCCGCACGCCCAATTGCGGCAATGGTGCGCGGCTCCGAGCCCTCCACATAGAGCCTGTATTCGGAGCCGATCTCTCGCCCCAGCACGTCCGGCGATAGAGTCGCCCGTACGGTCGTCTTCCTGGGTAGACCGTTCGCAAGAGTGATTGCCACCCCACGAGGCGACGTGTAGACATAGCCCTTGCCGCCCTCGATCGTCAGCCCGCGATTGTCCATAAACCTGCCGTGACTCACAAACGGCGCTGTTGCTCTGCGCAGATCAGCAAGCCGCGCTACCTGTGCGGCCAGCTCCGGCACGTCAGAGAGAAGCCCCGTCATATCCCGGGCTGCGATGGCCATAAAACTGCCGGTCGCGAATGCGTCAGCTATCGCGTCACGCTGATTCTCGTCAATGCACCAGCACGGGATCATCGTGGGAAGCACGTAACGGAAGACGTTCACATTCGCCCACAGGCCGTCACGCCACATCCAGTTCCACCACAGGTCGATGTGCTGAGTGTTGTAGAGGTCAGGGATCTCGGCCACGGTATATGCCTCAGGATTGCGTGATCGAGTGGTATGCGTAACTTCGGCAAACCAATCGTAGGTGCGTTCCCAAGCCTGCCACGGGGAGCGGTGACCGTGATCGCGCGAAAGACAATAGTTCCATTCAGATGCCTGATCCACGGAGATCGCGTCGAACCCGAGATCGAGTGTGCGCTCCAGCACCTCCCTCGCGTACGGCAGATAACCGTCAGCCCCGCAGCAGACGGCGTGCGAGCCCATTTCGTAACCTGGATCACCGTACCATCCGCCGTCCAGAGTGCCGCACCCAAATCCGAACAGGTTGATCCCGAACAGGCTTTGCTGCACCAGGGGACTCAGTCTCTTCCAAGTGCTGTTATACTCAACCGCAAGCCGCCAGTTAACAAACGCAGTAACTGAACAGCCGAGACTTTTCACCTCCGCAAGAGACTTCTTGAGCTCCTGGCGGGACGTTTCCGGCATCTCCCAGAAGTCGCCTCGATCGGGCCGCATATATACTGAGGCGGCGCAGTCCCAGATCATCAGATCATTTACACCAAAACGCATCGCGTCTTGCGCTATAGCCGGGAGTTCAGAAAACTCGTGCTGGTTTTCACCCGAGAAACTGCGGGTGTGGATGTGCATGAGGCCAATCTTCTCCCTGAGTGCGGGGGGACTATCGCACGGCTTCCACCAACCGGCAATCCATTCGCGCAGACGGTCGGCTGTCTCGTGCCAGTCTCCCTGGTGGACGCCAATACCGAATTCGCAGCTCAGATACGTCTGGCCCGGCTCGACAAACACGCCAGTCGCCCAAGACCACGTCAGACAGGTTTCATCGCGAGTATAGAGCGCGTTCTCGAAAGCCAATATGTGGGGCGAGGGACGCTTCTCATACTTGATATATGATAGCCCACCCACATCATCGCTCATGTCCATCATAGGCAGCAGGTGCGTCGGTTCCTGGAAGATACGCAGGTGATGGTGGCCAAACGTATGAGTGGAAGTGCCGACCTCGCACATCCGGGCATATATGTCGCGTTCGGTGTGCCTGCTGGTGGTGATGACATCGCGCGACTTGCCCGGCCTGTTGAAACGGCCACCAAGCCACGGAAACCAGAGCTCGTGAACCCGGTACGGGCTCTCATTTCGAATCTCGGCCGAGAAGAGTGCTTCCGGACTTCCCTCAGGAAGACGCACCCTCACAGTCAGAAACACTCCGGTTTGCTCACCACGATACAGCAACTCAGGAAAGGCGATTTCGACGGTATCGCCTTTCCGGGTGGTCAAAGGCGCTCCGGCCTCGTGCGAATACAAAGGGCGGGAGGTGTGCTCGGGAGTGGGCACAATCAGCTTGGCGAGGCGGCAGCCGCGTGGGTCGTTCAGGTACCGCTTGCCCGTCTTCCTGTCTGTGATCTGACGAACACTGCCTGTCCCATCGTCAAACTCAATGCTCAGAAGTCCATTGACCAGTCTCATCGTTCACACCTTTCGTTGCATGCCCGGACGGGGGCGGTTCGACGGCGCTGGCGCCAGCAAACTGCCCCCCGTTATCGATGTCTTCGGCATTCACCCGTGACTACGGAGCCAACTTGATGCTGATTATGTGCGTGTCAAATGGTTCGTATGTCAGGGTGAGAGTCTTTGTGCCTTTCTCAATCGTTTCGGGAATACGGTTTTCGTATAATACGTGGGCCGCAACGATGTCCTTGGGAAACTCGTATGTTGTCTTCAGGACTGCGTCGTCCAGATTGACCGTTAGAAGAATGTATCCTCCATCCGGCGCCGGTTTCAAGAGAGTGCGGATGGGGGTTGGGTTCGGCGATTTGCCCACCACCTTGACCTTGTAGGAGAACTCAGGTCCGACCGTCGGCGAGAAGATCGCCGGCGTGAGTTCCTTGAGCTCCGTGTTTATCTGCGCGGCAGCCTCCCACAATGCCCTGGCTTTAGCTAGTTGCATGGGGCTTGCAGGAGTAGGCTTAGTGTAGCCTGACTGCTGCGGGTTTGGCGTGTAAGTCGCCTTGGGATTGGGAGACATTCCGATGCAACCGCCGTCGCGTGAGACATAGCTGTCCCAAATGAAATAGATTATGCCCGTAGCACCGTGAATGATACCCGCGTAAACGCACGCCCGCAACTGCTCGGGGGTAGCGTATCTGAATGGGAAGCTCTGCCCGTACTCGCCCGGCTGATCAAAAGCTCCCACAATGAGCCAAACGGGTTTTTTCTCTTTGTTAGCTGCGACGGCCAACGCTATAGATTGTGGAATGCCGTTCGGGTCCGATCCTATGGACTCGGCCCTCTTGCTGTGGTCCATAATGGGATAGTTGTCGTGGCACGAGACATCGCCAGCTGTGTTCCACTTGACCCACCACGTGGCCGCAGGCGGCATTATCCACGGAGCATCATTGATGAAGATGTTCAAATCCGGAGCTATCTTCTTTGCCTTCTCCCGGTAGTCCATAAACTCGCCAAAGAGCTTGTCCATGTCTATGCTACCCACGCCCCCGATGGGTTCATCCTTCCAAACATTTCCTAGAACAAAAGGATTGTCCTTGATACTCTCCAGCGTAGCTTCATCAAGCTCGTGCATCAGCACGATCTGCAGGTCGTGCTTCTTTCCTGCCTCCAACAGCGTCTCAGCCGGTTTGGGCCACGGCCAGACCGTATTGAACCCGGCCTCTTTTAGAACGCCCCAGTCATATTCCGTTCCCCAGACAGTACCAAGAGGCGCACCCCAGGATCCAATCTGCATGAACGAGCGCTCTGGGTCATATTTCATCAGGGTTCGCCCATTCTTGTCGGTGTGCGGAACACCATCACGATAGATGATCTGAACAGCGTTGAAATTCCGTTCCCTCTCCAGGTTCGCCTGTATCTCGTCAGCACAGGCACAGCCGCACAGCGAGACCGCTGTTGCTGCCACAATGATCAGGGGATACACTCGTAACATCATAGTTGAAAACTCCCTTGAAAATAGACCTATCAAGCTGCAACAGGCGCTTCGGATACCTCGACC
>CAYSLA010000171.1:0-7172 GCA_964431685.1 uncultured bacterium | reverse complement strand
TACTGTTTAACTACGGCAAACTGCATCTCTACCCACAAGAAATCTCATAGAGCCATGAAAGGAAAGAACAATGGTTAAGAGCGTTTCTTGCAGTCTGCTGCTCGCTGCCCTGATAGTAGCAGGCTCAGTGTCCTCGGCTTTTGCCGTGAGCAGCGACGGTTCCATCTTTTTCGACGAGTTTAACGACCTGTCCTCCTGGACAGTCAGCACCGATTGCGACCCCGGTGCGTGGGTCAGTGACGGTATTCTCAAATTCCAGTCATACGACTCGGGATCTGGGTCCTGGCTGGGCGTGTTCACCACCAGCCCGTTGAACTATGGCAGTACCTCGGAATGGGTCATAGAGATGAAGTTCCTAGTCGGCAATGCTAATGCGATTTCGTCCACCAACAGGGAGACGGCTTTGCTTATGGGCATGAGCAGTGTGGGTTCAGGCTGGACGGTCGACTTTGGAATGCTGCTTATGGAGAATGTTCCTGGCGAATCTTTCAACCTGGCGTGGGGCAAGTTCTATGATCCCGACAACGAGCCCGAGATTGTTGGCCCCGTTTTGAGCAGAAACGCGTGGTACACCATGACTTTGCACCACACGTCAGACGACACGGTCGACATATATGTGGATGGAACGCTGGTAGCCTCCAAAGCCTCTTTCACTGGGGCCACCAAGCCGGCTCACATCGGAATATATGAGGGCTCATTTGCCACTGTGGCATACATAGAGGTCGACTACGTCAGCGTTGGACTACCCGCTTCCGGACCGTCGGCCGCGATCCCATACATCACGCCGCGAACCGGAACCTACTCGGAAGACCAGCTTGTGACGATTACCTGCGCCACTCCTGGGGCGACGATCCGGTACACAACTGACGGCAGCACTCCCACGGAATCCAGCGCCGTCTACACCGCGCCTTTCATCGCCAGTCCAGGCACCACGATCACCGCGAAGTCGTGGGCCGCAGGCTACTCGCCAAGCGCAGCAGCAAGCGTCACTTACTATCAGAACATAATGAGCAATGGCTCCATATTCTATGATGACTTCGACGATCTGTCCAAGTGGGTGATTCAGGAAACGGACTGCAATCCCGGCTTGTCTGTAAGCGGCGGCATTGCGAAATTTGATACGACTGCGGGAATCTATCTGAATGCCTGCACTACCGAGCCTCTGAACTATGGCGGGGCAAGTGAGTGGGTTACCCAGGCGAGGTTCCGCGTCATCGGCGGAAATCCGCTTAGTTACTATGAACCCCCGACCGTCTGGCGCGAGTCCGGCCTGCTGGTAGGTCTGAAGAACAGACCCTACGGTACAACGGTGGAGTACGGCCTGCTGCTGGAGCAAAACGGCTCGGCCATGTTCAACCTCAACTGGGGCAGGATAAACAACACCCAGCCCGAGACTCTGGCTCTGAACCTCAACCTGAACCAGTGGTACACTGTGGCGATGTACCACAAACCGGACAGTTCTGTGGACATATTCCTGGATGGCGAGTATACAACTACCAAGCCCGCAATTGAGAAAGATGGAAGCGTTCAGGCGACATACATAAACCTGATTGAGAGCGCGTCTCTGACCAGTTGCAACATCGACTACGACTACATTAGTGTCGGGGCTCCCGTGACGGAGTTGTCTGCGGCTGTTCCGAACATCACTCCTGGAACCGGAGCTTACACCGGAGACCAGTTGGTGACCATCACTTGCTCCACACCGGGCGCGACGATCAGATACACAACTGATGGCAGCACTCCCACGGAGTCCAGCACGCTCTACACCGCGCCATTCGTGGCGAGCCCTGGGACAACCGTTAAGGCGATTGCCTGGGCCGTCGGGTATGCACCGAGTGCCGTGGCAGCCGTCACGTATCACATCTACGTTACCAGCGACGGCTCCGTGTTCTACGATGACTTCAATGACCTGGCTCAGTGGACGTACGAGGGCGACTGCATACCCGGGCCAACTGTGGCTGGCAGCATTCTGAATCTGGATTCCACGACAGGCATGTATCTCAATCTCTTCACTACGGATGCTCTGAACTATGGAACTCTGGGCGAATGGGTTACAGAAACCAGGTTCCGTGTGATCTACGGCGGTCCGCTGAGCTACTACGAGCCCGGCAACAATCTGTATCGGGAGACCGGGCTGCTGGTAGGTCTGAACAGCAAACCGTCGGGCTGGACCGCGGACTACGGTCTGCTTCTCGAAACTGGCACGAGTTCCGAACTGTTCAACCTGACGTGGGGTGAGTTCAACTCCACGGCGCCATCGGCGCTGGTTACGGGCTTGAATAAGAACCAGTGGTACACGGCAGTTCTGTATCACAGAGTTGACGGCAACGTCTCGATATTCCTTGATGGAGTATACCTGGGTGAGAAGCCGGCAATCCTGTTCGGCGGCGACTCACAGGCCAAATACATCGGTGTGGTAGAAGGGTCATTTGCCACCAGCGCCATCTACGATGTTGACTATATCAGCGTCGGAGCTCCCACGTCCGGCGGCCTGAAAGTGGCGGCGCCTTCCATAAGCCCTGGGTCAGGAACTTACTATCTGCCGCAGTGGGTGACCATTACCTGCTCGACAGAGGGCGCAACGATCCGCTATACCACTGACGGCACCACTCCGACCGAGTCCAGTGCGGTCTATTCCGCTCCGTTCCTGGCGAATCCTGGAACCACTGTGACGGCTAGAGCGTGGGCTGCCGGGTATGAACCGAGCGTTTTCGCTAAAGCCGTATACAGTCAGGCCGATCTGGACAGGCCTCAATACGTCAAATACAGCGACAGCGTGGTGATCGATGGCTCCCTGGCAGACTGGTCGGACGCTGATTGGGCACCGCTTGACCAGATATACCACGGCGATCCTCAGGACATCGATTCCGGTTCTGAGTATGCCATCAAGTGGGGAGAGGCTGGCGAACGGGTTTATGTCGCGGTCAAGGTCCTTGACACCGATCACTATTTCACGGATACCTATACCGACTGGGACGCTCGGGACGCAGTGGAAATCTATCTGCACACCACGGGTTCAAGCCCTGACAAGTCGTTTGCGCTGTCCGAGGCGGCTCAGCAGTATACGGTGGGCGTTAAGCCGTCCCTGACATCATTCTGGACGCAACTCGGATACGTCGGCGGCGCCGGCGAACCGCACGAAAACGCGGTGCCCGCGGGAGCTAATTTCCAGGCGGCGGCGACGGTGTCCGGGATGTGGATTTACTACGAAGCCGCAATGACGCCGTTTGAGTACTTCGGTGAGTTCGCCGCTCAGCCCAGTGTGATTTCCACGCTCGCGGGCGGTCAGGTCATCGGCGTAGACGTTGTTGCTGCCGGGCGTGACAGCTCAGCGTACACGGGCATGCGTTCGGAAAACACGAAGACGGGCAAGTCCGGTGACTACTCAAGGTTCGGCAGACACCTGTTGCTGCCTCCGGCCACCGCATTTGGCCAGGTCAAGGAAGGCCTTGATGGATCGTGGGTCAGCGTCAGCGGCACGGTCACGGCCGCTTTCCACGGCTATTTCTACGTCGAGTCTAGTGACCGGTCCAGCGGCATCCGAGTGGTGAGGCCAGGATATTCCGCCACTGTTGGCAGCGCGGCGTTCGTCTCGGGCACAATAGACACCGCTGAGACGGGCGAGCGCTACATCAGTGCAGTCACAGTTCACGAGTCTGCCGGCACTGCCCTGGAACCGCTGGCAATGACGAATAAGGCTCTCGGAGGCGGTGCGATTGGCGCTCAGGAGGGCGTGTCAGGCGCATACGGCCTGAACAACATCGGCCTGCTCGTCAAGACGGCTGGTAAGGTCAGCAATCCGACCGGCGCAACGTTCGTCGTCAGCGACGGCTCCGGTGTTGCGCTTACTGTGGCGGTTCCGGACGGCCAACCGCTGCCGGCTGGTGGTGCGTATGTCAGCGTGACGGGAATCAGTTCCTGCGACAAAGCTGGCGGCAATATTGAGCGTCGGCTTCTGGTGACGGGCTGGGCGCCTGCGGCGCAATAGTATTGAGAGGTTCGGGCTAACCTTGGGCTGGGACTCCCCCGTTCCGGCCCGAGGCCGACAAAGCGAGGTGATGCCAATAGTAACAGTTGTCGTTATATAGAGTTGTTTCGGGACACCCCTGTCCCGAAACGAGCGCGTCACATATCGGGACAGGCGTGTCTCAATATGACGCGGTCTTCTGCGGCCGATCCCAGATCAGACCGCAGACGTATTAGTGCTTCGATATCCAAAGTGCGTGGAAAGGAAGAGAAACGATGCTAAGAATCAGTATTCACAGCCTGTTGCTCGCTACTATGGTGGTAGCATGTTCACTGTCCCCGGCGTATGCCGTGACCAGTGACGGTTCGATTTTCTTTGACGGTTTCGGTGACTTCTCTAAGTGGACGATCCAGGAGACAGACTGCACTCCCGGCGCTTGGGTGGAGGATGGCATCCTGCGATTCGACTCCAGCACCGGCGCATTCGGTTACCTGAACGTGTGCACGACCAATGCCCTGGATTATGGAGGGGCGACCGAATGGGTTACCCAGACCAAGTTCCGCGTAAACGGAGCCTGGGGCAGCGGACTCACGTGGACTGACGGGACCAACTGGAGAGAAACCGGTCTTCTGGTGGGGATGAGCGGACGGCCCTACGATTGGACGGCCGATTACGGACTCCTTCTTGCCGACGGGAGTGACATCAGCGTGTTCAGTCTCACCTGGGGCGCTTTCAACTCCACGACGGCTCCTGAGGCATTGGCCATCGATCTCTACAAGTCGCAGTGGTATACCGTGTCTATGCACCATAAGGCGGATGCGACTGTGGACATCTACCTCGATGGCAGTCTCATCGCGAACAAGGCCGCGCTTCCTGGTATCGCATCATACATCGGCCTGCTTGAGACCTCGGGGAACACCTATGGTGCTTTCGACCTCGAGTACGTGAGCGTCGGTGCTCCTGTGCCGGAGCCGGGTTCGATGTGCGCTCTGGCTCTGGGCCTGGCGGGGCTTGCGGGTTCCGCTTTGCGCAGACGACGATAGATCAGTAACTAAGTCGAAATACGCGTGGAGAGGTGAATCACCGGCCTCTCCACGCTTCATAGTGCTTCCACCAAGGAGCAGCCTTGAGTGCTATCAGGTGATAGGGTAGTGTGAGAGTAGAAATGGCTAAGAAGCAGCTCGCAGTGATAAGACTGCTCAACCATCCGGGAACGTTACTCCTGGCCCTCGTGTTGAGTAGTATGTCCGTTTCGTGGGCAGGTGTCAGCAGTGACGGTTCCGTGTTCAGTGATGAGATGTCGGACCTGACCCAATGGTCTACCCGCTATGTCGGTAGTCCGACTGGCGGCACAGTTACTCCGTCGGGGAACTGCTACACCCTTGGCGGGCCACGCTGGGACAGCAGATGCAATGCAGAAATATACACCTCGGATGCCATTGACTATGGCAGCAGAACCCAGTGGGCGGTCGAGATAAGATTCCGCGTGAACGCCTGCAAACTCAGTGATAGCAGCGTCAACCGTCAGGTTGGGCTTCTCATTGGCGCGGCGGATACAAGCACCAGCATATCCGGAATCAGGGACTACTGTGTTACTCTGCTGGAGCATCCTGCCAACGAGAACTGGTTTTCCATCGGCTGGGGTGATATGAATGGAATGCTCGGTGGCGAGCCTGAGACCCTGATCACCGATATCCCCAAGTTCACCTTCCATTCACTTGTAATCCATCACAAGACCGACAACAATCTTGATTTCTACCTGAACGGTGTTCTTCGCGCCACGCGGCCGGCTATCAGTCACGCCGGATCCCAGCAGGCAAAGCGGGTCTTCATCTCCGACACGTCGAGCTTCACTACGATGAACATCGACATGGACCGTTTTCGTATCGGCGGCCTGGTTGGCTCGGGCGCGACCCTTGCCAGCAACGGGAGCGTCTGGCAGAGCGAGTTCAAAGACCTGAGTGGATGGGGAACCAACTATGTGGGGGAGCCAGACGGGTGCATCGCATCTCCAATGGCGGACTTCTGCAACGTCAACTCGAAATGGCTGGGCGGCGACTCAGGCAGCTACACGGAGATCTACACTACCGCTGGGTTCTCTTACGGCGCATTGACGGAATGGGCGACCGAGTTGCGATTCCGGGTCAACGCTTTCAGCACCGGAGAGCCGCTTAGCACCCAGTCGCCGAACAGGCAGGTCGGGTTGCTGGTGGGTGCGCGGTCAGACTCTCCAGGTGATTCGTGGAGTCCAACGGTCGACTGCAGCTTGCTGCTGCTACAGGGCTCGGACCACTCCAGGTTCTCGCTCGGTTGGGGGAAGATGAATGATGACGTGTCTCCTCCGAGCGTTGTGGCTGCTGATCTCAGCCGCGGCACATACTACACAGTTGTTCTGCACCATAAGAGCAATAACGATATAGACATATATGTTGACGGGGTATATGCGGCTACCAGGCCCGCGATCTTTGACGGCGAAATATGCCGGGCAGACCGATACTTCATCGCGGACAGTGCACAAGTTCCGAGCGTTAACCTAGACATAGATTGCCTCAAAGTTGGTGCCGCGATCGGTGGCGGGCAACAAGTTCCTCAGTGGTCGCTGAGCAGTTCGGCGGTCCAGTCTATCTATCAGAATGGTGTTCCTCACACGGACAGGCGTGGCAATCTCAGGAGCACGTATAGCCCGTCGACTTCGTTTATTCCACTGGCGGTCTACAGCGCATACGAAGGTAATGTGGGCGGAGCCATCTGGACTTTCGCCAAGTTTGCAGGCGCCGGATTCAACACTGTGCACTTAGGGCCGGGGTATCCCGCCAGCATCACCGTAGCTGATTCTGCGGCAAGCGCGGGGATGCAGATGATAGTCTACGTTCCCACGGATCAGCAGATACTTGATCTGAGGAATCATCCCGCGACTCTTGCCTGGCTTCCGTTGGAAGAACCGGGCAACACGGGCTGGACATACGACCAGTATGTGGCCCGCACTGCCCAGATAAAGTCTCTTGACTCGAGCCATCCAGTGTTCATGCTCGACACCGCGGCGATCTATGATCCTGCATGGCTAACGTGGAATACGACCGGTGACATCACTAGTCACGACAACTATCCACTCAATCCGATGTTTGACGGCACAACTCGGCCAAGCTTGAGCTACTATATGGGTATTCCGGAGACGGTTTCGCTTGCGGTATCGGCAAATAACGAG
>CAYSLA010000170.1:0-7246 GCA_964431685.1 uncultured bacterium | reverse complement strand
CAAGTTCAGGATGACGTGGTTTCTCACATAGTCTGAGCTCTTACGTGGATAATGCGGGCTAAGCCAGGGCTATGGATTGGGCCTTGAACGAAGCGACTGTCTTGTCGTAGAATGCCGCGGTAATCTCGTCGCGGCACTCGGGGAGGCATTCGAAGGACACGCCCAGCCTGATCGTAGCGGCTACGACCGAGACCGGTCCTTTGTACTCTATATCCGAGAGTATGCCTTCAGGAAACTGCTCGCGCAGTCGCTGGCCAGTCTCGACTATCAGTTCTTTGACCCGGTCCAGATCGTTGGCCGCTGGCACGCCGATCTCCAGCGTCAGCCTGAGCCCGCCTCTGGACAGGTTGCATACTTGCGCGATGTCGCCGTTGGAGATGGTGTAGAGCTCGCCTGTCCGGCTGCGAATGCGGGTGGTGCGGAGTTCTACTGCTTCGACCTGGCCGGTCACGGCCCCGATAGTTATGTAGTCGCCAACCCCAAACTGGTCCTCGACCAGAATGAAGAATCCGCTAATGACGTCTCGCACAAGCTTCTGTGCGCCAAAGCCAATCGCCAGACCGGCTATGCTCGCGGTAGCGATCAATGGCACGACATTGATTCCAATGGCCTGCAGGATCATCACGAACCCGATTGCTCCAGTGACGAACACAAGTGCACTCTTTAGCACTTCCTGGAGCGTGGCAATCCTCGCCTGTCGCGCCTGCAGCAGTTCGTGACTGGCAGCCTTCACTGCAGCCTTGCCGAACCGCCCTATCAGTCTGAGCAGAAGATAGCGAATGACCACGTAGCCGATCGCGATGGCCACAATCTTGCCCGTGGCCAGCGTAACCTCTGCTAGGTGGTCATTCAGAAACTCCGCCCAATAGGAGGCTGTAAGAACCTTGCTCAGGTCCAACGCAAACTACCTGTGCTGTCGGCGAAGGAATGCCGGTATCTCCAACTCCGACTCAGAGTCTATCAGAACTGGACCCTCCAACTGCGATATGCCCCCGAACTCGCTCATAGCGCCTGCTTTTGCCTCGACCAGTACTCGCCGTTCACGAGAATCGAAGCCTGTGGCGACGACGGTTATCTTTACGCCTTCCTGCATCTCCGGATCAATGACCGCACCCAGGATGACGTTGACCTTATCAACGTCGCAGGCCTTGTAGACGATCTCAGCAGCTTCGCTGACTTCGCTGAGCATCAGGTCAGGGCCGCCGGTTATGTTGACCAAGACCGCCTTCGCGCCGTCTATGGTTGTCTCGAGCAGCGGACTTGCGCAGGCCTGTTCGGCAGCGTGCGCCGCCCTTTGCTCACCATTGGCTAAGCCTATGCCCATCAGTGCGGTCCCCTTGTCGGCCATAATCGATTTAACGTCGTTGAAATCGATATTGATGAGTCCGGGGATCGTGATGATGTCGGAAATGCCCTGCACGCCTTGGCGCAGCACGTCATCAGCAACAGTAAACGCATCGGTGAGGGGTGCCCGCTTATCAACAACGCTCAGAAGCCGGTCGTTCGGGATCACGATGAGCGTGTCGACCTGCTCCCGCAACTCGCTGATACCCGAGTCGGCCACCGACGACCGCTGCGGCCCCTCAAAGAAGAATGGTTTCGTTACCACGGACACCGTCAGTGTTTCTGCCTCGCGGCTCATCTCGGCAATGACCGAAGCAGCCCCAGTTCCAGTGCCGCCGCCCATTCCGGCAGCAATGAACACCATGTCTGCGCCCTCGAGAATCCGTCTGATCTCCGGGCGACTTTCGTCAGCCGCCGCTCGGCCAAGGCAGGGGTCTCCGCCAGCTCCGAGGCCGCGTAATGTGTTCGGTCCAAGCTGCAGCCTGGCTCTGCACGGTGACAGTTCGAGAACGTGGTGGTCCGTGTTCATCACTACGAACTCAACCCCTGTAACTCCCGAGCTGATCATGCGGTTAACTGCATTAACCCCTCCGCCGCCGACACCGATAACCTTGATATTAGCCATGTTATCACCCAAAATGCTCATCTTCCGATCAGTCTCCTCGTCTTCCCGATGAGGCGTGACAATCGTATCGCACCCCATCTTACTCGTAAGTTAGCTAAAGAACCGCCCAATAAGTCTTTTCAACCACTGGATCAGAGTCAGTCTGCGGCTCACCGTCAGCATCTCTGCCTGTTCGCGTGCGGCAAACAGCACGAGGCCGACGGAAGCCGTGAACGCCGGCCCGTCAACAGCGTCGTTTAGTCCGCCGACATTCTCCGGTTTGCCCATTCTGGCAGGAAGATCTAGAACATCCTCTGCCATCTCCAAAACGCCCGGTAGCAGCGCCCCGCCGCCCGTAAGCACGATGCCTGCGGACAGCGGCTCCCGGTTTCCAGCCTTTGCAAGCTCCTGGCTTACCAACTGGAATATCTCCTGCATCCTGGGTTCGATGATTCTGGCGAGCAGCTCTACGGGGAGCTCTCTGGGAGAATCCGCACCCAGACTGGTAATCTCAAAGACCTCATCATCCTTTACCATGCTCACCATCGCACAGCCGTGAGTCAGCTTCACGCGCTCGGACTCTTCAATTCCGGCACGCAGGCCGATCGAGATGTCCTTGGTCAGGAAGCATCCGCCGACCGGCAGGGACGATGTGTAGAGTATTTGGCCATTGGTGAACACCGTTACATCGGTGGTTCCACCTCCGATGTCAACAAGCGCAACACCGAGGTCTTTCTCCGCGGGCAGTATGGCCGCCTCTGCAGTGGCTATCGGCTCCAAGAGTGTGTTTGCAACCGAATAGCCGGCCCTCTGCACGCACTTAACCACGTTGTCGACGAAGCTGGACGCCCCAGTTACAATGTGGGTTTCTACCTCCAGCCGACTGCCCGACATGCCCACGGGGTCTTTGATGCCGTCTTGCCCATCAACCGTAAACCCGCGCGGAATGGCATGAATGATCTCGCGTTCCGGCGGTAGAACGATTACTTTGGACTGCTCAATAACTCTCTCAACGTCCGACGAGCTTATTTCTTTTTCGTGGCCCGTTATGGCCACCACTCCCGGACTGTTGAGCGATGAGACGTGCTCGCCGGTGACCCCGACTACTACGGATCTTATGGCGATATTGCCGACCATGTTCTGCGCCTTCTCTATCGCCAGTCTCACGGATTCTGTGGTGTTGTCCAAGTCCACCACAACGCCCTTCTTGACGCCGTTGGATGGAACCACTCCCACGCCGACTATCTCGATCGAGCAGTCTCGCACATCAAGTTCTGCGAGCACGCAGCAGGTCTTGGTGGTGCCAATATCCAGTCCGGCTATGAACTCTTTTTCCGCCAAATGTTCCCTTACCCTTCTCGCTTCTTTGTCAGGCTAGTCTGCGTCAGCCAATATCTGCGGATGAGTGACAGGTTGAGGAACACCCTGCCTCCCAGAACAACCACTGCCGCAAGAAACAGGTCAACCCCAATCTGGTCCCCAACATAGGCCAGCGCAACTGCAAGAACCGTGTTTACAACAAAGCCCGAAATGAAGATATCGTCGTGGAACTTGCCCTCGATACCAGCCCTTATCCCACCGAAAACGGTGTCCAACCCGGCAAGAGTTGCCAGTGACAGATAGCTGCCGTAGTTCGACGGGAGCCGTACGGGCAGCCAGAATACCATGAAACCCAGAATCAGCCCGGCGACGGGCATCCAAATCATCATCCCCGACTTCGACTCCTAATTCCCGTGCTTCATCACGCCAATGCGCCCTCGTGCGTCAGTCTTGCTCTTGTTCCACCGGCTTGCCATACACGAATCTTGTGCTGCCTTTGAACGCAGGCACGATCAGCTCAGGCATCCTTTTTACCTCAACCATATCAAGGAGGAAGAGCCCGTCGGCAGCCCCTCCCGGCAGAGTAAGCGATTTTTCCAGGACGTCAGGTTTGCCGACAGCCTTTATCAAGTAAGGTGGAGCGGCCTGAACCGAGTTTACCAGTATCACTGCTCCAACACACCGGATCGAAGAGCTCGCGACAAGCCTGTGTCCGTTGATGCTGATTGCCTCCGCACCCGAGGAAAACAACTCGTTAACTACAGCCCTCAGGTCGTAGTCATGCACTATATAGTTCTGCATGTCGCTGGTGCTGGCGGTCGGGCTGAGTTTGGGGCTGTCGTGCAGAGTGACAAGCACCCCCGGCCCCTTGACCGCAACCGAACCTGCGAGCATCTTTGCCTCATCAAGAGCGCGCTCCAGACTCTGAGCGCTGCTCAGCCCCGCTGCCTGTTGCCGAGCCAGTTTCTCGTTCTCAGCTTTAGCAGCAGCAAGGTCCTTCTGCAACTGGTGATTGGCGTCTTTCGTAATTCTCAGGGCCGCCCGCACGTCCAGAAGATGCAGAGGATTGCCTTCCGTGGCAACCTGCCTTTGTGTTCTGAGCGACAATGCCAGCAGCATTCCCAGCACTATACAAAGCGCCGTGATCTGAAACAGCCAGGACTTGCCACGCGCGTGCGGCGAGATGCTTGCCATCCGAATGCACTTTCCTTACTAGATACTCACGATGCAGCGATGTCCGGGCTCTTCGGCTTCCAAACGGGAAAGCGTGGGCAACTCACGTCTATGTAAGCAGCTTCCCGCGAAATGGAAGGACGAAGAACCAGAGCAGTCTTCAGTATTGACATCTTTCTAGGGATGTCTTCGGGCTGGCCCAACTTCACCACCAAACCACCTACCATATTTAAGCACATATCGCCGTCAAGGTCAATAGAAATCTTGATTACTGGCAAACGTTTTTTTTCTGCGAGCTCCAGAGCCTTGGTACACTCGAATATGTCGCCCGAGGTGGCCGCAAAGCCTTCATTCAGGGGCAGGTTGCCCGGCACGTGTACAGTGGGTATGCCTTTGACCGTTCCATTGGTCTTGTGGAAAAGGTATCCTTCGGTGTCCATCACGCAATAGCTGCCGTTTCGCGCAAGCACGCAGAACGGAGTGCGTTCAGTAACGCGCACAACTACGGTGTTCGGGAAATCACGCCGAACAGCAACCGAGGCAATTTCCTTGACCCCCGTCAACTTCCTGCTTACGGCATACTTGCGGAGAACAAGAATATTCTGCCCCTCGAGCTGATCGGCAGCGTCCTGCACGAGTCCCCGGTCTGCAAAACGCACGCCCACAATCTTGATGTTCTCTACCCTGAGGATGTCGGTCTGAAGTGCGAAAGACCCCGCCACTCCCAACACTGCGGCCACCAGGAACGACCACAACAGAAACCTCCAGTTTGGCTTCGGTCTGTTCTTTGGCTTGTATCGGACTTTGTGGTGAACCGTCTTCTTGACAGTGTTCTTTGGGACTCTCATCTGTCCGAACCCTCCTCCAAAGCGTATTCGACGATCATATCCAGCAGCTTCCCAAATCTGATTCCGGCCGCCTCGGCAGCTCTGGGGAGTAGACTGGTTGGAGTCATTCCCGGTATCGTGTTGACCTCCAGCACTCTCATTCCCGACGGTCCGCTGATAATATCAACTCTCGAAATGCCCCGGCATCCGAGCGCCCAGTGGGCGCGCACCGCAAGATCCTGGGCCAGCGCAGTGTCTTCACCGCTAATACGAGCCGGGACAATCTCCTGAGTGGCTCCATCTTTATACTTGCATTCATAGTCATAGAAGCCGCCTGTTGGCACTATCTCGATCACCGGCAGAGGATGCGGCTCACCATTGCCCAGCACGCCGACGGTTAGTTCAGTTCCGGATACATACTGCTCAACAAGAATGCGCGAATCGTACCTTGCGGCTGTTTCCACAGCCTCGGCCAGAAACTCGCTGCTGTCCAACTTTGTGGTGCCAAACGTAGACCCCTGGCGACTGGGCTTAACTACAACAGGATAGCCCATCGAGTCGGTCTCATTGCGTACGTACGCTTCGTTCCATCGTCCATCGCGGCACACGAAATCCACCGAACACGGCACAGGTATTCCTCTGGCCGCCATCACACTCTTGGCCATAGACTTGTCCATCGCCAGCGAAGAAGCCAGCACGCCGGAACCGGTGTATGGAATTCCCAGCAGTTCCAGCATGCCTTGCACGGTCCCGTCTTCGCCATAACTTCCGTGCAGAGCAATGAACACTATGTCCGGCCGGACCGCCGGATCATTGGTCATTATTGAAGAAAGCGGGCGGAGTTCAACTGACCCAAGTAGCGCATCCCGCGCCCTGGCCAAGTCCTCGACTTCGCAAAGCGCGCTCTCCTGTGGCTTCAAGGTGGTGCCTGGTATGGTTGCCGCGTCAACCCCGTAGACATCGTACACATTCGGGTCCAGATTGTCCAGTATTTGCTTGCCCGTTGACAGCGAGACGCATCTTTCCGATGAAAGCCCCCCCATCAACACAGCTACTCTAAGTCTGCGCCCCTCTCTTACCATTCACCCACCAGCCTGACTTCGTATTCCAGTTCGACTCCCTGCCTGGTTCGCACAAGCTCGCGAACGGTCTCCGCCAGCTCTCTGATCTCCGAGGCCGTCGCGTCCCCCGTGTTCACGATAAAATTCGCGTGGATGTCCGAAACCATCGCGCCACCCACTCGCAGTCCTTTGCCGCCGGAAGCCTCAATAAGCTTGCCGGCGCTCCCTCCTTCAGGGTTCTTGAAGAAGCATCCTGCGCTGGCGCCCCGCGGCTGACTGTGCGCTCTGTGCGTCCTGACCTCAAGCAGGTGCTCGCGAATCTGCTCACCGTTGCCAGGCACAAGATCGAACACACATGATGACACTATAAACGACCTGTCAGTCTGAAATCTGCTGGACCGGTAAGAAAATCCGCATTCGTCTCGGCTCACAGTCAGCGGCAAACCGGCTTCAGTAAGCACTCGGACTTCTCTGACAACCTCGCCGATGTACCCACGGTGCGTTCCCGCATTCATCACTATCGCGCCGCCGATCGTTCCGGGCACTGTGCCCACACCTTCGAGTCCGCTTAGCGAATGGTTGGCTGCGATATCAGCGGCTTGCGACACACGCACCGCACTTCCCGCCGTCATAACCTGCCCATCCACTTCGACTTTCAAGAAACTCCCCTTCAGACATATTACGACACCCCTGATCCCTTTGTCCGATGCGAGGACATTGGAGCCATCGCCCAGAACGCACCAGGGAACGGATGTTTCGTGCACGTGTGCCATCACCGAACACAGTTCTGCCTCCGTCTCCACCTCCAACAGGCAGTCAGCAGGTCCGCCCACTCCAATCGTGGTTCTGTTTGCGAGTGGCTCGTTGCGCCACGCCCGTCCGCCGACCAGGCGGCTCAGTTCTTCACACCTCCCCCT
>CAYSLA010000169.1:0-7348 GCA_964431685.1 uncultured bacterium | reverse complement strand
CCGTGCGGCATCTGAACCAGACTCCAGAGCCCGATCCGCGAATGCTCGCCACCATCTGCGATCTTCAGCAAGGTGCGTTGGGTATAGCCCGCGTATTCCACATCGCTTACATCCAGTGCGCGCTCGTATCGAAGCGGATTGAGTGCGGGGCCGATCCGTTTGGATATTTCGAGTGAAATCAGCCGGCCTGTCCGGTAGTTCTTGACCTCGAACCGGCCGGCAATCTCCAGTACTCCATTGTGATCCGCGACTTCGTAACTGCCGGGGTCTAGTGCGCGCTGTTGGAAGTACGTCTTTCGGCTCGGATAGTCCGGGAAGAACAGATCGATTTCGGGTGCAAGCCACGTGCGGTCACCGCCCGAGTTGTGCCACTGATCGGAGGAGTAGAACCCTCTCGCGGATTCCACTGAAGCCAGGGCAGGATGCGTCCAGTAGAAGTTCTCGGCGCTGCTTGATGCGAAAAGACCGAGCACTCGACCACCGTACGGCAACACCAGTATCTTGCTGCCGTCAGGCGAGCCAAACTCCCTGGTTGGCTTGCCTGCGGATTCAAGAATATTAGCCAAACCTATACTCACATCAACACCATCTTTGTGCCTAATCTAACCGAATTGGCACCGGCTGCATACTGTCTCGCACTCAGATGCCGGGCACGTATCCTCCGCCCAGACTCGACGTGGCTTCGTTTCTGAAGTCGGAAATCAGCGACATCAGTGATGTCGTTCCGCCATCGGCTACTATTGTCTGCCCAACGATGTATCCGGAGTCATCCGAACACAGGAAAGCCGCCAGTCTGCCGATCTCGACCGGTTCTCCAGAACGGCCGAGGGGGATTTTGTCGTGTGCCAACTGCTCGGTTTCTTCGCGCTTGAATGCCGTTGATTTGAAGTAGTTGGGTACTACTACCATTCCGGGCGCGATGGCATTGACCCGCACACCCATGTGGGCAAGCTCCACCGCCAGAGTTCTTGTGTACGCCATAATCGCGCCCTTTGTTCCGGCATAGACCGAGTGCTCCGGTGCCCCTGAGATGCCGTGCACAGACGTAAGGTTTACGACGGATCCCCCTCCGTGTGTGAGCATGTCTTCCACAACCACCTGTGTGAGAAAGAACTGAGCTCGGATGTTTATGTTGTAGGTGGTATCAAATTGCTCACGTGTGACTTTCAGAAAGCGCTTGTTGAAAGTGACACCGGCGTTGTTAACAAGGCAGTCGACCCCTCCGAGGAAAGCAATTGCCTGACGGCCAAGTTCCTGCACTTGGTCGACATCACAGAAATCAGCTTTGAATGCCACAGACTTGCGGCCCATGGCCTTTATCTCGTCGACAGCTTCCTCGGCCCCGGCAGCGCTGTGCGAATAGTGAAGCACCACGTCGGCGCCCTGGCGTGCGAACTCCAGCGCGATCTCACGTCCGATTCCGGTTCCGGAACCGGTCACCAGTGCCCTCTTGCCTTCCAGTCTAAACCCATTGCCCATCGAATAAGTACCTCTCAGATTACTGTATAGTGCAAATCATCTTGGATGCTTTGTAGAGTACGTTTATGCTTGCTGACCGACCGTGTCTCTCCAGCGCCAGTTCAAGGGCAGCAGCCGGGTCGGGAGCCCAGGCGAAGCCCATTGACCGCGTTTCGTCCTCTGTGATTCCTTTGGTGACCAGAATCCCTGGCCCCTTGTTCAGCAGTTGCGCGCCAAGGAACAGATTGCCGCCGATGCACTTATCAAGCTTGTCCTGCTCGACCATCAACCGCACCTGTTCGGTGCGGATATAGCCGATTGACGTAACCTCGTGGTGCTGCGAGCTTGCGCCTTCGTGGCACGGTGTTACGAGTATCACTGTGCCGCCGTCCTTCACCGCACTGTAGGCGACGTTCATTCCTTTGAGTGCCTGCCAGAAGTCCAGGTCGGCCGGATAGGCATCTGCGACAACTATATCAGCTTTCTCCCGAATCTTCACCTCGCACATCCGCAGGGCAGCTTCGCACGCGGCTTTGTGCGCCAGAATCGGATGTCCGGCAAATGCTCCGGCGAGATGGTGTCCGTCCCCGTGCGGTACATCGTTCAATATGAAGTTGAGTCCGGCCTTCAATGCGAACTCATCGATAGCTTCACGCACCGCGTTTTCTCTTTGCGCGTACAGCATCCCTTCAGGAACTTCGTTTGCCAGCCAATGCACTTCGCCCACTGTGTCGCCGTCGGCACACCCGGGGACAATGATCTTGCCCCCGCCTCCGAATCCGGCAATCATATGAGCTATGGTTTGCCCGATGCCAACAACGAAGTCGGCATCCGAAACATCCTTGTGCACGCGGATTGGACAACCACGCGACGACACCCCCACCTCTACGTAGCTGCTCTGGTCTTGCCATCTCGGATTGACCATTCGATAGCCGGCTACTACTTCGGGAGTGTACTTGGCTTCCATCTCGTCACTTGTCATAGGTCGGTGCGTGCCTAGTGCGATCAGGATTGTGATGCTCTCGCGCTTCACACCCGCGTCACGCAGTTCTTCCAGCACGAGCGGAAGCATCAACTCGGTGCGCGTTGACCTGCTGCTGTCGTCGACCGCGATAGTCACTCGCATCCCGGCGCCTACCATCTCCTTCAGTCTTCCGCATCCGATCGGAGAGTGCAGCGCGTCTCGCACCGTCTGTTCATCGCTCTTGTCCAGCGGCTGTTCGGGCAGCGTGTACACTTCGACGCGGCACGAGTCCGGTATGTGAAGATCGGGAAACTCGCTGTACGGGAAACTGTGTAGCATCAACGGTCCTCTGTGATGTGTGGAAACTCAGCGCGGGATGCCGAACGCTGGACAGTCGCAAGCATATATGGTATCCTCTCCGCAGGCACTCTGAATAGTCTATTCTGTGTCCAGTACATAGAGTTCGACAGCAGGTGACTGTAGTCCTCATAATTACGCTATTTTTGTTGGAGGCTGAAAAGGATATCCAATGGCACACGCAAAAGTTGTTCATCCGGAGAATGTCATGCCATTCATCGCACCTGGATGCGAGGGTCTGTACACGTCCCGCATGCTGATTGACGTGTTCAACTGCGGCAGTGAGGGGATACAAGTGAATCACGGTGTTGTGGAGGCCGGAAAAGCACTACCGGGCGCTGCTCACGAAGGGCACGACGAGCTCTATATCATCCTGAAAGGCCACGCCAGGCTGGACATGGCGGGTCAGACGTATGAACTCAACCCGGGAACGGTAGTGTTTATCCCCGGAGGTACGTTCCACGCGGTTCACAATGAGGACGACAGCGAGCCTCTCGAACTGTTCACCGTCTGGGCAGGGCAACCCGCCAAAGGCGCGAATGAGATGTACGACATGCGTCTGGAGGCTTGGGGAACAACTTATCGCGAGGTGGATGGAGATGACTGAACGAAGCAGGTTTAACATGCAAGACAAAGTCGCCATCATCACCGGATCGGCAGGCGGGATTGGCAAGGCCATCGCCACACTATTCGCCTCCAACGGGGCAAGAGTCGTGGTATCCGACGTCCAGCAGGAAGCCGGCGTGAAGACCGCCCAGGATCTCGGTGGAGTATTCATCCCCTGTGACGTCAGCGATATCGATCAGGTCAATCACCTGATTGATGAGGCTGTCAGCAGGTTCGGGCGACTTGATGTAATGGTCAACAACGCCGGCATCAACGCAGGCACCAAAGAAGAGCGAGTGACCACGGACAAGTACCCCGTTGAGACTTGGCACCGGATAATGAACATAGACCTGAATGGCACATTCTACTGCTGCCGCAAGGCAGCCCAGGTGATGATCGAGCAGAGAAGCGGCAACATCGTGAACATCGCATCAGTGGCCGGCGTGGTTGCTTTGCGACTTCAGGTTGGCTTCGTAGCCGCCAAAGCAGGCATCATCAAGATGACAGAAGCTATGGCTTGCGAACTGGGTCCTGTGGGAGTCCGAGTCAACTGCGTCTCTCCAGGCTCAACGCTGACTGAAGGCACCCGCAAACTGTTCTACGGCGAGGATAGCGCGTTCAAAGAAATGGCCAATCGAGTTGTGTCGTTCATCCCGCAGGGCCGGCCAGGTGAGGCGGAAGAGATTGCGGATGCTGTCGCCTTCCTGGCCTCGGACTCGGCGAGTTACATCAACGGACACAACATCGTAGTTGATGGCGGTTGGGTCTGCGGTTTCAACAGAGATTTCTGAGATAGGAGTATGCGGCGTGCTTCGGCGAGACATCCAATGGACGGTGTTTGAACGGGTATGAATTCCGTGCGGGCGATCTCCTCTGCAGATGCAAGACTCGCGGACTGCACGGACAACACCTACCAGTCAAGACCGCTTCGCTCTTTCAAGAACTTAGTTGCCTGTGACAGCGAGGGCAGACCTGTTCGGCCGCCGGTCTTTGTGCACTTGATGGCTGCTACCGCTGACGCAAACTCCGCGCACTTTGCGATGTCCCATCCCCGTGCAGTTCCGTACGCGAACGCACCGTGGAACGTGTCTCCGGCACCTGTGGTGTCAACCACCTCCACGCTGAACGCATCGCCTCTGCCAGTTCCCTCGGGACTCGAAAACACGCACCCTTCGGCGCCGAGAGTTATCACAGCAGTGGTCGGTCCGAGGCTGTGAATGGCATCGAGAGCCTTTGGCAGGTCATCCTCAAGGCCCAACTGGCTAGCGTAGTGTTTTGGAGCGATGAGTATATCCACATGTTCGATAAGCTCACGATTGGTGGGTTCTGGAATGATATCAGCGATCACTGGCACGCAGTGCAGCCGAGCTGCCTTCGCGGCAGCCATCGCGAGATCAAGGTAGTACGAGTCAACCAGCAGAGCATCCCAGGTCACGGCTCTTTCGCTTGGGAACTCGCCAGGGTCAAAGCTTAGACCTGACGCCTCGTGGTGGAATATCGTTCTCTCGCCACTGTCCTTGTCAATGTGCACGAAGCTGAAGGGGCTACTGCCGCCCTTGATTCTACGAATGCCATCCGGCGGTATTCCTTCGGCGACAAGCTCGGCGACAATCTCCTCCCCGACGCTATCATCCCCAAGCAGGGTGAACAGGTCGCATTGCGCGCCCAGTCTTGCACACGCGACGATAGCGGTGCCTACAAGGCCGCCGCCCTGGACCATGTAGTCGCTCATATGCACACTGTCGCCCCACTGTATCTGAGGCGTGACGAACATGTGGTCTACGCAGCATACTCCGGCCCCGGCAACAATCGGTGTCTGTGTTCTCATCATTTCTCCAGCTATCCAGACTTTGCGTGCATCTGATTGTAGCACTGCGCCTTCCCTGCGTCAAGCGTGAACTGGTCTAGTTGTTCTTGATAAGGGGCAATATATGGGCAATAACATATCCTATCGTGCATGTATCGCTCATTATCGCTTGACAAACGGTCAACAGCCTGCTATATTGGTGCTATGCAGGTTTCGGAGGTGCGGTCTGATGAATGGCAGGATCATCCCGGAGAGATGGGAGCAGATCATCAACCTGGTCGACGCCCAGGGAAGCGCGACTGTCGAACAGATTGCCTTGGCGCTCGACATCTCGCCGACCACCGTTAGGCGCGATCTAGCCCGGATAAACCGCAAGGGACTTATCAAGAGAACCAGAGGCGGGGCGACGGCGTTCCCGCACGTGCGGGTCGGCCCGACAATTGCCGAGAGCCGCAGACTCAATCCTACCGAGAAGGAATGGATTGGCAGAGCTGCTTCGCTTCTGGTCAACGATGATGATACGCTGATGATCGACGGCGGGTTCACCACCTATCAGGTTGCTAGGCACATTATGGCCGCTAATCTGACGGTCATCACCAACTCGCTTGACGTTGCGCGGGAGATGGCAAGCCGTGAGCAGGTCACCCTGCTGATGATCGGCGGCGAGATGAGCGCCACGACCGGAACCAACACCGGGCCAATGGCCGAACATCAGATTATGCAGTATTGGTCGGATGTTGCGATACTGGGTGCCGACGCGGTATCGCCTGACGAAGGCCTAACATCGCCAAACCCGCTGACCGCACAAACCAAGAGGGCAATGATACAATCTTCGCATCGGCTTGTGGTGGTCGCGGACTACTCCAAGCTTGGTCTGTTCTCGCCGTACAGAGTGGCGTCTTGCGAACAGATCGACACCCTTGTCACGGACTGCAGAGCGGATCCAGCCGTAGTGGAGTCATTTCGGAATGCAGGGGTCGAAGTCATATTGGCCGATGAGCCCGTTGTGGAAAGCGTAGAAGGTGGGAGATGAATCATTCCCGAGAACAGGAGCTATGAACATGAAACTAGTCGGTCTGAATCCTCTTCTTGAGGAGGCGCAAAAGAAACACTATGCGATAGGCGCATTCAACTTCTGCAACGCGGAAACCGCTCAAGCAGTGGCCGAAGCTGGAACTGAGCTGAG
Organism: uncultured bacterium; assembly: GCA_964431685.1. Lineage (GTDB taxonomy): Bacteria > Armatimonadota > UBA5829 > UBA5829 > UBA5829 > CAYSLA01. The sequence goes on along the minus strand of CAYSLA010000169.1, from coordinate 970 downwards.
GTCTCCAATAATCTTCATAATCGGCCCGTGGGAGATACCGCTCCTTGGGACGAAGATGGTGGTTGACGTAGCGAAATGGGTTGCGGATGAAGTCGATGTGCCGGTGTGCCTGCACCTCGACCACGCAACTGACATCGAGCTTGTTAAGGAGTGTATTGAGGCAGGTTTTCCATCCGTGATGATGGACGCCTCGCGCTGCGACTTCGAGGAGAACGTTCGCCTTACACGAGCTGTTGTAGACCTGGCGCGCCCCAAAGGGGTCACGGTCGAAGGTGAGCTTGGAGCTGTAGGGCGCGTGGACGATGCGACAGTCGAGGGCGATGCGGAGGCGTCCCTCACCGAGCCTGACAAGGCGGCCGAGTTTGTTGGGCGAACCGGAATAGACGCGCTCGCATCAGCGATCGGCAACGCCCACGGCCTCTACAAACAACGTCCGGTGTTGGACTTTGAGCGCCTGGAAGCGATTCGAAGCGCAACCGGCGTCCCGCTGGTCCTGCACGGCGGCTCAGGCACTCCACCCGACCAGCTCCAGACCGCCATCAGAATTGGAGTGAGCAAAGTAAACGTAGCAAGCGAACTGGCCAGGGCATTCCTCAACGCAATCGCGCAATTCGAGCAGTCCAAAGACGGCAAAGGCTGGTATGCCCACGCTCTGATGGATGCAAAATCCGCGGTAAAACAGACCACTGCAAAATGGATGCACGAACTCGGCAGCGCCGGCAAGGCGTGAAGGGGAGTCGGGTGGAATGAGCGTCTGGCGTCCGACGCAGTGACAATCCGAGATTGAAGCGTACCGTCTTGACACCCACCCAAGGCAACGATGGATCTGACCGGTGATACTACGTAAGAGCTCAGTCTCGCTTGGTACTAAGTCATGCCGGACTTGATCCGGCACCCATACGGTGAAGGGATGGGTCCTGAACCAAGTTCAGTCAATCATGGCGCTTCGCGCCGCACAAGGGAATGAAAA
>CAYSLA010000168.1:0-7490 GCA_964431685.1 uncultured bacterium | reverse complement strand
GGTCCGCGACGTCGTCGTTGGTCAGGGCTGAAACTAAGGTCATATGAGTACTCGACAACCTCTCGCTCCTGAAAATGCAGAAGGCATTTTGAGTGAGGGGTGTTTTGCTAATTACGTGCTAACTTGGGGGGCGATGAGTTGAAAAGCGATGTGGTAAGAACGGGGCACGAACGGGCGGCGCACAGAGCGCTGTTCAAGTCTATGGGCTACACCGACGAAGAGATGTTCAGCCCGTTGGTGGGCATTGCCAACTCCTGGAACGAGATTGTGCCGGGGCACATCAACCTGGACAAGATCGCTGAAGCCGCCAAGGCCGGTGTTAGAATGGCCGGCGGGACGCCGATGGAGTTCGGCGTAATCGGCGTGTGCGACGGGATCGCCATGGGGCACGAAGGCATGCGTTACTCCCTGGTTACCAGAGAACTGATCGCCGATTCGATTGAGTGTATGGCCAAGGCCCACGCGTTCGACGCTCTCATCCTGATACCCAACTGCGACAAGATCGTGCCCGGTATGCTGATGGCTGCGGCACGAGTCAACGTGCCGACTATTGTCCTCAGCGGCGGGCCTATGATGGCGGGCCGGTTCCGCGGAAGAGACATATCGGTTACGCAACTATTTGAGGGTGCCGGAGCAGTGCTTGCCGGCAAGATCACCGAGCAGGACCTGTGTGAAATGGAGGAGAACGCCTGTCCGGGTTGCGGAAGCTGCGCCGGGATGTTTACTGCGAACTCCATGAACTGCCTGACCGAGGCTCTTGGAATGGGACTGCCTGGTAACGGCACCATACCCGCGGTGCACGCGAAGCGGATTCGCCTTGCCAAACACGCAGGAATGAAGATAATGGAGCTTATCGACGAAGACATACGGCCTCGCGACGTTATGACCGATGCGGCTTTCAGGAATGCACTGGCTGTTGATCTGGCTCTGGGTTGTTCCACGAACACAACCCTGCACGTGCCCGCGATTGCTCACGAGGCAGGAATCGATTTTCACCTGGACGTGCTCAATGATCTCAGCGCGAAGACACCGCACGTGGTGACTCTCAGCCCGGCGATAGCGCACCCGTCCGACGATCCATCGAAGCAGGTTATCCACCACATGCAGGACTTCGACGAGGCCGGCGGAGTGCCGGCGGTGATGAACGAGCTTGCGAAGAAGGGGCTTGTCGATCTTTCGGTCAAGACCGTAACCGGAAGGACTCTTGGTGAAAACCTTGAGGGTGTGAAGATACGGAATGAGGACGTGATCCACCCCATCGACCGCCCGTATCACGAGGTTGGCGGCCTTGCGGTGCTGCGTGGCAACTTGTGCCCGGATGGCGCGGTTGTCAAACAATCGGCCGTGGAGCCGGAGGCGTGGCTGTTTGAGGGCAAGGCGATGGTGTTTGAGGGTGAAGATGACGCGGTCAAGGCTCTGCTGGACGGCAAGATTGGCAAGGGCACGGTCATCGTCATTCGCAACGAGGGACCCAGAGGCGGCCCAGGTATGCGGGAGATGCTGACCGCAACGGCGACGGTCTCCGGCCTTGGAATGGGCAAAGACATCGCCCTTATCACTGACGGTCGGTTCAGTGGCGCAACCCGAGGTGCGGCCATCGGGCACGTTTCGCCCGAGGCGGCTGCTGGCGGCCCGATCGGGCTGCTCAAAGATGGCGACGTCATCAAGATAGACATTGCCGGCAAGAGTATGTCGGTTGACTTGTCCGACGAGGAACTTGCCAGGCGGCGAGCCGAGTGGAAAGCGCCCGAGCCTCGGGTTAAGCAGGGTTACCTGGTGCGGTACGCGCGAATGGTGTCCTCGGCCGCAAAGGGAGCGATTGTAGAATAAGGGTTCAGCCGGTGTATCGGGAACTTGTTCCCGATACATGTCCGCCCTACGCATAATTAGCGTATGCTTCGGGACCGTTCTTCGTCCCGAAGCGTAGCGTGAGACTTGTCCGACCTGTAGACTGAACTGACTGGCATTCTGTCCAAGGAGTATCTGATTTGAAGACAAACGGAGCCGGCGCACTTATACAGTCATTGGCCGACCACGGAGTCGAGATAGTCTTCGGCATCCCAGGTGGTGTCATGATTCCGATATATGACGCCCTCTACGGCCGGACTGACGTAAAGAACATGCTCATGCGCCACGAACAGGGTGGGGCCCACGCTGCGGACGGTTACGCGCGCGCAACCGGGAAGATCGGCGTGTGTTTTGCCACGTCCGGCCCTGGGGCGACGAACCTGGTTACCGGTCTGGCCACGGCCTACATGGACAGTGTCCCCGTTCTGGCAGTCACCGGTCAAGTGAAGACTGCTGCATTGGGCAAAGACTCCTTCCAGGAAGCGGACACAACCGGCATTACTATGCCAGTGACGAAGCACAATTATCTTGTGAAGGACGTCAAGGACGTGGCCCGTGTGGTAGCGGAGGCGATCTTTGTCGCCACCACCGGTCGGCCTGGTCCAGTGCTCATTGACATTCCAATGGATGTTTCGCTTGCGGAAGTCGACTATGAGCCGGTGAGCGAAGTCAAGATGCGTGGATACGAGCCGGAAGTTCAGATCGACGATTCGGCTATTGACAAGGCCGCGCAGCTAATCAACGCGGCGCAGCGACCGGTGCTGTATGTCGGCGGGGGCGTGATATCGGCCAATGCCTCCGATGAACTCAGAGAGCTTTCAGAGAAGACGCACATACTAGTCACCACGACTCTTCTGGGAAAGGGCGCCATTGACGAGACTCACGCACATTCCCTGGGCATGCTCGGAATGCACGGTACTGCCTATGCCAACCATGCCGTCCACAACTGCGATCTGCTGATTGCTGTGGGCGCGAGATTTGATGACCGTGTAACCGGCAAACTGGCAGCATTCGCTCAGAAGGCCAAGGTGATCCACGTCGATGTTGACCCTGCTGAGATCGGTAAGACTGTCGCCGTGGACGTTGCCATAGCGGGTGACTGCAAGGAAGTGCTCAAGAGGCTTACAAAGCGCGTCGCGAAGCGCGATGAGACGGATTGGAACCGGCAGATAGTCAAGTGGCGGAACGAATATGCGCTGGTCTGTCCCACCGATGACACCCGTGTCTTCCCACAGTGTGTTATACAGAAGGTCTGGGAGGCCACCGGGGGCAACGCGGTCATCGCAACCGACGTAGGCCAGAACCAGATGTGGACTGCGCTCTACTACAAGACTACCAGGCCCAGGCAGTTCCTATCCAGCGGCGGTCTCGGGACGATGGGCTATGGGTTCCCGGCGGCTTTGGGCGCGCAGGTAGGATGTCCAGACAGCCACGTGTTCGCGATTGTTGGTGACGGCGGTTTTCAGATGACTCTTCAGGAGCTGGCGCCCGCATGTGAACACAAGCTCCCGATCAAGATAATTCTGCTGAACAACGGATTCCTGGGTATGGTGCGGCAGTGGCAGGAACTCTTCTGGAACAGCCGCTATTCGGGAGTGGATATATCCTACCAGCCGGATTTCGTGAAATTGGCGGATGCCTATGGCGCGGTCGGGATCAAGGTCGAGAACATGAGCCAGATCGATGCGGCTCTCGCAAAGGCGATGGAGGTGAACGACAGGCCAACGTTGATTGACTTCCGCATCAGTCGGGACGAGAACGTGTTTCCGATGATTCCGGCTGGGCAGAGCATCGAAGAGATGATGGTTAACCGGCCCAAGTAGGACGCTCGAGATTCCTCTCTGCGTTTGGAATGACAGTGTGTGTCATGTCATTCCGAAGCAACGCGAGGAATCTGCTCTTGCGGTGCGGAGATTCCTCACTGCATTCCGAGTGACGGCGTAGCGTTCGGAGTGGCAGTGTAGTGGCAGTGTTACGAAAGGCAGAACGATATATGCACGACAAGATGCAGCATACGATAACAGCCCTTGTGGAAAACAAGCCGGGCGTGCTGGCGAGAGTGTCTGGGCTCTTTGCACGCAGAGGGTTCAATATTGAGTCGCTTGCGGTCAGCATCACCGATGACCCGACTGTCAGCCGTATGACGATAGTCGTCACCGGCGATGATTCAGTTCTGGATCAGATCAACAAGCAGACATTCAAGCTGGTTGACGTGATCAAGGTAATCGACTACAGCGAGATACCCATACTTGAGCGTGAACTGGCAATGATCAAGGTCAACGCAGAGTCCAGCCAGCGTGCGGAGATCATGCAGATAGTCGACATTTTCCGGGCGAAAATAATCGACATATCCGATAGCTCGTTCACCATCGAAGTCACAGGCAATGTGGACAAAGTGGACGCGTTGGAGACACTGCTGAAGCCGTTTGGAATAATGGAAGTGGTGCGCACAGGGAAGATTGCTCTGGCTCGCGGTCCACACACGGCGATGGCTCAAGTGCAGTGAACGGCAACGCGGCCTCGGATATGGTCGACAGGTTGCTGCTTTTTGTCGGTGTGGTCGGTCCATTTGTGGGCGCGATTATTGGGGTCTTGTCAGGGATTCGCGGGCGTGGCCCGCTGTTTGGAGCCGCAGGTGGATTTCTGATAGGTCTGTTGCCGACTGTGATCTATGGCATGTGGCTGCTGTATGGCCGCATTATCGACTTGATGGGTCTGGAGAGTGCGCTCGGGTTTGTGCTGCAGTTGGCGGCAATGGCGATTGCCGGATTCTGCCTGGGGGCGATAGGTGTGGCTCTGCGAAAGTTCATCAGGCGCAAACTGGGGCCGCAGAAGATTTCGCGTGTGAGGACAGGGACGCGTGGCGAGCGCTAGCATCGCAACGTAGTGTTTTCGAGTAAGTAAACAGTCGAGGCAGGAAGAACCTGCCAACAAGGCAAACTGGAGGATACAAATGCCTGCTAAAGTATACTATGACAAGGACGCAAAACTTAGCGTTCTCAAGGGAAAAAAGGTTGCGATCATCGGCTACGGAAGCCAGGGTCACGCTCAGGCTCAGAACCTGCGCGACAGCGGAGTTGATGTAGTCGTCGCCGACATCAAGGGAACTGCAAACTACAAGCTGGCTGTCGAGCACGGTTTCAAGCCTGTGACCGCGGCAGAGGCCGCCAAGCAGGGCGACGTCATCCAGATTCTCACCGAGGACGAGACGCAGCCCAAGGTCTACAAGGCCGAGGTGGAGCCGAACCTGAGCGCCGGCAAGACACTGTTGTTCTCGCACGGCTTCAACATTCACTTCGGGCAGATCGTTCCTCCGGCGGATGTTGACGTAATCATGGTCGCGCCCAAGGGCCCCGGCCATCTCGTTCGCCGGGTCTACACCGAAGGCGCGGGCGTGCCCGCTCTGATCGCCATCTATCAGGATGCCAGCGGCAAAGCCAAGGATACCGCTCTTGCCTATGCCCGTGGACTTGGCGCGACCAAGGTCGGCGTTCTTGAAACCACCTTTGAGGAAGAGACGGAGACCGACCTGTTCGGTGAGCAGGCAGTGCTCTGCGGCGGATGCACCGCGCTGGTGGAGGCGGGCTTCGAGACTCTGGTTGAGGCCGGCTATCAGCCCGAGATCGCTTACTTTGAGTGTTTGCACGAACTCAAACTGATCGTCGACCTGATGTATGAGGGTGGCATGGACTATATGAGATACTCTATCAGCAACACGGCAGAGTATGGCGACTACAGCCGCGGCCCTCGGCTCATCAATGAGGACGTCAGGGAAGAGATGAGATACATCCTGAGCGAGATACAGTCCGGCGAGTTTGCCAGGGAGTGGATTCTTGAAAATCAGGCTGGCAGACCGACCCTGAACGCATCGCGAAGACACAGCCGCGAGAGCCTGATTGAGGAAGTCGGCTCGCAGCTTCGCGAAATGATGCCCTGGATCGCAAAGAAGAAGTAACTATCTGTAGTTAACGCTATGCTTCGCGGGCGTGTGCCCCGAAGCGTAAGTAAGTAGGGCTATGCTCTGGGACTGCGTCTCGTCCCGGAGCACGGCCCGTGGCCTCAATCCAAGGTGGACAGAAGAATGGCTAGACGGATTCGCATATTCGATACGACGCTGCGGGACGGCGAACAGTCTCCCGGGGCGAGCATGAACATAGAGGAGAAGCTGGAAGTTGCTCGCCAGCTCGCTCGGCTGAAGGTTGATGTTATCGAGGCGGGCTTCCCGATCAGCTCTCCCGGGGATTTCGAGGCTGTGAGGGCTGTTGCGGAGACCGTCAAAACGAGCGCTGTTGCGGGATTGTGCCGCGCTGCCGCCGGCGACATTGACCGTGCCTGGGAAGCCCTCAAGTACGCCAAAAAGCCGCTGATCCATCTGTTCCTTGCAACCTCTGACATCCACCTCGAGAAGAAGCTGAGGAAGACACGCGATGAGGCTCTCGATATTGCAGTGGCCGGGGTCAAGCGCGCTAAGGGCTACTGCGAGGAAGTTGAGTTCTCCGCGGAAGATTCATCCCGGAGCGACCTCGACTATCTGTGCCAGGTAGTAGAGGCTGTTGTAGACGCGGGCGCCACTCTGGTTAATCTGCCTGATACGGTTGGATACGCGATCCCCAGTGAATACGGCGAGATGATCCGCCAGGTGATCGAGCGTGTTCCTAACGTCAATAAAGCCATTATCAGTGTTCATTGTCACAATGATCTTGGGCTGGGCGTTGCCAATTCGCTGGCAGCCGTGATGGCCGGCGCGGGTCAGGTGGAGTGCACCATCAATGGCATCGGAGAACGCGCGGGCAACGCGGCGTTGGAAGAGATTGTCATGGCGATAAACACTCGTGCTGACATCTTCAACGCCAAAACGGGGATCAACACCAGAGAAATCTGCCGCGCAAGTCGTCTTGTCAGTGATGTGACGGGGCTTTCGGTGCAGGTGAACAAGGCTGTGGTTGGCGCAAACGCGTTTGCCCATGAAGCCGGTATCCACCAGCACGGCGTACTCGCCGACAAACGCACCTACGAGATTATGGACGCTGAGTCTGTGGGGCTCACGGAGAGCAAGCTGGTGCTGGGCAAGCATTCGGGCCGCCATGCGTTCGAGGACAAGCTCAAGCAACTTGGGTATCACCTCGCCAAGGCCGATCTTGACAAGGCTTTCGAGCGGTTTAAGGAGCTGGCGGACAAGAAGAAGGAAGTTTTCGAGGAAGATTTGGAGGCCATCGTTGCGGACGAGGTCTACGCGGCTCCTGCCAAGTACGAGCTGTCATACATGAACGTAATGACGAGCCTGGAAGGCATACCGACTGCGACCTTGCGACTGCGCACCGATGATGGCGAGATTGTTGAGGCCGGCATTGGCGTCGGGTCTGTCGACGCGGTCTACAAGACCATCGACAAGATGGTCGGAGCGAACTACACGCTGCTGGACTACATCGTGAAATCCGTCACCGGTGGCACCGACGCACTGGGCGAGGTGACCGTCAAGCTACAGTCCAAGAGCGGCGAGATCTACACCGGCCGGGGTGCGAGCCTTGACATAGTGGAAGCCAGTGCCAAGGCATATCTGAACGCGGTGAACAAGCTGGTGCACTACGGTGAGAGGCGCGAAAACACCGCCGGCAAGCAGAGGGATAAGGCTACGGTGTAGC
>CAYSLA010000167.1:0-7499 GCA_964431685.1 uncultured bacterium | reverse complement strand
ACCTGAGGTTGCTTGCGGCACGCTTGGCACTGTGTACCGGCACGATAGCATCGGTCATGGTATCCAAGCTCGAGCCGGAGCGAGTCATCATGCTCAGGGGTTCTAACCCACTGGAGTTCGCGTATAGCACAAAGCACCAAGTTCTCCTGTATGCGTCCAAGATGAGATACATTCGCGAGGTTGTGGGCACCGACCGCGACTGGGAGCGCAAGGCGATTCCAGACAGGTCTCTGGTGGCGATAGGCACGCGGACGCTAAAGATAGCCAAGGTTGTGCCGGTCAACTGGCCGCAGGACGATTGGCGTGGTAGCGACTGGAAGAAGGGGCTTTGGAGGTATATGGGAGTGTAGCCGAATTACCCGGGAGGCCCGCTGATCTCAAGCGGGTGCTGAGGGCACGGTTAGCCTCAAAACATCGTCAGTGAGCGATTTTGATTCTAACCTTGCATCATACGCAGGGCCCTGCATTCAATGAGGGATACACCCCGCAGGAATCGTGTATCCTGGCGCAGAAATGTTGTATACTTATGTAGCCAGACTCATTGATCAACTTAGAAACGGGATGCTGAGATACTATATCGGTACTCCTGGTGGCAGGAGACTCACCAGCTGTCAGCGTCCACGTGTATCCGTCCATTCCTGAGTAAGAGAGCGAGTTTGTAGATGACAGTGTCCGCTTCAGTCGAATTGGTGTGGCAGCTTGCCGCACGAGAGAGTGCGGCAAGCCGGTTCAATGAGATACAACCGGAGCACTTTTTGTGTGCTTTGCTGAAGTTTGCGGAGATTTCCGCAGACGATTTGCGGCGTATAGCCGCAGGCTCTAACGCGGTATCTGAACTGACGGCGGATCTGCGAGAAGTGGGTGCTGAACTGCAGCGGATTTCGATCCAGTCCACAAACACAAGGCGCTCTCTACGGGCTCAACTGGGTGACGGAGGCTACGGCTACGATGGAGGCACTCTCCACCGTTCAACGGAATCGAGGGAGGCTTTTGATCGGGCCGTTGAGCTGGCCGAGCGCGAGGGCTCAAGCGAGCTGAGGGCAATACATCTCCTCAGGGCCGTCCTGGCGACGCCGACAAAGGCGATAAGGACGGTACTGGGCGACGTACAGATGGTTGCGGCGGCGCATGCAGGCGGCCCTACTCCATTGATCGACAGGCTTGGTCTGGATCTGGCCGCGGACGCGCAGGGAGCTCACGAATCGGAAGCTTCCAGACCAGCTGAATGCGTAGCGTTGATGCACCTGCTCGCGACAGGGCGAAAGCACATAGCAGTAATCTCGGACGATCCCTGGAGAGTGCGGCGCTGCCTGGTATCTGCCGCGTGCCATTGCCCAGGGCTCGTGTCCGGCCGCACTCAGGGGTACTAGGATAATCGACCTCGGAAACACCGCCGCCCTAGAGACCGGCACCCCCGACGAGGCGAGGTCCCTCCTTCACAACCTGTTATCCGAAGCTGCTGAAGCAGGGAATATGGTGCTTGTGATGCCATACTGCCGCTCTGAGGACGCCAGCACGTGGTCTGAGCGTCTGTCACCCGCGCTTGTGGAAGCGGGGGCTGCGAGCGTATTGCCGATCAGTCCCGTGTCTTACGAGTACATGTTGCGACTGGATCGAGGATGGAAGGATGGTGCTCATGCATTGCGGCTGACAGTCGAACGACCAACGGCGATTCCGAGAGAACTCTGATCTCTAGGGTGTGTTCTCTATCTCGCCGGCGACGAATGCGCGACGAGATGGCCAAGGAGACAACATGTTCACAGAAAAGGCACAAGCAGCGGTTGATCTTGCCAAAGACTACGCCTATTCCGGCGGCTCGACAGTGCTCGACCTACGTTCGGTTCTCACAGCAATGATAGCCGATGTGGAGAGAGGCGTTCTGCTGGCGGAAGCGTTCGGAGTGTCGCAGCAAACGTTGAGGGAGATCAGCCCTGCCGTTCCTGAACCGGCTGCCTGTCCTGGCAAACTACCGCTGTCAGAGGCTGTTCACTCGTTGCTGACCGTTGCCCAGGAGCTTGCCGAGGAGGTCCCCGATACTTCTGATCCAGGATTGATGGACATTCGGCATATAGCCTGCGCACTCGGCATGTCTCGCGAAGCGTGCGCCATAGCTAAGGCATCTGTTTTGTCGAAGGAAGATGCGGTGCGACTACTGGCATCCTGGTCGGATCTCACGGGGCGCAGACCGAGTTTGGGCGACCTGATGGACCGGTTAAGACGCATGCGAGCAGACCTTCTTGCCCGGGTGTTCGGCCAAGACCATGCCGTCCATTCGTTCGTTGAAGCGCTTTTCAATGCCGAGGTAGTCGCCTCTGCAGACACCAACCGCCGTGCTCCTAAGGCGGTGTTCGTGTTCGCCGGGCCTCCAGGCGTGGGCAAGACCTACCTGGCCGAGTTGGGCGCGTCATACCTGAACAGACCTATCAAGCGCTTCGATATGAGCGCGTTTTCCGGCCTCCAGCAAAATGAGGCCCTTGTCGGTATGGGTCGGAGCTTTGTTGGGGCCCATCCGGGCACACTCACCGAGTTCGTGGAGAAGAATCCGGACGCGGTGCTGCTCTTCGACGAGATCGAGAAGGCGCACATCAATACCATACAGCTGTTCCTTCAAGTATTGGATGCGGGCGTTCTGGAAGACAAGTATCACGAGCGCAATGTGGGCTTCCGAGACACTACTATTATCTTCACCACAAACGCAGGCCGCAAGCTGTACGACCGGCCTAACGAGAGCGGCGTGCAATGCGCGAACTCGACATTCCATCGCAGGACTCTGCTAGACGCCCTGGAGACCGAGACAGACTCCACCACGCGCCAGCCGTTATTCCCTGCGGCAATCTGCTCGAGGCTGGCGACCGGCTACCCGATACTCTTTAACTACCTCACAGTAAACGAACTCGAGTCAGTTACGAGGGCGGAACTTTTGCGCATCGGTGACCTCATCGAGCGGCAGTACTATAAGCGAGTCACAATTGACGATCTTGTGCCGATGTGCCTCGTACTGCGAGAGGGAGCTCGGACGGACGCGCGTACACTGAGGTCGCAGGCAGAATCGTTTGCGAAGTCCGCGTTGTTCGAGTTCTGCCAGTTGTTCGAATCACACAGGCTGGAGGACGCACTCGAGAAGATCGATGAGGTGCGTTTTGCACTGGATGAGGGCATGGATGCGCTGACGGAAGAAGTGCGGGTGCTGTTTGAGCCGTCGCATCCGCCCAAAGTGCTCCTGGTCGCCGGTCAGCAGATCACCGACCTCTACTCATCGAGCATAGATGGGGTGTCCTGGTTGACTGCGAATGGGCAAGACGACGCGCTGGAACTGCTGGCGCGAGAGCAAGTGGATATGGTAATGGTCGAGCAGAAGAGATCACTCTGAACGCGCTCTTGGTGGAGATGGACGGGTTCACAGGGCCGTCCGCCGACCGTCCGGTGTTTGTACTGGCCGCAACCAACTTCGAGGTAGGAGACGACCCAGGTGAGGATAGTCGCGACTCCAAGACAAAGATCGACGAAGCTCTCGTGCGCCGGTTCTCTCGTAAGATACTGGTGGAACTGCCGGACAGAACGGCACGGGAGCAGTACCTGCGTCTGCGCTTCTCGGGTCGTGCGAGCTCGCAGGTGAGCGAGTCAGGGATCACGCTTGTCGCTGAGAGATCTCCAGGCCTGAGCATTGCCGTTCTGGAAAGAGTCATCGAGGCGGCTGCGCGGGATGCGCTGCGAGGCGATGGTACAATCACCGACGATCTTCTGATGGAGGCTCTTGAGAGAGAAACGTTTGGTGAATCCAGGCCTCATACTCCGGAGGAGATGCTGCGGACGTCACGTCACGAGGCCGGGCATGCTGTATTGTACTGGCTCGCCGGTCACTGGGCCTCGTACGTTACTGTCGTGTCGAGAGGCGACTACGGCGGATATATGGCTCCGTGCGCGGACGACTCCGAACGCAAATACCGGACCAGGGAGCAGTATCAGTGGGAAATCCGCAGGGCTCTGGCAGGCAGGGCTGCTGAACTGCTGTACTACGGCAGAGACGACGGCTTGTCTTCCGGTGCCGCATCGGACCTCAGAAAAGCTACCCACACTGCACGGAGAATGGTCTGCGAGTTCGGGATGGATGAGGAATACGGACTTCTGGCGACACCGGAGATTATGCGGTATGTGGAGACGTTGAACAGTCCGGTGTTCACTAAGGTCAACGCAGCCGCAAGTCGAATTCTCTCCGAAGAGATGGAGACAACAAATCGTCTTTTGGAAGAAACTCGCTCTCACCTTGACGCGGTTTCACAAGCGCTGGCAAAGACGGAGCGTCTGACTTCCGAAGATCTGAAGACGATACTCCCGGATGCAAGACCATCACTGATCCGTCAGGCACAGGAGGCACCATCGTGAATTGGAGCCGGCCCAACTCCCAGCTTCGATGACGTTCTTGGCGGCCTCTACCGGCAATCCCGGTCGACGCTGTCTCTGCGCATCGCTATCGTCTGCGCTGTGGTCTACACAACGGTGGAAGTACTCAACACGTTCGGTGTGATCTCCCGACAACAGTCTATCGCCTTCCTCGGGCTGTCGTATCCGGGACTGGTAGATCACACGTGGCTGCACCAACTGATTACAGCACCGTTGATGCACGGCAGTCTCCTTCATCTTCTGTTTAACATTCTCTCTTTGTGGATGCTGGGCCCGCAGGTGGAGCGCCTGCTCGGTCTCCGCAGGTATGTGACTTTTTCGGTGCTATGCGCGTTTTCCTCGATGCTGGGGTTCATGCTTCTGAATATCAAGACCGGTAGAATAGTCATAGGCTACTCGGGGGTGATATTCGGTTTGTTGGTCGCGCAGGCGGTATACTTTCCGAACAGCCTTATCAACGTCTTCGCCTTCTTTACCATGAGGATGAAGCAGGCGGCAGTTCTGATGGGAGCGATAGAGTTGTATCTCACCATCACGGGCGAGGGGGGCGGCACCGCGAACGCCGCTCACCTTTTCGGCGGATTGGCCGCCTTTGTCTACCTCCGCGCGCTCAGACCACGACGCAAGTCCTCCACAGGTTCCGTGCTGGACTATGGAGACGGTCCGATTGCCGGGACTCAATCAAGGCGGCGTAGAAATCGCCCTCGGCTGCCGTGGGACCTGTGATACCCAGTCGTGGTTCCCACCTCACCCCGAGTGGACTTAGGCTATTTCGAGGATCGAGGAGGATGGATGCCACTGATGGTTATCTCTCCATCTCGAGACACGAGTACTTCCGCACCCGGCACGCCATCCAGATCGGCCTGCGAGTAACAGTTGGTGAGGAAGTGAACGGTCTTGTTCGAAGACCCCACCAACCCCTGCGCCACACGCCGGGTGGCCACGTATCTTCCGGCAATAAGCACATCCGTCAGCGCAACGAGCTCGTTCGAGCGGGGCATTGCGCACACATCTTCCCACGTGTGGCCGGTGAAGACGATGACGCTCAGAGTCGAAGAGTCCCGGATTCTGCCGAGCAGTTCGATGATGCCATCCATCTGTTCCAAAGGCTCTCCCCCGCTGATCGTTACGCCCTGAATTCGACCGTTAAGGGCGAGCATCTCAGCAGCCGTGGACTCGGGTGTCACCAAATACCCACCCAGGGGATCGTGCGTATCGGGGTTGAAGCAGCCCTCGCAGGCTAGAGAACACCCCTGAAGCCAGACGACATACCTTATTCCCGGGCCATTGGCCCGGCTTTGGCTCATTGTGGAGTGCACTCGCAGATACACATTACCCTCCAGAAATGCCGGCAGTCATACATCCTGCCTGTCCGACAACCAATCACCCAAAAATAGTAAAAATTTCGTCCGCGCTTCGCGCGGGGTAAGGGGTAAAGGGGTAAAGCAGCAAGCTGTAATCATAGAGTCCTGGCACAACGAAAACCGTAGCTGTCGCTACGGAGGCCGGGCGTGCCGTCGTTGCGGGCAGCGCACTGGAAGCGGTAGTCGTAGTCAATGCGCCACGAGCCCCCGCGCAACACACGAGCGCTGCCGCGCGCAGGCGGTGTCAGATTCCCTCCCTTGTACCTCGTGTATGATCCATCATCATGCCAGTCAGCGCACCATTCCCAGACGTTTCCAGACATCTGATACAAACCCCAGGGACTGCAACCCTCAGGGTAGCACCATACGCCGCAAGTCCGCTCGCTGCCCTTGTTACTATCGTTCCTGCACCGAGCTCCATTCTCCCAGTCGTTACCCCACGGATACTCACGACCGTCTACGCCTCGCGCTCCTTTCTCCCACTCAAGCTCACCAGGCAGACGCAGCCCTGCCCAATCGCAGTAGGACTGCGCATCATCCCAGCTTACGCATACTACCGGGTGATCAGACTTCTCCACCGGGAACTCCCTGCCTTTCCACACAGCAGTCCCAAAGTCCGCCTTGTCGGGAGGACGGTGGCCGGTAGCATCCACAAACATCTTATACTGAGCGTTGGTCACAGGATGCAACGCCAGATAATAAGATGGCAGCGTCACAGCGAACTTCTTGTCCCCGGCCAGAAACTCACCACCAGGAATCAACAACAGCAGGCTGCCGTCTTTCTCATTTTTGATTAGCGGAGGTATCGGCCAAATATCCTCCAGCCAGTCCAACACGCTGAGTTCGCGTGTTTTGCCACCGTATCCGTTTGCATTCATGCCATCTACCTCCTGCCGGTACGAGCCGGTCACGGTTGACTGTTGGCCCGAACAGTTCGTAATAGGAGCACCCTCTCTCGCAGTGCAGAGAGCACAAAGACCTTAAGCAAACAGAGCATGCTCCTGATGAATAATACGACTCCCAGCCTGACTCTTCCTGCTATTGGTATCGCTTGCTGGCTACAATGATTAGAGTTCACTCGAAATCATGGACACCCCAGTATGGTATCCATGGGCATGGATGATGGGTACGCACTACGATGAAGAGGCTGTAAGGCTTATGCTGTCAAGCAGGGGCAGTGTGTGTTGCTGAATACCTGTGTGAACGTGCTCGCTCTTCGTGGAATGGCACATAACACGGCTCGTCAAATACTACTAGGCCGAACCTGTAGAGCCTGCCGTCCCAGCCTGAGATTCTACAACCCTGCCTTGACCTTGATCGTCCTGGCGTTATGTTGCGCAACTGCGCGGCTTGGGCTGCCCAATGAAACGGTGCTGGCGGAGAAGGTGATTTCCTCTGCCGAGATATCTCTTAACTCTGAGACCAAGATAGTCTTCAATGATCCGTTCTATGTGCCGGCCAACCAGAGCTTCGCCGTGGTGCTACTCACCAACTCCACGAACTACCGGGTCAGGATCGCCAGCCTCGGTCAGATGGGCAGAAACGGCGTCATCACCCGCCAGACATATGCGGCGGGCGTGCTTCTGGAAAGCTCCAACGCCGAGACCTGGACGCCGCTTAACGGTTCAGACCTCACAATGCGGATCTACGGGTATGACTTCGCGGCTTCCGGGGAAATTCGATTCCAGCAAGTAACCGGCGTGCAGTTTTCGGATCTCAACCTGGACGAGTATT
>CAYSLA010000166.1:2571-7564 GCA_964431685.1 uncultured bacterium | reverse complement strand
CTTCTCCGGGATCTGGTAATCACAGCACAAACGGCAGCGGCAAGTACTCGGCGAGAGTCTGGACATCTGACAGTCCCCTCAGATTGGCCGCTACTATCACCGGCGAACTGTCTGGTTTGGCGAATTCCTTGATCACCTGCAGGCAAGCCCCGCACGGTCTGACCACGTCTATACTGTCCGCGACTACGGCGAGTGCCACTATGTTCCTTTCTCCTTCGGACACCGCCTTGAAGATGGCGACTCTCTCCGCGCATACTGTCAGTCCGTAGGACGCGTTTTCCACATTGCACCCGCCGTATACCTTGCCCGAGCCTGTCAGAACTGCTGCTCCCACCGCAAATCCGGAGTGCGGAGCGTACGCATGCTCCCGTGCTCTTTCTGCCGCCTCAATCAGACCGTCATATTGACTCACGAGCTCAGGACTCATTCGCTGTGCCTCTATTCTCCGATTACCTTTAACACAACTCGTTTGCGCCGTCTGCCGTCGAACTCGCAGTAGAACACTGTCTGCCAGGGCCCGAGGTCCAGCTTGCCGTCGGTTATCGGCAGGATGACCTGGTGGTGCATGAGCAAGTTCTTCAGGTGTGCATGTCCATTGTCCTCGCCCGTGCGATGGTGACGGTAGTCCGGACCCTCCGGAGCGAGACGCTCGAGCATCTCCATCGCGTCGTGCTGGATGCCGGGTTCGTTGTCATTGACCCACACCGCAGCGGTTATATGCATCGCTGACACCAGCATCATTCCCTCTTGAACACGGCTTTCTTCCAACGCCTGCCGGCATTCCGGAGTGATGTTGACGAATTCGCGCTGCCTGTCGGTGTTGAACCAGAGATACTTGGTGTGCGACTTCATTCTTGTATTCCTCAATATTGTAGTTGAAGCGGCGCCGGATGCAAAGCGGGGTCCCCGCAACTCCTCGTTTGGCGCAGTACGCACGTATTCAGCGAACACCCGGTCTGCTTCCGTGGAGCTTCATTATGGACTAAATGGTAGCGTAATGTGGAATGTATGTAAAGGTGGTGTCTACGTGTAAGCCGGTCTTCTCGATGCAGTCGCACCGACTTGATGCTCTGAGCAGCACGGGAAGACGGGCGTGAAGTCTCGTGGGGCTCTATCTGTGCCAGGAGAACTAATGACAAGCAAGTGCCAACTCAGCGTTCGTTATCGCCTGCTCTTCTATCTGGGCGGCATCGTCTTTGCGACGGTATCATATTTCGTCGGGTTGTGGGCTCTGGGAGTCGAATCCCAGGCCTGGGGTGTGCCCGGAGGCGCTGGCTGGTTCAGCACGAATGTCGTTGAGGTTCTGCGCGTGCATATGCTGACGTTTGTGGTGTGGCAGGTAGTGTGTGCGGTCCTGGCAATCGCGGTCGGACACCTGTTTGACCGCGAGGTCGAGTATCGCCGAAGAGCGGAACAGAAAGCGAATGTTGATGGCCTGACTGACGTCTACAATCACCGTTACTTCCAGGAGCGCCTGAACACCGAGATAGCGCGTGCCAGGCGATACCGCCACCCGTTGTCCATAGTGATGGCCGATCTCGACAACTTCAAGACCTACAACGATACCTGGGGTCACCAGGACGGTGACAGACTGCTGATCTGGTTTGCTTCGTTATGCAAGCGTTCGGTCAGGCAGATGGATATTGTTGCCAGGTACGGCGGTGAGGAGTTCGTCTTCATACTTCCTGAGACCAGTGCGGAAGAAGCCCTGGTTGTGGCCGAACACATCCGTTCTAAGGTGGAGCGAGAGAGTTCGGAAGTACTGGGTGTTTCCCGACAGGTTACTGTGAGTGCGGGTATTGCCGTGTTTCCGGTACACGGATCGACTCGGCACGCACTTGTGCTTAGCGCCGATGCAGCTCTTTACAGCGCCAAGCAGCAGGGCAAGAATCGTTGCGTCATCTACCGCGACGAGTGCAGCCGGGAGTACCGGGCCGTTCCTGGACACGTGAAGCCGCTCCTTTATGACAATGATGACGTTGGTGCAGTTGAAGCTCTGGCAGCGATGCTGGATTCCCGCGATTCGATGAAAGAGGGACACTCTCATTCTGTGATGGGCAACGCAGTCGAGCTCGGCCGCAGGATGGGTCTTTCTGCCGAAGAACTCGACAACCTGCGGGTCGCGTCGCTGTTGCACGACATAGGTAAGATTGCCGTTCCGGAGGAAATCCTTGCCAAGCAGCGGCCTCTTACTGTCGATGAATGGGTTGTCGTGCAAAATCACTCGCGCCTCGGGTCCGGTCTGCTCAGGCGGGTCCTGCAGATGAACTCGATCATTCCGGCGATCAAACACCACCACGAACGTTACGACGGCAAAGGATATCCTGCCGGTCTTGATGGTTCCAACATACCTCTGCTGTCCCGGATAATCGCTATCGCCGATGCCTTTGATGCGATGACAAATGAGCGCGCATATCGCGGGGCGGGTGATGTCGATGATGTACTGGCCGAGTTGGAGCGCTGCTCCGGAGGCCAGTTCGACCCCGAAATAGTCGGTGAATTCTCCTCGATGATCCGAAGCAAGGTTCGTCCCGACCGCGCTGCATAGCCTGCATGTTCCCAGTGGTTTGTCATTTCGACCAGCGGGAGATCCTGAGGCAAGTTCAGGCCCCTCGAGGTTTCTCCCGCAGCTCTGAATTACAGTCGCCCCAGTATGTAGTCGATAGACCTAGTGCCAAAACATCTCCAGTTGTGTCGGGTCGCAGAAGGACAACCAGTCTCCATTGGCTAAGGGTATCTCGAGGCGCTGGACCTGTGCGCCGCAGTTACAGCACGGAGGAGACGCACTTGAGCACAACAAGAGTCACCGTTTGGAACGAGTTCCGGCACGAAATGAATCCGGACGAAGAGCCTGCGAAGATATATCCCCACGGAATGCACGCCGTGCTGGCGGAGTTTCTGGGTAGGAACGCGGACATGTCTGTGCGTACCGCGACCCTGGATGAGCCCGAACACGGCCTCACTGAGGATGTCCTGGCCCAAACCGATGTGCTGACCTGGTGGGGGCACTTGGCTCACGCCGAGGTCTCAGACGAAATAGTGGACAGAGTTCAGAAGCGCGTGCTGGAGGGTATGGGCCTCGTGGTGCTCCACTCCGGGCACTACTCCAAGATTTTCAAGCGAATGATGGGCACTACCTGTGACTTGAGGTGGCGAGAGATCAACGAAAAGGAACGCCTGTTCGTGATCGATCCCGCGCATCCCATAACCGAAGGAGTTCCGCCGTGGTTTGAGCTCGTGCACGAGGAGATGTACGGTGAGCGGTTCGACATCCCCCAGCCCGATGAGCTAGTGTTCATCGGTTGGTTCCAGGGCGGCGACGTCTTCCGCAGTGGGTGCTGCTGGCACAGAGGCCGAGGCAAGATCTTCTACTTCCAGCCAGGGCACGAGACATACCCAATCTACTATGATCCGACAATACAAAGGGTCATCACCAACGGGGTTCGCTGGGCCGCTCCCCGGGATACTACCGTCGTCAGTTTCGGCAATGCGCCTGCTTTGGAGAAGATATAGTGGGAGCTGTCTTGAGCGCACGTGCGGCACTCTGCGTGTTGTTGCTTCTGATAATTGCGCCCGCCTGCACTTGCGGGGAGATGGCGAGCGATGCGTCCGGATTGATCGTGTTGGATGATCCCGCTTACGAAAGCCAATACGTAGACCTCCAACTGGGCCAGGGCAGATTGTGCATAGTAGCGCCATCCGTTGCTCCCAGGGTGGTCTTCCGGGTCGCTGATCCGGGCAGCGTGCGGACGCTGGTGCAGGCACGCGCATCGGGGCCCGACGACTCGGTCATCTGGCGAGCCGGAGTGGTGAGAGGACGCGTGAATGGCGTTCCTTCTGCAGTAAAACTGATCGGAAGTCCCGAGGCAATCTACGACACCAGCGCGCGTGCGTTCTATCTCGTGCTTCCATCTGTTGTTACTCCAATTGTGCCGTCCTACCTTGTGGGGTTTAGCCTGCAGTCGGCTCCGCAGATGATCTACTGGTCAGGCGCGGGTGTTCAGATAGCGCAGCTTGGCTCGGATGTCGGCTCTTTGTTCGAGATGCGCACCACAGGCTGGGTTGCCCGAGACTACAATGTTATGGCTGGCTCGCCTCTGCAGATAACGGCCGTGGGCCAACCTGACTCACCGGAGTTCATGGATGGCTCCACCGTCAGGGATAAGCCCTATCACATCACCTTCCAGGGCAAGCTGGATAGTCTAGTGCCAAGATGGTTTGGAACGCAGGTTATGAGATTCAGATCTGACGTTACGGGATCGTTCAGAATACCGACATCCACAATCTCTACCGCAAAACTGGACAAAAAAGCACAGATTCTGATGAAATATGATCTGCTGCTGGACCCTGACGACGCTTTGAAGAAGGGGACGAAGCTGTGGCGGTTGGAATGGAAGCTCTCACCTGATATGGTGAATCAGTTTGTGGGGTTGGCCTACGGACACAAGTGGTATGCATCTACTCGCGCGGTTTCTACGGGAAGCGTGCGCCCGTACGATGACCTCGACCAGGTTCCGGAGATCACCGTGCTGGTGGAGGCAACGCAGTATCTCCGACAGTATCACGAGGACTGGTCTGAAGTCCGAAAGCGTGGTTACTATGCGCTGCGGGCTGATGCTGTTGCCGCCAAGACTCCGCTGAAGTTTCTGAACTACCTTCCGGCCGTCGGTCCGCCGTATCTGACTCTCACCGCGCACGGTTGGTACGTAAACCGTCGACTTGAGAATGCGGGAGGACAGTGGATAGGGTATGTGGCGGCTGGCTTGGCTCTGCCTGCGGGAGGAGACAAGTTCTTCAAGGTGGAGTATGTTTCCGGAGAGGATCCACTGGACGGGTTCAGAAAACGCAAGGGCGGGATGGCCTATTCACTCGCCACAACGTTCTGATCTGGCGGCCGTGTCATCC
The DNA here is from genome assembly GCA_964431685.1 of uncultured bacterium. Classification (GTDB taxonomy): domain Bacteria; phylum Armatimonadota; class UBA5829; order UBA5829; family UBA5829; genus CAYSLA01. Next base: position 2,659 of record CAYSLA010000166.1, on the reverse strand, counting down.
TGAACTCGATTCAGGAACCATTGCGGCGTTCTGATCTGGCGGCCGTGTCATCCTGAACTCGATTCAGGAATCATCGCAGCGTTCTGAT
>CAYSLA010000166.1:0-2471 GCA_964431685.1 uncultured bacterium | reverse complement strand
CATCGCAGCGTTCTGATTTGGCGATCACGTCATCCTGAACTCGATTCAGGAACCATCGCGCAGAGATCGTGGGTTCCGAATCAAGTTCGGAATGACGAAGACTTAGGGTTGGACTATTGAAGCCCGGAGAAAAGAGTATGAACGGACAGGATACATCTACACTTCAGCAGGTCGGCAGGGTGGTTGCTACGGAGAAGATTCCGACCACTGCGTACAACTTCAGCTTCTGGACCGGCGAGGAATCAAGCGTTGGTATCGGGACACTGGTTGTGGTCAAGAAAGGTGACCTGGAGGTGTATGGGGTCGTAGTCGAAGGGCAGGGCTTTACTGACTTGAACTCGGCCCTTCACGAGTACATAGGGCTGGAGGGCGACCCTGAGGTGGTTCCGCCGACGCAGAGGCCGGAGGTTCGTTTGTATACCGCGGCAGTGCTGCGCGTGGAACCTGAGGAACCGCTTCAGCCAGTGCCTGTCGCTCCAGTGTATCTGGCGGACGACTATGCAGTCAGCCGAGCTCTCCGAATGGATGGGTTTCAGGATAAGACCGGCATTCCCATCGGCTTGTATCAGAATGGCGACCTGCTCAGCCCGGTCTACCTGGATTCCGAGTTCCTGCTCGGACCGGAAGCCGCGCATCTTAACATAACAGGTGTGTCGGGGCTGGCCACGAAGACCAGTTCTGTCGAGTTTGTTCTCCTTAGCATATTCGAGAGCTTTGGAAAGCGAGAAGCGACACGGGGAGACGACGAAACCATTGCCGTTGTGTGCTTCAACGTAAAGGGTTCAGACATGCTGTTTCTGGACTTCCCCGCGGTGGTGCCCGATGACCACAAGTACGCCCAACTCTACTCCCAATACGGCGTGTCTGGTATCGATGAACGTGACCGCGAGATGTACGCGCGCCTCGGGATTCCCTGCGAGCCATTTGCCAACGTCAAGTACTATGCCCCATACAAGGCTGACCGCACGAATCTGAACACCCTGCGAAACCACCCCGATCTGGCTGACACGGTTGAGCCGCTGTCCTGGGGCCTGAAGGATATACTGCAGTATACGGAGGTGGTTCTGAACCGTGACGATGTGGACGCCAAGGCCGACGCCCTTATACAGTATATAAATCAGCGCGTTGTCGACCAGCCTGTGGACGTGGGCGGCGTGCAGACTACCGTGCGGAACTTTCAGGACTTGAACCACTGGTTCGATATGGTGCTCAAGGAGATGGAGCGCAACAACAAATCTGAGTGGCAGACCCACCACTACGCGACCATTCGCAAGGTCTACAATCGGTTGTCAAACCTGAGCAATCGTTACAAGGGCCTTATCAGCCCGGATGAGTTTCACTCCGATCTGCCGTGGGGAGAGTTCGGGGATCGGACGGTTTATGTGGTGGATGTGGCCAATCTCGATCCACAAGCTCAGGATTTGGCGTTTACGCGCATCGTCAGCCAGCTTCGGGAGCATCTGGAACGCGGTGATCTGGGCGTGAAGCACGTGGTGGTCGTTGTCGATGAGCTCAACAAATATGCTCCTTCCGATGGGCCGGACACCTACCTGAAGCAGACGCTTCTGGACATCTCCGAACGCGGGCGCTACCTTGGCTTGGTGCTGTTTTCTGCTCAGCAGTTCCGCAGCCAGGTGCACAAGAGAATTGTCGGGAACTCCGCGACGTGTGTGTACGGCCGCATGGATATGGACGAACTGGCGACGCCGGGATACCAGGTGCTGACCTCCGCTACCAAGGAGAAGCTGGCTACTCTTTCTAAGGGTCAGTTGATGGTTCGCCATCCACACTTCAACCAGCCGATCTTCGTCAAGTTCCCGAGGCCGAATGTGCTGCGAGGACCGGATGGGATAAAGATGTTTCCGTATCAGCCTGACGTCCCACTCGACGAAGCGATCTACAGGAACCTGGCGAGGATTGACAGCAGAATTAGCCGAACAGTCGTCAGGGATATCGTGGCGGATACGGGAGACTCAGAAGAAGTGGTGCGCGCTATGAACCTGACCCTGCAGAAGAGGCCTGACGACGCGATCTCGTACTTCCGGAACATGATTCGCAAGAAGGCAGGTGTGCTCGAGGTTCCGCAGGATTCGCCGACGAAAGTGATCCTGGCCGACCCTGACCCTGACGATCCATTCGCTGATTAGGGCTATCACAGTCCGCCGCCCACCCGTCACGCGAGGTCACCCACCCGCCGCGCCGGCGTACACGTCATGCCGGACTTGATCCGGCACCCATCCGGGGTGTTGAATCGCTGAGGCGCGGAGGGGGATGATGTCGCTGAAGGGAAACCGCACCACCGATGTTTCGGGACATCTTTGCTGTACTATTAGCTCCAACAGGCACCGAAGCCTGCCAGAAAGAGAATACCATATAGGGATTTTGGCTTGCAGCCCTGCTGTGAGGCTTGATGAGTCCAAAATCCCGGTTGCGCCGATGAAAACCGGCAGTATGTTACGAGTGCGAGTCTC
>CAYSLA010000165.1:0-7753 GCA_964431685.1 uncultured bacterium | reverse complement strand
GTGCTGGGCTGCGAAAACTGCCAACCGGCAGCCGCGAAGTCGTCCGCATTGGTGTCATCTATCGCGGTGTCTTCTTCTGTAAGATTGGAGCTTCCGGCCCTCGGAAACACCCAGATAAGGCGTATTCCAGCCGGGTCCATTGTGCTGTCCGGGTTCTGGCCTGTCCGATGCACATCGCCGTGGTAGGTATACCACATCGGCTTCTCGGCTGGTGCGGCCGTGCATAAGAGCAGCACGCCGAGAACTGCCAAGAAGCAAGACCAAACTCTGCTAAGGCTCATAACAACCTCCGCTCACTGAAGAAGACCATGAATTGCCTCACCTATGGTTCGGGACACACGTCCCTGACCATAGGTGAGTATACTGCGCGCAGTGGACTCTAATCTTCGTTTATTCGACTCCACACCATGTATAATTGTTCCTTTATGCCCCCTCGCCCTTCTTTAGCGGAAAAATGGTTTGTGGTGCCTCTCTTCCAGCCTGCACCACAAGATGCCTGTCAGTTGCCTGCGTGAGGCGTTTACTGATATATTTATTATCGGAGGAAGCTACTACATGACCGAGCACTTGATTCAGCCTTTTGGGACGGAGCACGAAGAGTATCTGAGAGATGAATCCCGCACAAGAGGATCTGCAGACTGCGTCGGGCTGCCTTCGACCGAATCCGAAGTCGTCTCGATAGTGCGGCAGAGCGCAGCTTCGGGCCAGGCCGTGACGATCCAGGGCGCGCGCACGGGAATAGCCGCCGGGGCAGTGCCTCAAGGCGGACTGGTGCTAAACCTGAGCAGGATGAAAGCGGTCGGCAATGTCAGATTTGACGAAGGTAGAGGGGAAGGTTTAATCACCGTCGAGCCCGGCGTGTTGCTGAGTGAAGTAAGGGATCTGGCCGCAGAATCAGGGCTGTTCTTCCCGCCTGACCCCACCGAAACCTCGGCATCCATCGGTGGAATGATTGCGTGCAATGCCTCCGGAGCGATGTCGTTCCGATACGGACCGACCCGAAGATGGGTGAAATCTCTGCGCGTGGTTCTTGCGGATGGTGACACGCTGAGCATTAGCAGGGGTGAAACATTTGCTCATGGAAGAGCCTTTGAGCTGGTATCGGACAGCGGCCGCACCATCAGCGAAAAGCTGCCTTCATACGAAGTGCCCACCATCAAAAACGCTGCCGGCTATTACGTTCGAGATAACGTGGACCTCATTGACTTGTTCATAGGGATGGAGGGAACCCTCGGCGTGGTCACGCGCGCGGAATTGCGTCTGATTCCCAAGCCTGGGGCAGTAAATGGACTCACGGTCTTCCTGCCGTCGCAAGAAGCGGCGCTGAGTCTGGTTCGGGCGCTGAGGGGTGAAGGAGTGCCCGGTATCGCCGCAGTGAACGCGAGACCGTCAGCGATAGAGTTCTTCAACCACGATGCACTGGACCTGCTGCGCAAGGCAAAATCCCAGTACCCCGCATTTGAGAAGATCCCCGCGCCCAAACCTGAGTATCACACCGCGGTTTACCTCGAATACCACGCCGAAGACGATGAAACGTGCGAAGAAATGGTGCTTGCAGCGATGGAAGCCGTGATGGAGCTCGGCGGCAGTGACGACGACACGTGGTTCGCAACCAACGACAAGGAGATGGAATCGCTCAAAGCCTTCCGGCACGCGATCCCCGAAGCGGTGAACCTGCTGGTTGATGAGCGCAAGCGCGAATATCCTGCGCTCACAAAGCTGGGAACGGATATGTCGGTGCCGGATTCGCAACTCGTATCAGTGATGGCGATGTATGAGTCCGGGCTTCTCGATGCCCGGCTGGAATCGGTCATATTCGGTCACATAGGAGATAACCACGTTCACGTCAACATCCTCCCAAGGGATATGGATGACTATGATAGGGGCAAGTCACTGTATCTGCAGTGGGCGAGGGAAGTGGTGTCGCTCGGCGGTTCCGTCTCGGCGGAGCACGGCATCGGAAAGCTCAAGGCCCCCTTCCTGGAGATGATGTACGGACCGGAAGCAGTGAACGAAATGCGCGCGCTGAAGCGCCTTTTCGACCCGGAAATGCGACTGAACCCTGGCACCCTTTTCGCCACGAGCTAGTCTCCTCTAACAAACGGAGCCATTGAAACCCGGAGCATCCGCCTCCAGCAGCCGAACCTCAAGGCCTGTCTCGAGCGTACTTCCACAAAACTCCCACAAAGTACAGTTAAACTTCTCTGTGTATCACCAATCTTCCCAAACCTGTTGATGTCACTAAATTCGCCGATAATAATTAACGGAGGCGGGTGATGGCTTGCTGAACCATCCAGACATTAAGTCTGGATTTCAGAGAGTATTCACAATGAAACACAGGGTTTACGAAAACAGAGTCAGAGTAGGCTTCACCGTCATGACGGTGATAATAGGCTGCATCATTTTTGCCGCGTTCTGGCTAAGCCAGGAACGGGAAGCAATGTACTCATGGGTGACGAACGCGCGTGCAGTCCGCACCTCCATCCGCGAGCTGCGGGCCGATCTTATCGAAGCCGAGTCTAACCAGAGAGGCTATATCCTGACGGGCGGGGAGGAGTATTCGCTGATCCACGACCGGGCATGCGCCAGAATCCAGGTTCTGCTTCACAATCTGGAACATCTGGCCTCCGAGAACGCTCACCTCCAGGAAGTCCTGCCGACGCTTGATTCAAACATCAACAGGTGGATCCGTGAGTCCAAGCAAGCGATACAGCTTCGCAGAGACGGCTACATTACACAAGCGAGGTCACGTGTCGGGTCAGGAACCGGCAAGAACACATTCGACCGGATCACCAGGCGGCTGCAAGATACGTCCAACGAGGAAGACAGGCTGCTTTCCACACAGACCCAGACGTGGAACGCATATTCGCGTTACCTGGCCTGGGCTATATATACCCTTGCGTTTGTGCTGCTGGGACTGCTGTGGCTCGCATACCGTGCCCTGCGCACCGCAGGTAGAAAAGACGCTATGTTCGAAGCTGCGACCGAAGGCAGTATGGACGGCTTCATGCTGCTGGAGACAGTGCGAGGCGCAAAGGGAAGGACCGTTGATTTCGTAGTATTGGACGTGAATCGCCGCGCACGCACTTTGACCGGCAGGTCCGCCGGCCGTGTGATCGGCAGACGTCTCACTCACGTACTGCCGCCCGAGCTCAGAGAGAGTGTGGTTAGCCGCTACATCAAGGCTATTGATACCGCACAGGTGCTCGAGGAGGAGTTCCCCGCGGACCCCGCGCGCCCGGAGGAACGCTGGCTCAGGCACCAGGTAGTACCTGTGAATGACGGCGTCGCGGTCACATTCCGAGACGTCACCGAGCAGAAGAACCTCGAATTGCAGCTCATAGCACAACAAGTCGAACTGATGAACGCGAATACGCGCCTTGAGGCTCTAGCGACGACCGACTACCTGACAGACCTCAAGAATAGCCGTGCTTTTCACGAGAAACTGCAGGAAGAGGTCGTCAGGGCAAGCCGTTACGGAGAGGCGTTGTCTCTCATGATAATCGACGTCGACCGGTTCAAGCAGTACAACGACACGCTGGGCCATCCGGCTGGCGACGGCGCGCTGCGCGAAATTGCAGGCATCCTTGGTTCGAACGCGCGCACGACTGACTTCGTTGCCCGTTACGGAGGCGAAGAGTTCGCGATAATTCTCCCGCAGACAGACCGCGAAGGCGCCACGGAAGCTGCTGAGAGACTCCGGCGAGCAATCGAACAACACAACTGGAAGAAGCAGAGACTTACGTCAAGCTTCGGCGTGGCAACGTTTCACAAAGCTATCAACAGCGGAACCCGGCTCATCAGCGCGGCTGACAAGGCGATGTACGCCTCAAAGTCGAGAGGTAGAAACCTGGTCACACACGCGGACGACTTGCGGAGACGTTCGCCGCGGCCGGTCAGAGGGCGAATCAGAATCGCAATCTAAGTGATTCACGGTGGCTAAGTTGTATGGTAGGCCCGACACTCCTGTCGGGCGGCGCCGGACAAGAGTGTCCGGCCTACCGTAGCCATCGGACGCAGTTTACAGACCGTGAATCACTTAGTTACGCAAGCAGGCTCGCCATATTCCGGGGGGCAGGATTAGTTCCCGACCTGACAAGGAACATCCTGCCTCCTGTCACGTTTTGAGCAGCGCCCGGTCGAACTCGATCAGTTTGTCCAGGGCGCGGGAGTATGCCCGCCTCTGAGATTCCAGAGTCACCCCGCCCATGTGCGGAGTGATAATGACATTGTCGTGACCTCTGGCATATTCAACGACAGGATGCTGCCCTATAGGGCGGTCCAGCTCGCCATCCAGAACGTCTAGCCCCGCTCCGGATACTTTCCCGCTTTCCAGTGCCTCGATCAGCGCCTGTGAGTCGATGATGGCCCCGCGCGACGTGTTGACAATCACCACTCCATCTTTCATTGCACTGAACTCATCGCGCCCAATCATCCCCGCGGTATCCTCGTTCAGGTGAAGGTGGAGACTGATGATGTCGGACTTCTGAAGAAGCTCTTCAAGGCTCACCTGCCTGACGCCTGGACGGGTGATGGTCTTGAACGGATCGCAAACAATCACCGTCATCCTGAATGCCAGCGCGTAGTCGACCATAATACTGCCCAGCCGACCACAGCCAATGATGCCCAGGGTCTTGCCCTGCAACTCGAAGCCTCTGAACTCGACTGATCTCCAGTTCCCGTCGAGCACATCTCTAAATGCAAACGGGATCTTCCTCATAACGTTGAGGATGTGCGAGAAGGCTAGCTCGGCCGTTGCCGTGATTCCGGAGAGAAACTCGGTGTCGTTCTTGAGCGAAAACACCCTGATGCCGAGGCGTTCGCAGGCGTCGAAGTCAATATGGTCGGTACCAGTGGAGGGCGTCGAAATGGCTTTCAGTCTGTCCGCATTGCCCACAAGCACGTCGTCCAGGCGGTAGGACAGCGACGGCATAATATAGTCGTACTCCGCTATCGTGCCGGTCAAACCGGCGTAGTCGACCGGGTCGATCACAGCATCAAAATGGCGTGCCGCCTCGGCCGCGACTTCCGGCAAGTGATCTAGGCAATGCGCCACCAGCAGCTTTCTCGTCTCCCCAACTCCCATCTTACAGACTCCTATACTAGATGTGTGTTCATTGCAGTCTCCGCTCGGGCCTCGCAGGCAAAGGCCCCGGCGACAATGCTATGCCAGTTTCCGGACTTTGTCAAGGCATCGGCATCCGGCAAGAGGGCGAGCTTATCTTGACTTACACGCTCAAACGTGGTAATCTTTTGTTTGTGGATATGCCCTGTGCCCCCTTAGCTCAGGGGATAGAGCAACTGCCTTCTAATTTGCAATATTGCCTGCATCACTAAAACGAGCACCCACCTCGAATATTTATTCTGCAGAGTAGGTTTTTCTTCTAGCGCCCCGATTTGAGCACGAACTGGGCGACAACAACCTCTTTCTCGACTTCCCCCAAAAATAAATCAACAAATTTGCTGAGAAGTAGTTTACTTTTAGCAATACATGTGGTATACTCTATTAGTTGCCCTCGCTAAATCACTACTTCTATGAGGGTGGAGGTGCCATGATGGATTGCAAAGCCGCAGTCGAAGCGTTTTTGGACTATAGCAACTCAAAGAATTTGAGCGGCAGGACAGTGGAGTTTTACTCGTTCTGCCTATGTCGATTAATCAAGTACCTGCCAGAAGGTATTGATGTGGGTGAGGTGTCTGTTCAGCACCTGCGCAAAGTGTCTTCCGAACTCAGAAACGCCGTCAATCTTACCACGGTGAACCACGTAATCCGCATCTCTCGAATGTTTTTCAAATTCCTCACTGAAGAAGAGACGATTGAGAAGAACCCGGCGCTCAGATGGGAGTACCTGAAGCAGCCGAAACTCGTCATCGTGCCATTCAGCCGGGAACAGATAGGCGCACTGTTGAAGGCTCCTGACCTGGATACTTTCATCGGCTTGAGAGACGCTTGTATCATGTCGGTGTTTGCGGACACGGGTTTGAGGGCTTCTGAATGCCTGGGCATCAGGATTGCGGACGTGGACCTAGACAATAGAGTCATTAAAATCATGGGCAAAGGTTCAAGGGAGCGCATAGTACCTTTTGGAATAACCTCCAGAGCCTGGCTGAAGTCTTATATGAAGAAACGTCTTGCGTTGGACGGTCTTGATTACGAAGATGCTGGATTGCTGTTCATCACAGAATACGGGGACAAAATGACTGTCACCCACATGGATCACCGACTGAAGGTCTATGGCAAGAAGGCAGGCATCACTGGGGTGCGGGTATCTAACCATACATTTCGCCATTTTGCCGCAATCAATTATTTGCGCAATGGCGGCGACCTCTTTAGTCTACAGCGCTTGCTTGGGCATAGTTCACTGGAAATGGTGCGCAGGTACTCTAACTACAATGACAGCGACATATCCAAACAGCACAGCAAGTACAGCCCGCTCGACCGCATGGTTATTGACGGAGATATTACGACAAAGCCCCAGCAGGGAAATATGAAGAAGGGTCGCAAGAGAATCCGATAGTGGGAGTTGACTTTCTGCAAGTGCGCCCGTAATATTATTTATGAAATACCAGTTGGGCACACATCCGGAAATGAGGCAGACCAAATGGCGGAACAGGACCAAGCAGCTGAACTCCTTGAACTACTGAGCAAGGTGCCTATCGACAAGCTGCCTGATGGAATCCTTAAGCAGCTCAAACAACGGCTGACTGACGAAGAGAATGAGCGGAAGACAAAATATATGGATGCGGTTACGGCGGCAAATTACATTAGGTCAGCCGACAAATCCGTTGAAAGGCTTCTGCAGATATATCTTATTTTCACCAGAGGGGATAAGAGAGGCAGGATTGCTCCAGAAAAGAAGATGGCAGAACTCTTGGAGCATTACGCCAGACTATCCCCTGAGCGCTTCAAGGAAGAGGCGAAATTGGTACCGTATGTCAAGCAACTGCGTGGCGGCAAGCAGGAAGTTGAACAGTCTGAAGAATGACCGATCTGCGGCAGCCATCTTGGGGATTGCCAGTGCAGCATCGGCGGTGGATATAAAGACTCTATATAAATCCCATTGTATTGCGTCTTCGGTCGTTTTTTGATGCATCTTGGCACAGGAACAGTGCCATAAGGGGCTGAAAACTCGCAATGTAAGTATCTGCGGGCTATCTTGGTCGGGACAGCTTCAGTGTGAACGACCCGCCAATAGCGTTTGATGAGGAACTGCTGGCTGAAGACGGCTACCAGCACGGTTCGGAATCTCCATTCCCCTACCCCTCCAAATTCTGCAATTCTGTTGTATCAACACTCATCAAAACTCCAAAATCGCAAATTTGACCCCTTAATCGCCAACTTTTTCGGCGGCAAAAGGCGGTTATCGGCGGTTCTGCGGCTCCAATGCCTCTAATACTGCCGAACCACATTTTTCCTGGAGGCTGATGGGGGGGTGTCATGTTTTTGGGTCCCCTTTTCAGGAAATGGGACTCATCGAAAGTAGAGTTGGCTAGAGAGCCAGAGGTTCGGTTGTGGGTGGAGCGGTTGGTCTGGCGGAGGCGGTTACGGCTGGATTGTGAAAACGTCCAGATGCCTCAACCTCCCGAACTCCATCCTCCCAGAAAAATCCCCAATAAATATCCGCCTTCCGAGACTAATTATGCAGGTGCCACGCTCGTGAACTCAGAAAAGCAGAATGATGAGAATATTTCGACTGTAGAAAGGACGGTGATAGAGATGGAAGCATATTGCGTTAAGTGCAAAGCAAAAAGG
>CAYSLA010000164.1:0-7761 GCA_964431685.1 uncultured bacterium | reverse complement strand
CGTTTATTCCGACCTGCCGTCTTTGTGAGAAACCACGTCATCCTGAACTTGACTGCCGGACCCATACCTTCTCCGGATGGGTGCCGGATATCCGGCAGCTTGATTCAGGGCCGGCATGACGTAGTACTGCCGCGAGACTGATCTCTTACGCCGGATCAGGACCGGCATGACGGCTGTGGCAAACCCAAGCCATCAGGCTGCCAGTGATCTCCAGTTGGTCATCGGCGGGCGTCCCTCGGCAAGCAGGTGCACTATCTCGTCAGCGGGGACTGGGCGGCTGATGAAGTATCCTTGTACCTCGTCGCAGCCACACGACTTGAGCAGTTCAAGCTGCTCAAGTGTTTCCACGCCTTCGGCGGTTACTCTCAGCCCAAGTTCGTGTGCCATTGCCACTATAGCTCCCACCATTGACGCGTCCGCCTTGCTTGACGCAATGCCGCGTACGAAAGATGGGTCTACCTTCACCGCGTCTAGAGGCAAGTGCTTGAGATTGCCCAGCGACGAGTAGCCGGACCCAAAATCGTCGATGCGCACTCGAACACCAATGGTCCGGAGTGTGTGCAGCACTTCGATCGCGTGATCCGGATCTTTCAGTATCGCGGACTCGGTTGTTTCCAGGCACAGGTATTGCGGCTGTAAACCGGTGGAATTGAGGGCTGCTTCCACCATCGGGACCAGAGCCGTGCCGTGGAGCAGTCGGCAAGAGAGGTTGACTGCGACCTCCATCTGCATGTATCCTGCCTGCTGCCACGCCTTGTTCTGAGCACAGGCTTGTTCCAGCACCCACTCCGTAATTGGCTCGATTACCCCCGTCTCCTCTGCGAGATCAATGAAGCGAGACGGAGGCAGGAGCCCGAGTTCCGGATGATTCCACCTGATGAGTGCCTCCACTCCGAGGGCGTGGGCGCTGTGTATGTCCATCCAAACCTGGTAGTGAAGCACCATCCGGCCATCTGCCAATGACTGCCGAAGCTGATCGCCGGGAACTTGCCGAAAGCTTTCCTGCCGGGCGCAATCTTGTGCGATTTGGTCGCCGCCAGGTGCCCAGAACATCCGGTATGCGTTCCTGCCCTGTGCCTTGGCCGCATACATCGCGGTGTCCGCGTTCTGTACGAGAGTATCGGTATCAGCTCCGTCTCGAGGGTAGATACCTATCCCGATGCTGCTGGTAACAGATACGCTCCTGCCGCCCAGCGAGAATGGTCGCGACAGAGCTGTCAGAATGCGCTCGGCGGCGGCGGAGGCGGCCGTTTGGGCCCCACCTTCAGCTGCGACGGCATTGGGGCCGAGAACGAGCGTGAACTCGTCGCCACCCATCCTGGCCAGCACATCTGACTCTCGCAGCGTGCCGGTGACGCGCTGTGCAACCGACTTGAGCAGTTCATCACCTACGTTGTGCCCGAGGGTGTCGTTGATGGACTTGAAGTGGTCCAGATCAAGGAACATTACTGCAACCTCGCGTCCGTCCCGCGCGGCCTGTGCTATTCTATCCGCCAGTTGTTCGCCGAAGAGAAGCCTGTTTGGCAGCCCGGTAAGCGGGTCTCTCACGGCCTGCATCCGCTGGGACTCACGCTCAGCCAGGAGTTGAGCTTGAATGTCAAGCACTCGTTTGCCGGCACGCAGGCGGATTCTGCCGTTCGTTTGGGTCGAACGGTTTCATGATATAGTCGTCAGCCCCTGCATTCAGCCCCAGAAGCACATCATCGCGCTGCGACTTGGCTGTAAGCAGAATCGTATAGACATAGGGGCCTTCCGCCCGGTCTCTGAGGGCCTGACATATCTCAATGCCGTCCATACCAGGCATCATCCAGTCCAGCACCAGCATCCTTGGCGATTGATCGTCGCTGATGGCCTCCCACGCCTGCAGACCGTCACAGGCGACATCTACCTCGTAGCCCCACTTCAGCAGTGACGACTGCAGCACCCGGCGTGATACAGGGTCGTCTTCGGCGATAAGAACTCTCATGCCGCCGCCTCCAAAGACAACTTCTCGATGCACGGCGCAACGCGCGCCATCTCACGCTGCAAATCCGTGTATGCCGTCATAGCCCGTCCCATGTCATTGGCACGGCCGAGCTTCTCCAGCGTAAACGCCGCAGCCACGGCCGACTTTGCGCCGAAGTTTCCAAGCATTCCCTTCATCGTGTGGGCCGCGCCTTCCAACGCCTTGCTGTCGCTCTGATCAAGGGCACCGCGTATGCCGTCCATTAGCCTGGCCTGCTCATCAACGAACAACCCGGCAATCTCCCGCAGGAGCTCCGTGTCACCATCTACTCGGCTCAGCGCAAAGTCGATGTCAATCACAGTCTCATCCATCGTTTCTATACCTTCCTGCCGCCGTCCAGACACTACTCGCTCCAGTGCCTGGTACAACTGGTCTGGTTGTATTGGTTTCGATATGTAATCATCCATGCCGCTCGCGAGGCAGCGCTCCCTGTCCCCAACCATGGCGTGAGCAGTCATGGCCACAATTGGTATGTGCATTCCTGTGCCGACTTCGTCCGCTCGGATTTGCTCCGTAGCCTCCAACCCACCAAGCACGGGCATCTGGACATCCATCAGGACAACATCAAACTCGCTGGTCTTGAGCAATGAGATTGCAGCCTGCCCATGCCCCGCCACGGTTACTGCGTGCCCACGCTTTTCCAGAAGACGCAGCGCCAGCTTCTGGTTCACTGGATTATCCTCGGCTAAAAGGACGCGCAATGCTCTGTCGGCGTTTGCTGCCTCCTGTGGAACACCTCCCCCTTCCCCCTCCGTTTCGGAGGGGGTTAGGGGGAGGTGCCGCTGCCCGATAACAAGATCATCCCCCGGGGAACACCTCGCCCTCCCCGCTTGGTTTCGGCTGGGGTTAGGGTTAGGTGGGGAATCGCTCAGGAGAGGTTCCTGGCCTGCGCCTGAGCAGCCAAGCGCGGTCAATACTCGACTGAGCAGGGTTTTCGGGCTCACCGGCTTGATGAGATAGAAGTCGATGCCACTCTCGCGGCATCGGGCCACATCACCGTAGTGCTCTCCGGAGGTGAGCATTATTGTCTTTGTCGCCGTAATGGATGGGTTCGCCTGTATGCGTCGGGCAACCTCGAAGCCGTCGATCTCCGGCATGTGAGAGTCGAGCAGCAACACATCGAACGCCTTGCCGGCGTAAGACGCGGATTCCAGCGCTGCCAGTGCGGCGGCGCCGTGGTCGGCGAGGTCCGCAACCATGCCCCAGCTGCCGACTAGCTCGCGCAGGATTGTGCGATTGGTCGCGTTGTCATCCACTATCAACACACGAAGGCCTGCCAGTTCAACGGGCTTTGACTCGGGCGGGCAGTCGTCCACCAGAAGTGAAACCGTGAAATGGAACGTTGAGCCAACGCCAACCTGGCTTTCAACCCACATGCGGCCGCCCATAAGTCCCACGAGGTCCGACGATATAGTCAGGCCGAGACCAGTGCCTCCATATTTCCTGGTGGTCGAGCCGTCGCACTGCTCGAATGCTGAGAATATCTTGTCCTGCTTGTCCGCCGGGATGCCTATACCGGTGTCTCGGACCGCGAAGTGCAGCACAATATCTCGACTGGGCGAACCGGATGGATTAACACGCCCAACGTCTCCCGCTCCCGCTTGCGTTTCGGAGGGGGTTAGCGGGAGGTGTTGGGCAGAGGGCGTTGCAGTCTCCACGCTGACTACCACCTCGCCCGATTCGGTGAACTTGATAGCATTGCCAACCAGATTCGTGACGACCTGAGAGATGCGCAACCCGTCGCCTGTGAGGTTGTCGGGCACTTCAGGAAGCACGCGACAGGCAAGTTCTATGCTCTTCTCGTGTGCCTTGACCGCGATCGGCGACAGCGCGTTGTGCAGGGAATCCCGCAAACTGAACGGAGCAGGGTTAATATCGAGCTTCCTGGCCTCGATCTTTGAGAAATCAAGCACGTCGTTGATCACCGAGAGCAGGGATTCACCGCAGTTCCGTACTGTCTCCAGGTAGTCGCGCTGCTCTGTAGTGAGATCTGTGTCCAAAGCAAGCGCAGTCATGCCCAGGATGCCGTTCATCGGCGTCCGAATTTCGTGGCTCATGTTGGCCAGGAATTCGCTTTTCGCTCGGTTCGCATCTTCAGCCGCCACCTTCGCAACCCGCATTTGCTCTTCGGCTTCCTTGAGCTTAGTGATGTCGACGAAGCTCTCCAGAATATAGTCGCGCCCATCGATCGCAATTGGCGCCATCGTTTTGAGGATTGACACGGCCGTGCCGTCGGCCCGCAGAAGAGTTCGCTCCGACGCTAAGTGCGGCCCTGTCCCCGAATATCCAGAGCTTGACTCAGGGTCAGAAGAGTCGCACGTCGGCTGCGGGCAGATAAACTTCTGGCACTGGGTGCCGATTATGCTCTCCGGGTTCGTGCCGATGATCGCCGCGGCTGCCTCATTGACTTCTACAATCGTCTGCGTTTCTGCCTCAACCATCATCACACCGCTCTGAACGTGCCTCAGGATCGTCCCCAACCGCTTCTCGCTGGACTCAAGCGCTGCCCGGGTTTGTTCGCGTTCGCGTGCGCTGCTCAGTATCTGGGCGATCGTTATCAGGACGTCGACGTCCGCATCGGGCCACTCCCTCGCACCGTGGCATTCATCGAGACCAATGAACCCGAAATACTCCTGGCCCACGAACAGTGGGACACCCACAAGCGCCTTTATGTTCTGAGCATCAAATAGCGCCCTGTCCGGTGCGGACGGGATCGAGTCCACATCCCGGCACTTGACGGGACGGTTACTTTTCATCTGCTCCACCCACCACGGTGCGGCTGACGCGGGGATGTCTTGCAGGTTCTCCTTCTCCGAGGTGATCCCGGGCGCCACCCACTCGTATGTGTTGTCCATAGTGTCGGTGACGTCGTGGTGCTCGAAGAGGTAGGTACGACTGACTCCGAGCGTCTCGCCCATGATGGCCAAGCACTGAGAGTACCAGTCGTCTGAAGTTTCGGTACCGAGGGCCCGGAACGAGATGTCCGCCAACATCTTCTCGTAGCGCAGTCTCTGGTCCAGTGCCTCCGTTCGCTCCAGAACACGGTTCTCGAGTTCGACGTTGATCTGACGGAGTTCCTCCTGAGCCTGCATTCGCTCGTGAGACTCCCTCTCCAATTCGCCTTTCTGTTCGAAGAACCTGCGCACCAATATCGCGAGCCGACCGAACTCTCCGCAGTCGGTTCGCAATCTATCAAGCGCGCGGGGTGACTGGGTCTCCATTGCCTGCGACAGTGCATTGATGGGCTTGACCACGAAACGCGATACTCCCGCGGACACCACAATCAGCAGCAAGCAGGAGAAACCCGCCAGAACAACCAGATTGCGCGCGGTCGCCTTGCGAAGCCACTGGGCTTCCGAGAAGCCCTTGACCATTCGTAGACTGCCGAGATGCTCTCCATTCCAGGATTTCAGCGGCTGTCGAAAGACCATGGTTTGGTGCATTGTCTCTGCATTCGAAGGCTTTGTCGAAGCGCCGGGTGGATCCAGCGAGACCTTTGCCTCCAGTAGTCCGCCCAGACTGTCCAGGTACTGCCTGTCCCAGAGTTTTGAGACAAACCAGTATCCGGACGGTGGCTCGATGCGGGCTGTGTCGTTGCTGTGCACTATCTTCGCACCCCTGACCTCACATATGCCGCGCGGGCTTGATACGAAAAAGTGAACTAGAGGCTTCTTCGCAAACAGACCTCTCACCTGCTCAGCAGTGAGGTCAAATATTCGCATATCCGGGTCGCCGATTCTGCTCTTAAAGTAGACCACTCGGCCATCGGGGGCATATACCGCAGCGGCCGTCAAGTCGTATGTATCCATCCCGGTGACGATGTTCACTTCTGCCCAGTGTGGATCGAGGGTCTTGACGAAGGTAACCATTTCATCCCAGTACGAGTAGTCCAACTGGATGTTCTCAAGCTTGGATCCCCTGAGCTTCACGAGCTTCTCAATAAGCACCGCTTGCTCTTTCTTCGTTGTGTCGTAAAGTGACGACGACGCGATCTTGTCGAGTCTTGTCCAGGCTAAAGTGACGAGGCCTGTGACTGCGATGGCAGCACTGAGAATCAATAGCATTCGCTTTGCGACCACGCTCAATTCAGAACTCCATTCCCACGGCAATGCCGAGATTGACGATGTCCGGGTCGTCCACGGCATCGCGAAGCGTCCCGTTCAGAATTCGGGTGAATGACACGTGAGGGCGCAGGTAGAATCCGCTTTTCACCGTGTGTGTGAGTCCAATATCGAGCGAAGCGACATTGAGGGCCGATATGTGCGGCCCGATGTAGGTCTCATTGAACTTCGCCGACGCCCAGCCCAGGCTAGCGCTGCACTCCATCCCGGTGTTCGGATGCAGCTCCTTCTCGTAGGACATGCCTATATCCCCGAAGTATGCCCCGGCATACTCGGTAATATCGACGGTCTGTGTCGTGAAAAGTGAGAATCGCCCGACTGGCCAGGTGATCTTGAGGCCAGCCTCAGCCGTCGATGGGGAGTCTACTTGGCCTGGATAGGTGTAGACTTGCAGGCTCGGCTCTATGGTTGCATCGCGCCAGTTGCTTTCCCAGGACAGTGTATAGTCAACCTCATTCAGGCTGGCACCATCAACTGCCTCGAGTGTGCGGTTTGCCCAAGCTGTGACCGTGGCGGTGCCGGCGGTCGCCCAGACCGATGGTTGGAGCACTGCCCCCTGGCTGTATGCGATGCCGTGCCACACGTACTTTCCGTTGTAGTCGGCCTCGTAGCCCCAACTGATCTTCTTTGCGTCCGCTTCATCATCCGCTGCTTGCGGCTCTTGAGCAACAGCGAATCCGCAGAGCAGAAGACAGATAGCCGATAATGGCACCAGATATCGCGTCATCCGCTTCCGTCCGGCCCCATAGGATGTAAACCAGTTACTCATGTGCAATAGCCTCCTCCCGGCAATCCCCTGACCCGGCAGTCAAGTTCACGATATTGCCGCGTCGGGGCAGTTCTCTCTGCTGTGTTTGTTGCACGCGCGCACCCCGGCAATCCCCTGCAGCCACACGTCATGCTGACCCTGAATCAAGTTCAGGGGATTGCCGCACCCACGGGGTGCGAAGATGGTTCCCGAATCCAGTTCGGGATGACGCGTTGTGCGTTCGGGATGACGCGGTTTCTTTGTCGGATGACGCGGTTGCGTGCGGCAGGCTCGATGCCGCCGAATCAACAGGGCACGGGGTTTGTCGCGCAGGTGGGTGCCGCAAGCCGTAGAGGAGCGCTTCCACATGCTCGGGCAGTGTGGTTGCCGGCCCACGGGAGGGCGCGGGAGTCCTCCCCCACGGGATACAGCATGCAAACCGAAACGTTAGGCGCCAACTATCTCGCCGATGGCACAGATGTGATCCCAGCATGCGCCGGGCATGACGTTATCCGATGCGCCAATAATGAAACTGCTCTTGCCGTAGGTAAAGGCGAACAGATTGCGCAAGTGCTCGTGAAACTGGGTTTCGGAAACACCGGGGTCAAAAAGGATGCTGGGAAGTCCGCCCCAGCAAACGATGTGCCTCCGCCACGCTTGGTCGCAATCCTCCATAGTCTGTGGAACGAGCGGTGCCGTCACCAGGCAGTCGGCCATGGCATAGAAGAAACGCTCGTAACCAAACCACTCCAGCATCAGCGTATGTACCGGACAGGAGCCGATTATCAGTAATGGCAGTCCGGAGTCGCCGACATTACGATCAAAAGCTGCGAACCCATCGAAATCGGCGACGATTCTTGCATTTTTCAGCGCACGGAGCAGGGCGT
>CAYSLA010000163.1:0-7827 GCA_964431685.1 uncultured bacterium | reverse complement strand
TGGGCGAGAGCATTGGCAGTTTCGAGTATGACATGGAGAAGGGTGACACTGCGCTGTTCATGCTCGCCACACCGCCGGCGCACTGAGCCAATGGGCGGTCCATTGTCAGATAGCCCACAAGCAAGAAACGGAGAACGATACAAGACTATGAAGACGACGCTCGCCTCACTCAGTCAGAACTGGTTGGAGCAGACCTGGGATTACCGTCCGAGCGCGTTCTGGTTCTGGAACGCCGATATGGATACCGACGATATGTCTGCGATCGTGGCTGAGATGGCGGCGAACGGCATCCGGGAGTTTCTAATCCATCCAGTGCACGGTATGCAGATCGAGTACCTTTCGCCGGAGTTCTTCGATCGTTACCGGCACGCTCTGCGGCTCGCGAAGAGCCACGACATGAAAGTCTGGGTTTATGACGAGTACGGCTGGCCGAGCGGGGTCGCCGGAGGTAAGCTGCTACGGGACTATCCCGAACACAAGGGCTGGATTCTTGAACTGCATCGCGACGGCAGCGGCCGGGCAACTGCAGAGCCCGTCCAGTCTGACCGCATACTTGACAACACGATGGGCGCTCCGTGGACCGGTTCAGAGGCCGGCTACCTCGATACGCTATCGGTTGACGCGGTGCGATGCTTCATTGAGCTGACTCACGAACGCATACTTCACGAATGCGGTGACTTGTTTGCTGATGTCATCGTTGGCTTCTTCACCGATGAACCGGTCACTATGGTCGATCGCGTCAGTGAGATTGCGGGTGGATGGCATGCGGTCGGAGTGCCGTGGACGCCGAGCCTCCCGGCACGATTCGCCGAGCGTTTTGGCTATGAAGTAGAACCACATTATGCGGAGCTGGCACAGCGTGAGCCCTCCTCGGTTCGGCGCGATTACTGGCAGATCATAAAGGAGATGCACGTCGAGGCCTACCACCAGCAGATCGGGGAATGGTGCCGCAGCCACGGAGTGAAGTACACGGGCCATTGTGGTGAGGATCTGATGATCATGCAGGTTCGGTTCGCTGGCAGCCTGTTCCAAAGTCTGGGCGAAATGGACGAGCCGGGCATCGATTTCCTCGGCCACGGCCCAGACCCGGAAGACCGGTTTATTGAGGAGGTGGTCGTAGAGAGCATCGCCCGGCACTGTGGCAAAGACCGGGTCTACTGCGAAGCGTACGGAATTACGCCCTTTGATATCCGACTGGGCAAGATGCTGAGACGTGCTGAAATGATGGGAATGCACGGAATCAACGACATTGCGTTGATGGGTTTCCAGCAATCGCTGGACGGTATACGCAAGCGCACATACTGGCCGCCGATTTTTAGGGAGGCTCCGTGGTGGCCGTTCTACCCGGAGTTCCGTGACGCATTCGCGCGCTCTGTGGGCCTCACATCGCTTGGAGAACGCCGCGCTCGCTATGCTGTGCTATACCCGCAGGAGCATCTGGAGCAGACAGATCCATTCGTCATGCCAAGGGACGGCGGCGAGAACGCCGCTCCGACCATAGAGGCGCTGGGCAAGGCTATCTACGCCGCGGGCGAGACCTTTGAATTTATCTTCCCAGAGATACTTGAGCAAGCGCGTGTTGAGGACGGCGCGGTAGTACTTCCACACGCAGCATACGATGCGGTTCTTGCGCCGAGTGAGCTCGCCGTCTCTCCGGACGATGCTAGTCAGCTCGATCGACTGGCCCGCGATGGTGGTTGCATCGTGAGGCAATCGCTGCAGCACACGACCGACTGGGTTCTGGGCAGAGGATGTCGCTCGTCAGATCGAATCTCCATCGAGGGGGCGAACCCGGGGGATCTTCGCCTGTTCGAGTTTGAGTTCCCGGACGGGAGCCTGTTCGCATTGCGGAACGTGACTGACTCGAGTGTGATGGCGAAGCTGTCGTCCCCGCTTCAAATCGCCGAGTGGAGCGTGGCCGATGGCAGGGTGGTCGCGGTGCAGAGTGGGGCCGATATCACCGTTGCCCCGCGTACTTGCAGGTACTTATCGGTCACTGAAGCGCCATTGGTGGTTGCCGAAGCGCCGATGGAGCTTGCTGAAGTGCGGATCGATGCCGAGTGGTCTGTGAGCACCGGTTTTCCGAACACGGCCAGGCTTGCCAGTGTCAGTTTCCTGCACACGGACATGGGATGGCTAGATGGGGTCGCGCGGCACCTTTGGGGTGCTGACGACGGCAGGATGCATTTGTCTATTCCTCACGAGTTTGCTGGTTGCTGCGAGATACCATTCCGCGGCGAGTTCACGTGTGCCGGTGTTCCGGAGTCAATTGGCATTCTCTTTGAGGGAGGTCATCTGGCTGCCCTCAAAGTGAACGGACAGGACGTGGACATCCGACGTGCCGGATCGCGGCCGGTATGGGACAAGTCTTGCCGGTGGGTTGATGTGCAGGGTCTTGTTCGAGAAGGCGCGAATCTGATTGAGGGAGTGCTAACCTTCCAGAAGTTCGAAACTGAAATCGACAACCACGCATTCTTCGCATTCAAGCCGATGCCCTGGTGTGATCTCTGTCTCGCGGGCTCCTTCCGGCTCATCAATGGTCATATCGTGCCTGAGTCCGATGAACCGCTTCTGCTTCCTCTGGATCTATCGGCGGCTGGTTGGGAGCAGTACAGCGGGATTCTATCGCTGAGCGCTGCGGTGGATGTGCCGGAACAACTGGCCCCTCGAGTGCTGGGCCTCGCTGTGGATTTGCCTGCGGAGGACTGCGTGGAGATGTCGGTTGATGGTATCCCTGTTGGCAAACGTATAACCGGCCCGTATCGCTTTGGAGTCCAGGACGTGTCTGCGGGTGCACACGAGATCAAGCTTCGTGTATCCAGCACAAGCGCCAACATACTTGATGAGCCCAGCCCGTGGGGTGTGAGCAGCGTGAGCTGGATCGTGGAGAATAGTTAGACTCGGAGGAGAAGCGGACAATGTCGGGTATGTACAAGAGGTGGTTGGCGATTGGCGGCGTGTGCGCGACGCTGGCATATACGGCACTGTTGGTTCACTCCGTCATTTCTGGGAACTACGCCCTGGCGCTGTTCTGCGCAGCAGTTGTGGCGTGCTGGTGGGCCTCCTACAGATGCGTGAGGGAAGATCGCCAAGATTCATTGGTACTGTCTCTACTTGCGGTAGTGTTGGCATGGTTGCCGATGAGATGGTTGTTTCTTGAGCCCATCCGAGCAAACAGTGTAGGCGGTGAGGGTTCACCATTGGCATTCGCCGTCGCCCCAGTCTTTGGATTGCTGATTCTGCTTCCGGTGACCGCTACCCTGGCCATCGGAGTGTACCTAAAGATCTCAGAGACAATAGCGTTGGCCAAAGCGTCGCAGCCTCGCACTGTGGTGTACAGGTACCAAAGGTGGTTGCTAGTCAGCGGTGTGATTGTGAGCTGTGTGTATGGATACTTCCTGATCGGCTGTCTGATGTCGAGTTGGTTCGGTTGGGCAGCATTCTGCGTGGGCCTGATCACCTTCTGGTGGCTCTTCTACAAACGCCTCGAACATGCGCATAAGCATTCAATAATCTTGACTTTGCTGGCGGTGCTGCTTGCGTGGCTGCCAATGGCGTGGCTGTTAGCCGAACGCATACGTTTTATGAAGCGGTCTGGTTTTGAGGGACCAAATGGCGAAGGTTCGCCTCTCGCTTTTCTGATAGGTCTGACCGCTCAGTTGGTCACTTTCTTTCCAGTGACCGTTACTCTGGTACTCGGCTTATGTGCGTTGGTATATGAGAGAATGCGATTCAGAAAGTCGAGGGCCAGTCGAGGCACGCCGGAACAACTCTGATCGGAGCGCATTGATGGAGATTCGTCGGAAATACTCTGCACTCAAGTGCGGTGCTGGTCAGGGACGAGACCGGAGACAATCACGGCCGCAGTGCATTTGTCTCCAACCGCGGGGTCAGCGATGCCCCGAGCGGACCGATGACGCTTCCCGAGGGCGCTGCCCCAATCGATAGCAGCAATGTCTTTAGACGGGGCGAATAGCCGTGACCGTTTGTTCTGTATATGACCGATCAATTCCTGTTGCGTTTCCGGACTGTATACACGACACAATCACCGGTGAGGAGAGGAACTACAATGACTCTGAGACAAAGATTCATCACACTGATGCAGGGCGGCACGCCCGATGCTTTGCCCCTTCTGGCAGATCTCTCTTACTGGTATTCAGCGATGCAGGCTCAGGGGAAGCTGGACTCCCGGTACGATGGAGACGATGGTTACATACGCTTGCACGAGGATCTCGGCGTGGTGTTCTACTACGACTACGAGCGAGGCGGGGTTTGGGACGTATCTCTTGATGGGGCGACTGAGGAGCAGTTCGCGGACGGTTCAGATACGCTGCACATCATACGCACTCGCAGTGGAGAACTCAAGGGGCGGGATACTTACATCCAAACCAGCTACTGCAGCGCTCACAGCGAGTATATGGTGAAGGAGCCGTCGGATCTCAGACTTGTGCGGGAGTATGTGGAGTCATATCGCTATGTGCCGCGTTTCGACCGGTATATTGACCGTCAGAAGCGTCTGGGCGAGGCAGGTGTGCCTCTCGCGACTCTGCCGAGATCACCGCTGTCCGTGCTGATGGTGGATTTCGCTGGAGTGGAGGCGACTGCTTATCTTTCAGTCGATGCGCCTGAGGAGTTTGAGAAGACGCTTGAGTGCATTGACAGGACATCGGATGCTGCGTTCGAACTGGCGTGTCAGTCTCCGGCGACCATCTTCCACTTCTCGGACAATCTGTCGTCTGAGAACGTGGGACACCTTTTTGGCAAGTACCTCGCGCCATACTACAGTCGACGGATCGAGCAGCTACACGCAGCGGGTAAGAAGACCGCGGCCCATCTCGATGGTACGATCAAGGGTCTACTCGGCCCGCTCGCAGCCACCGGTATAGACGCGGTCGAGGCCCTTACTCCCAAGCCTGTTGGGGATGTGCACCTGGCCGACCTGCGTTCTGAAGCGCAGTCTGATACTGTCATCCTGTGGGGTGGCCTTCCAGGTGCTTTGTTCTCGCCGTGCTACGAGCGAGAAACTCTTGAGCAGCAGATTGACGACACACTCAGAATCTTCGGTAATGGCAACCGGTTCATCCCCGGCACTGCGGATCAGGTCCCACCTGACGCTGACATAGAGCTCGTGCGGCTGGCTGCAGACCGTCTGGCGCGTGGGTAGGTTGACGCACAACTTCACGTCTGAGCCGTCGCTGACAGGGGACGGGTGGACGGACATAGCGTTACAATCTGAACCGACCGATGACGACCTAACCCGTGTGAGAAGACTGTCTTTCTGCCGCCTCTTACTGTTGGGCTGTGTTCAGGCCCGATGCACGTAATGCCTATCGAATGTGTGCCAAGTCTAACCGGCCAGGGATCTGGAGAACCTGACTATTGCTGTCAAGCAGGCGAGCAAAGCGCGCCTGGACACCGAAGCCAGTCATTGTACATTACTGGAGACATACACTGTGAGCAAGGAAAACATCTACTACGAAGTTGCCCCAAGGATCTTCACCGCCAATACCCGATCAAAGGTTACCATACGTCCTCTGTTTAGCCATTGGGCCTTCGCAGCGGACGCCCAATACCTGACTGCCTTCATTCCAGCCGGAGGTTATCCCAATTAGACCAGTCTCATCACAGCCCCGCGAATGGATTGCCGACCTGCAGACGGCAAAGTCACTACAGCCTATGGTCCGTTCAGGCTCGTCAGATACGCTCAGTTCCTTGTGAGGGAGCTATTGCCGCCGCACGATGCACTTTGCGAAGAGGAAGGCAATCTTATGCTGGCACACGCTGCGGGCGACAAGAGCGCAGAGCAGCGCTTGAAGGAATGCTCTGGAAGAGTGGAAGCGCTCTACAGCAGATTGTGGGCAGAAGAGTGACTTCTACTGCGCTCGTGCTGATCGTGCTGTCGACATTCGTCCATTCGGGCTGGAACTTCATCGGCAAGCACAGGAATCCCGCACCTGCATTCATGCTGCTCGCAAGCATTCTGGGGACCACCTGCCTCTTGCCGGCGCTTCTCATATACGGGCATCTGAGTTCGGGGTTTCCTCCCGTTGTCTGGATGCTGCTTGCAGTCACTGGATTCTTTCAGGCGGTCTACTACATTGGAGTGGCGTAGTCATATCGACACGGGGACATGTCCATCGCGTATCCGCTGGTGCGTTCGTCTGGGACCGTGCTCGTGCTGCTCGTCAGCTTAGCGCTCGGCAGGGTTGATCAGATCGGCCCCGCGTGTATTGCAGGTGTCGTCCTCGTAGCGACAGGTGGGCTGGTGCTGCCTGTTGAGAGCGTGACAGAATGGAACCTGAAGCGGATTCTGCAGCCGTCCAGTGTCTTCGCCATGCTGGGCGCTGCTGGAATGTGCGGTTACTCCATTGTCGATAGCCAGGCCTTGAGCATTCTGAAATCCACCATTGATGCTTCGGTGCAGAGCAATCCGTGGTGGCCCCTGCTGTACGCCTTCTACGAAGGAATCACCGCATCTGTTTGGCTGGCAATGTATGTCGTGTTCAGGCGCAGGGAGCGCAAGAGCTTTGGAGAATCCGTTAAGGGACATCTTCTTGCCGGTTTCTTGACAGGCATGGGCATTCACATTGCCTACTCTCTGGTCCTGGCAGCAATGCTGTATGCACGCAACGTCAGCTACGTAGTCGCGTTCAGGCAGCTTGGAATACCGCTGAGTGCGACTCTCGGAATAGTGGTTCTGCGCGAACCGCGTTACACCAACAAGTACGTAGGACTGGCAATAATGCTGACCGGGCTGGTTATGGTGGCTCTGGGATGAGAGGTCGCAGGCGGATTCTTGCCAGACTTAGAGCGATTACAAGCTGCTTGACGACTCGCAGAGGGATTGCCGGAGTCGAAGTTGAAAGAGACTGTGTGGGAGTTTGGAGGCCAGATATTGACACCTGAACAAGAACATCTGTTCGCGCCCGTGCGGGTGACGTTGAGGAATGATGAAGTCGTGCTTGCACGATTGCTGCGTGAGGCCGACGCCGATGCGCTTGGGGATCTCTATGAGTCGGTTCCTCTCGAAGACGCCAGGTTCTATCTCTCCCCGAGCAACCTCAATCGGGCACAGGCCGCAACCGAGGCCAAACAGGCGAGTGGGCCACATTGCGTCGGGCTGGTTCTGGAGACCTCGGAAGGAGCCTTCGCGGGCTATGCATATTACCGTTGGGCCGATGATAACGCTGAGAAGAGCAGTTTTGGGATATGCATCCGTAAGGACTATCAGGGTCGCGGCGCAGGACACGCGCTGATGATGCATCTCCTGGAGGTGGCGGGCCGTGTGGGCCCACGAAATATGGGGCTTCACGTTCAGAAGGCAAACCAGCGGGCCTTTGACCTCTATCGAAAAATGGGGTTTGAGGTAGTGCACGAGCAGGTTCGGGCTGCGCACGACTGCTTCGAGGAAGAGCCCGAGTACTACATGGAACGCCGCGTGCGATGAACAGGAGGACACACGTGTCTGAACTATACTGGAAGCTGGGGGTAGTCCGACACGGCCTCAACTACGTTTTCTCCCAGCCAGAATGATATGTGCGCTTCCAGTCGCAGCACAGCCAGATAACTTCCATGCGAGAGGCTTAGCCCAACTTCCGCAGTTTGGGGTCTAGATTATTTTTTCCGGTGGTTGTTGGTTGGTTTCGACGGTATTTCTGAGCGTGAGCGAATTGGCTCGGGGGGAAAACGGTCGTGTAGTGGAAAAAACAAGGCTTGCTGGAATTGTGTAGAATACTTTTATGTATTTACGGAAGTGTCGTCGCAAGGTAGGTTGTACCGCACCCGGTTATCTGGACACGGCTTTGCGTTATGCCGCTGCTAGTCGTG
>CAYSLA010000162.1:0-7831 GCA_964431685.1 uncultured bacterium | reverse complement strand
AGGATGACGTGGTTTCTCACATACTCTGAGCTCTTACCGGTGAGGGCACCGCCGCTCCCATGGCCAGAGTTTCACCGTCGTGTCGAGGTTTTGGCCTCATCAGATCTGAGAGTTCGGTACAATCCGAAATCTCGAAACATCGGAAGCTCCTGTCTCGTAGCCCTCAGTAGTCGATGCAGCGGCGTGCCTGGACTCCGTTCTCGTAAGGGTGCTTCACGTGCCGCATCTCCGTGACATAGTCTGCGGCGTCAACAATCGGCTGAGGGGCGCACCTTCCGGTTAGTACCAGCTCAACCTGAGCGGGCTTTGCGGCAATGAGCGAGAGCACTTCTTCGACGTCCACAAGCTTGTAGTGGACTGCGTTGTTTACCTCGTCCAGGATAACTACGTCGAAGTTTCCACCCGTCACCGCGGCCTTCGCAGAGTCCATCGCCTGTGCGGCGGCTTCTTTCCTCGCGGGCAAATCGTCTTCGCCTATGAAACGTGTCTCATCAACGGCGAACTGGACCAGCTCAAATTGCCCGTTGGTTCCACTAGCGAAACGAGCCTCTCCGATGTCCGCGTATCCCTTGATGAATTGGATCATCACGACTCGTCCGCCCCAGCCCAGAGCCCTGAGCGCAAGACCGAGGGCCGCGGTTGTCTTGCCTTTGCCGTCACCAGTGTAGACGTGCACCAAGCCCTTCGCTATCGCCTCTGGGCTGATCGCTTTGGTCACTTGCCTGCCGCTTCCTCTATACTTGCCAGCAGAATGTCTGCCTCAACATATCCTTCTATGCGGGCCTCTCTTATCTCACTGCCGTTCTTGTCCAGAAAGATGATTGCCGGAAACCCCCTCACACCGTGTCTGGAGACCATCTCAAGCATGGTCTCGTCATTCTGGTCAGTCCCATCCACCTTCAGTCTCACGAAGTCCTGCGCGGCTTCGACCACGCGCTCGTCGCGCATCGGGCCGCGCTCGAGCTTCTTGCAGTAGGTGCACCACTCGGCTGTGAAGTCTATCATTACCGGCTTACCGGCCTCCATAGCTGCGATTGCCAGAGCATCGGAATAGGGTTCGAACGTCAGGGACGGTCTTTGCTTGGTAGGGGTTGCCATCGATATTGCCAGTATAACCAGTATCACACCACCGATTCTGAACAGTGTCGTCGTTCTCGGACTCGTTCGAACGGACTTCTCGAAGAAGCCGAGATAGACGCCTCCGACCAGTATCACCAGCGGGACCAGAGCGACCTTGAGTACTTCCGGCAGGATGGGACGGAGGAAGTATGCCGCGGCGCCCAGCATCAGGAATCCCGCCGCCTTCTTTACTGCCACCATCCACGCGCCTGGTGCAGGCATCTTGGCCGAGAACGCCGCAAGAAAGAACAGCGGCGTGCCGATCCCCAGTGAGAGAGCGAAGAAGAGAATGAAGCCGATCTCGGGCCGCCCGATCTGCGCCACGTGTGCGAGCAGACCAAGCACGGCCGGCCCCACGCAAGGTGCAGCCACGATGCCGAAGATCAGCCCCATCAGCAGTGCTCCCAACACGCCGGATCGACCGACTGACCTCTTGGCAATCGAGGCCGGCGGATGTATTTCATATAGCCCAAACATCGACAGGGCCAGGACCACGAGCATCAGCGCTATACCCATCTGAACGTAAGCACTCTGCATGGCCGCTCCGAACACGCCGCCGCCCAGAGCCGCGATCGTCCCGAGGACAGAGTAAGTGATCGCCAGCCCCAGAACGTAGGCCAGTGCCTGCCAGACTATGCTCCGCTTGCCTTCGCGCGACTGCGAGGCAAAGTAGCCTACGGTCACTGGAATCATCGGGTATACGCAGGGAGTGAAGGCCAGTAGGACGCCGAACCCGTACAGTATGAAGAACTGGGCTATGATGCCGGCTGAAGCCAGCTTGCCGGAAAGCTCATCCCCGCCTGCGGGCCCTGCCGCCGCTGCCGGGCCGCAGAGCAGCACAACTGCCGCTGTCAACCCCAAGGTCACAATACCGTACCTGGTGTTACAATTCATCGTGTTTTCCTTGATCTACTGACGCGGAGCGCCGCGCATGTTGATTCCCATGTCCCGCATCACTGCGACTGCGTCTTCTCTCATGCTGTTAATCTGTTCGCGAGTAATGGACGAGAAGCTCTCAACCCCGAGCCTCATGATCTCGCGTCTCGCATCCTGAGGCAATGCAAACAGCATCTGGGCAGGGCCAACTCTCATCACAGTCTGCATAAGCGGCGCCATGTACTCCGGGCCCATCTGCTCATAGAGGCTCAGACTCGCCATCAGCGCTTCCTCTCGCTCCTCGGGAGTCATCTTCATCAGGTCGTCCATCAGTGCCTTAGATTTCTCCGCATACTCCTCGGCAGGAGTCTTAGCTGGCTCAGGTTCAGACTTGGGCTCTAGTTCCGGCTCTGGTTCCGGGGTAATTACCTTTGAAGCCAGCGCCGCGTCATTGGTTATCAGGTATACCTCGACGAGTCCCTTCTGCTTGGTGACTTCCGGCTCTGCCGCGTCCACCGCGCTGCTGTCCGACAGATGCACCATCACGCGGTTGTTTGAGGACTTGGACAGCACGACGTCGGGGAAGCCAAAGCCCAGCATCAGTCGCATGGTCGACGCGAACCGGTCAGCCTTGTCTATCAGATCGGAGTCTGCAGCCACGTGGACCTTGCGCCACTCGCAGTTGACCGCCGCACAGATAGCCGAGAGTGCGGACTCCAGTTTCACCTCGTTCAACTCAAGATCAACCTTGCCGGTCACCGTTGACTCCACCACAATCTTCTGCCCGGACGACTTCGCCAGGTCTTCAAAGACTTCCGTCACAGGTTTCTGTTTTGCGCTCACAGAGACTCTGGCCGGTTCCGCGGACTTGACCGCCGTTTCCGACACGGCAGGCCTTGCGGCGAACCCGCCCAACACCAGAAGGATAAGGACAGATACTACCCTGAGACTGCAGTTCAACATGTCAGCCACCTCCATCTTGGTTTTGCCCAGACTCGTAGACAATGTAAACCACAACGAAGTATTTGTCAAACGATTCCCGGCGACCGGACGTGGCGATAGGGCCGGATTCTTCATCTTGCCTGCCTGTGTCGGCGTGACAAGCGCGGCCGTTAGTGATACACTATTGGCTGGTCACCGGGGGTCTTAAGGAGCCTGGTGGCGCTTTTTTGTTTGAAAGCGGGTGAATGGATTGCTCAAGATATTGCGGAGGCTCTTCTTTGGCGTGCCTCTGCCCAGTTCACGGCAAACTGAGGAGAGACTGCCGAAGTTTCTTGGACTGCCGGTCTTCTCGTCCGACGCGGTATCGTCCGTGGCGTACGGGCCTGAGGAAGTTCTCATTGCCATTGCCCTGGTGGGTTCTTCTGCGTGGAATATCTCCTGGCCGATTGGCTTATGTGTAGCGGTGCTGATCGGGGTAGTGTCCATGTCCTACCGGCAGACAATCCACGCCTACCCCCACGGCGGCGGCAGCTACAGAGTTGCCAAGGAGAACCTCGGCACGCCATACGGGCTTGTGGCAGCAGCTTCACTGCTTACCTCCTACGTGCTGACCGTCGCTGTGAGCGTCGCAGCCGGGATACAGGCTCTTGCGGTTCTCGAGCCAACAATAGACACTTACAAGGTGCTGGTATGCGTAATGGCAGTGCTTATCATTGCGCTGGCCAACCTCAGGGGACTGCGGGAATCCGGTTGGCTGTTTGCCGGGCCCACGTACTGCTTCATTGCCGGTCTGGGGGTTCTGGTTCTGGTGGGATTGTACCAGGTTATGTTCGGGCCGCCGGTGCAGAAGATAGTGCCCGACAACGTGGAACTGCCGGCCTCGCACGCGATTGGGGCGTTCATCATACTGAAAGCGTTCTCCAGTGGATGCTCCGCACTGACAGGAATCGAAGCTATCGCCGATGGAGTTCCGGCCTTCAAGCCTCCGGAATCGAAGAATGCAGCGTCCACGATGGTGTACATGGCTGTAATACTCGCTGCGCTCGTGCTTGGCGTATCGTATCTGGCGCATGCGTTTCACGCCCTACCCGGGACATTCATCAAAGAACACAACCTGGTGAACCTGCCAAACTATGCTGTCCTGAAAGATCAGACTCTGGTTGCGCAACTTGTGGACCACGTCTTCGGGCGGGGTAAGTTCTATGCCTTTGTTCAGATAACCACTTGTCTGATCCTTGTGCTTGCCGCTAACACGGCCTACCAGGACTTCCCGAGGCTCAGTTCAATCATGGCACGCGATCGTTTCGCGCCCAGGCAGCTCGCCAACATCGGAGACAGGCTCGTATTCACCAACGGAATCCTGGTGTTGAGCATCGCCGCCGCGCTGCTGCTGATTATGTTCAAGGGCGAGACTACCCGGCTGATTCCTTTGTACGCAGTTGGAGTCTTTGTCGCGTTCACGCTGAGCCAGTTTGGAATGGCCCTGCGACAGAAGCGGCTCAAGCACTCGCACTGGAGGCTTCACGCCGCGATTAGTGCGTCCGGTGCTGTGGTGACCGGGATAGTGGCAGTGGTGATTGCAGTTACGAAGTTTGTGGCCGGGGCCTGGATTGTGATCATGCTTATTCCGGTTCTGGTCTACGTAATCTACAAGATACACGGTCATTACATAACGCTCGGCAACCAGCTCAGGCTATCGGACGATGACGCGAAACATCACGAACCGATACGTGCCACATCTATTATACTCACATCCAGTATACACAAAGGGGTGCTGCCGGCGCTGGAATACGCTCGAACTCTCTCCCACGACTGCCGCGCGCTGTTCATCGAAACGGACCCGCTGGAGACTGCCATCATCAAGGAGCGGTGGGAGAAGTTTGGCATGGGGGTTCCTCTGGTGATCATCGAATCGCAGTATCGCTCTGTGGTCGAGCCTATCACGGAGTATATTGAAGAGGCCAAGAAGGAAAGACCCGACCACATAGTCACTGTAGTGATGCCGGAGTTTGTGGCCGCGAGGTGGTGGCATCGGTTCCTGCATAATCAGTCGTCAATGATGCTGAAGATGATGCTCATGTTCCGGCGGGACATAGTATTCACGAACGTAAGGTTCTTCCTGGACAAGTAGGCGGGAAGGCTGTGCGTCAGTAGGGGAGAACCTCCGTGTCCTCCCGCAGGATGAGACAAGGGATCCGATGACTATGGCGGCGGGCAGTGCCTGTTCAGGCCACGCCGCGTTGAGGTGGATTAGATTGATCATAGAAGCTCGTGGTGACACAATAACCCTCAGTGGTGAGATAAAATCCAATATCTGGCCGGCCATTCAGGCTGCCGCGGCTCTGCTGCTGCGCAATCATCCAACCGGAATCATTGTTGACTGCAGCTTGCTCACCAATTGCACCGTGAAGGGCGCTGAGACATTCTCCGATGCGTTCCGCTATATCACATCTCACAATGCGCGGATTGTGGTCGCTGGTCTGGCGCCTGAACTCCTTGAGATTGGAAAGAGCGTGCCGGGGGTTCGTAGCCAGTTGCCGCTGGCCGACAGCGTTGCGGAGGCCAGGGCCTCCCTGAGACTGGTGGAGATTACCCCGCAGAGGGGACGGGCTCGCATTGCGGCGGTTGCACCGATGCTGGGAGTGTGGCAGCGTGCTGTCTACCATTGCGACCGCCTGGCTGTTGGCGAGGACTGTGAGATTCATCTGGTAGATCTTATGAAAGTGCCCAGAACGCTGCCCATAGGCACCCCTCTCCCGGAAAGAGAAGCCGAGGGACAGCGGCGTTTGGAAGAAGCGCGGAAAGCCATCGGTGACTCGCGCATGAAGTGCTTTACACACGTTGAGAGGACCAGGTCGAACGCCAGCGGCCTCACCGAGTTCGTCAAGCGTCTGGAGGCGGACTTCGCGGTCATCAGCGTTGATGAGGCCCCGGGCGGCGAGGGGTGTATGGATGACTCCGAGGCGATGGCTCTGGTTCAGGGCGCTGAGTTCGAGGTGTCTTTGGTCAAGGGCGCTCCCGTAAGAAGAGAGCAGCCTATCCGGCGGGCGATAGTGCCGGCGGTGGGTGAATGGAAGCATGCCCTGGAACACGCCTGCAAACTCGTTGCCGGCAATCAGGGCATTGTCACGCTCGTCTACCTTGTTGCAATACCCAGAACGGAGCCCCTGGATGCGCCCAAACCGGACGATGAAGCGTCCGCGGCCAGCGCGGCGAGGGAAGCGGTTGCGATAGGCAGAAGGTGGGGAGTGGATGTCGAGTCCGGCGTCGAGCGTGTGCGCGATCCGGTGCTGGGTCTGATGCGGATAATCGAAAACGGACAGTATGATGCGGCGGTAGTAGGAGTGGGTGGCGAGACATACGGTGACTATCATATCGCCAGGGCCGCCGCGGAGTCACTTATGCAGGAACCCAGATGTGAGTTCGTATTCTTGAGAGTAGCTAAGTAATATGGAAGATTTGGACGCCGGACAGGAGTTTCTGAGACTGTTGGATGCCGTGCGCGTCTTGCGCGGACCCAATGGCTGCCCCTGGGACAGAGAGCAGACCCACGAGTCGCTTACGCCCTACCTTATAGAGGAAACCTACGAGGCGGTGGAGGCGATTGAGGAGGGGCGTCCGGAGAAGATCGAAGACGAAATGGGCGACATTCTGCTGCAGGTGCTCCTGCATTCGCAGATAGCCGGAGAGAATGACGAGTTTGACATCGCGCACGTCTGCAGACGCCTGCGTGAGAAGCTCATCCGCAGGCATCCGCACGTGTTCTCAGAGTTGGAAGTAAGCGGCATCGCCCAGATATGGCGCAACTGGGAGCAGATCAAACGCAGCGAGCCTGGATACACGGAGCGCGCAAGCGCCCTGGATGGCGTGCCCAAATCTCTTCCTGCGCTCGCGAGAGCAGTCAAGATCAGCAAGAAAGCCGCAAGGACCGGCTTTGACTGGTCGGACGTTGTGCCGATCCTCGACAAACTCAGGGAGGAGACGGCGGAGCTCGAGTCCGCGATTGCCAGCGGCGACAAGGAGGGCATAGAGGAAGAAATAGGAGATCTTCTCTTCACCGTCATCAACATATCAAGGCATCGCGACATCGACCCTGAGAAGGCTCTTCGTGCCATGCTGGAGAAGTTCAGCGGCCGGTTCCGGGCTATCGAACAATGGGCAAGCGAACACGGGCTGAGCCTCGAAGAGATGACCATTGAGGAAATGGACAGGCTTTGGGAGCAGGCGAAGACGGCGAAAAACGGAGATCGCGGCTAGCCCGCATCGTCTGCGAGACCAGCAATGTTGCTGTTTTGCGTATCGAAACAGGTGTCGCGGCTGAATTTTCAGCGAAGCCGGGCAAATGGCACACATTGTGCACTGCACAATATGTGAGAGAGGCGCTGTCTGGATGAAGGGCCGGGAGTTCAGCGTTGTTGAGCCGGAGGGCTATCCTGAACTCGGTCCGGCCTCTGGCGGCCTGGCGGGTACGGGGATTCCAAGGAGTCTCTATGCACAATCAGGTAAAAATACTTTTTTTTTCCCGAAAGTGTTGACACTCGCTGGTTTTTGGGGTATACTGCAACTAGGTGATGCGCTTCAGAGTGCATCGAAGCGGTTTTGGCGACCTACCGGCGCATGCGTCGGTATAGAGATTACGCCAGCAAAACCGTCCAGTATGCGGTTACAAGGGTAGATCTACTGTTCGGAGTTGATACTGGATTCGGACAGTGATATAATGAATTGGTGGTGCGTGGTTACGCAACAAGCCTCGCCCCCCATAGAGGAGCAGTAGTGCTTCTCGAAATGCGCAGACCAATCTAACAATGGAGGAAGTACGAAAATGAAGAAGATGATGCTGACTTTGAGTGTGGTTCTTGCTCTCGGCCTGATCGCCGGAGCAGCCGGTGCAGCG
>CAYSLA010000161.1:0-7973 GCA_964431685.1 uncultured bacterium | reverse complement strand
TCTACTAGTGTAAACCCGCGGGTTCTGAAGCTAATCATGTTGTGTTAGACACCTCCTGCCTACTCATATGTATGGCGACTTATTAGACGATAAAGTTCCATTCTCACGCCTGCGGCCACCGGCCTGCTTTTCGGGTCCGCGATGGGCTGCGTCAACCTCAGCTAAGGGGCAACAAAACCAACCCAGGCCCTCCATAGCGCACCGAGCTGCGGGTAAAGCCAGACTACGGCCGCGGCCCCCATTACCATGTAGGGCCCGAAAGGGATCTCCGTTCGCCAAGCCATGCCGGTTTTCTCCGCCCGGGCCTTTACAATCAACATCGTAACCCCAACCACAGTCCCAAGAAGCACTGCTATAAGGAATGAGACCAGTGACGGCACGATGCCCAGCACTGCTCCGATCGCCGCCGCCAGTTTCACGTCTCCGCCGCCCATCGCTCCCTCGTACTGTTCCAGGCTCTCCTCGTCTTTGGGTCTGAAGATGTAGAAACTCACGTAGGCTATGAGATAGAAGATTCCACCACACACTACGATCCCGGCCAAACTGGGCAACATCGGCACCTTGATTGTCGTCCAGGGGATGGGAACCCGCATCAACACATCATCACGTGCTATCAGATGCGCGATGTCCCTGGCCAGCCCCAGCACAACCCCGAATATCGGTATCTGATCCGGAATGATGAAGTGGTCCCAGTCAACCAGAAACGCCACGATAAGTGCGGAGATAAAGAGAATGAAGACCACATAGTCTATGGAGAAGCCGTAGCGCAGATATGTGAGCACAAACGCAAGGCCCGTAATGAACTCTACGCCGAAGTAGCGCCAACTGATAGGTGAATGGCAGTACCGGCACTTCCGCCCCAGCAGCAGGAAGCTGAAAAGCGGCACCAAATCCAACCCTCTCAACCTGGTGTCGCATTTAGGGCAATGCGAAGGCGGAGATATTATGGACTGATCCTCCGGCAGTCTGTATATGCAGACATTGAGGAAACTTCCCACCACTATCCCGTATATGAAAGATATCGAAACTCCAAACCACCCAGGCAGCATCGACTCCTATTTCACACGGACCGCACAAACGGTCACGCTTAGTTGCCCGCAAGCGTCACGCTCTACCTGCAGGGTGTTTCGGAACACGGATGTCCCGAAACAACGAGGTACTTAGACCCCCTGACACCTCGACAAGCTTTTATTCGGAACTTCCAGACAGATTCTGTATGACCGCAATCAAGGGAAGGAAGAGTGAAATGACAATAAAACCGACGACTCCGCCGAGGCCCACGATGAGGACGGGCTCAAGAGCGGCAGTCAGACTGGCAAGGGCAGCATCCACTTCGTCTTCGTAAAAGTCGGCGATTTTGGCCAGCATCGGGTCCAAAGCGCCGGACTCCTGACCAATAGCCACCATCTGCACAACCATCGGCGGGAACATGCCGCTCTTGGCAAGCGGTGGAGCAATCTGTTCACCCTCTCGGATGCTCGCTCTCGCAGCCATAATAGCTTCGCTCATGACGTCGTTTGACACGGTCCCGGCGACGGTCTCCAGAGCCTGAAGAATTGGCACGCCGCTGGAGAGCAGAGTCGAAAGGGTTCGCGCGAATCTGGCAAGAGATACTTTGTGATTGAGGGGCCCAAACACAGGCGCCTTGAGCTTGAGAAGGTCTATGAACCTGCGACCCTGTTTCGTCTTTAGAGACACTTTGATGGCAACTGCCAACCCGCCAAAGATGATGATGGCGAAGTACCAATACTGCAGCAGAAAGTCGCTTGTCGCTTTGAGCATTTTCGTCATAAGCGGCATATCCTTAATGCCCAAGTCCTTGAACATGTCCATAAACTTGGGAAGGATAAATGTCATCAGCAGCAGTACGACCACGACCGCAAAGACCATAACGATGGTCGGATAGGTCATAGCCGACTTGACCTTCTGCCGAAGCTTGACGTCGGATTCGAGGAATTGCGATAGTCTCTGGAGGCTCTCTTCAAGAGTTCCACCGACCTCGCCCGCCCTTACCAGACCGCAGAAAAGCCGGTCAAACGTGCTGGGATACTTCTCCAGCGACTTGGCGAGCATCTGCCCGCCTTCGACCTCTATCCGCACGTCGTTGAGGATTGCGCGCAGCTTTGGGCTCTGCACCTGCTCGCCCAGTACGTTGAGGCACCGGACCAGGCTCACGCCAGCATCGATCATAGTCGAAAACTGCCGGCACATTATTGACAGGTCCGTCTTCTTGACTCCGCCGATCCCGCCAACTCTCTTGTTGACGGTTTTGATCTGCTTTATCTCCAGTACATCGAAGCCCTGCTCGGAAAGCCGCTTTCGCAGCAGTTCTTCGTTTTCGGCCTCGCTACTGCCTTCTATTACGGTGCCTGTCGCGTCTCTGAGCGTATATGCAAATGTCAGCGCAGCCATATAGTTGTTCTCCCTTGCTGCCCAAAGGCGACAGCTATCTCTGGAAAGTCAGGCGTCATCTCCGCGCCGGCTGCTGAGCCGACGTGACCATATTCTTGAACTCGTCAGGATTCATCGCGCGCGCAAGAGCGTCGTCATACGTAATGACTCCACGCATATAGTAGTCCCGCAGGCACTGGTCCATCGTCATCATGCCAACATTCGAACTGGTCTGAATGATGGATGTGATCTGATGGCTCTTTGCCTCACGCACCAGGTTTCGGATGGCCGGAGTGGCTATCATAATCTCCATACAGCACAGTCGCCCCGGCATACCGGCCCGCGGCATAAGCTGCTGGCACAGAACGGCCTCCAGGCTGTTGGAGAGCATCAACCTGATTTGTTCCTGTTGGCTTGGCGGAAACGCATCGACCACGCGGTCAACCGTCTGCGCGGCGCTGTTTGTGTGCAGTGTGGCAAAGACAAGGTGTCCAGTCTCCGCGGCGCGGATGGCGTTGGACATAGTCTCGAGGTCTCTCATTTCACCAACAAGGATCACATCAGGGTCTTCACGCAGCGCAGCCCTGAGAGCGTTCGCGAACTCCTTGGTGTCCTGGCCGACCTCACGCTGGTTGATTATGCTCTTCTTATGTTGATGCAGATACTCGATCGGGTCTTCTATGGTGATTATGTGGTGCGCACTCTCAGAGTTTATGAGGTTTATCATCGAGGCCAGCGTGGTGGACTTACCCGACCCAGTAGGCCCGGTGACCAGGACTAGCCCTCTCGGCCTTCTTGACACCGATTCGAGCACCGGAGGCAGACCCAAGTCCTTGATCGTAGGTATCTTGATTGGAATCAGTCGGAAAGCGGCCGCGTGATTGCCCTTGTCTTTGAAGATGTTCACGCGGAAACGAGACAGGTTCTGCAGTGAATATGAGAAGTCCAGTTCCCAGTGCTCCTCAAATCTCTGAATCTGCTCATCACTGAGGATGTCATAGAGCAGCCTCTGGCAGATGATTGGGGTGAACTTCTCGTAGTTCATATGGTGAAGTTCGCCATCTATCCGGAGTACAGGCGGCACTCCAACACAGATATGAAGGTCCGAAGCGCCGCGCTCTACCATCTCACGCAGCAGTTCATCTATGTGCACTTCTTCGAGCAAACCCTGAGTCGTAACTCGTTGGGGCTCGGCACGCACCGCCGAAGGCACTTGTCCGGCAGTTACACGCTGTTCCAACTGATAGTCCCCTCCCTGTCCAC
The DNA here is from genome assembly GCA_964431685.1 of uncultured bacterium. Lineage (GTDB taxonomy): Bacteria > Armatimonadota > UBA5829 > UBA5829 > UBA5829 > CAYSLA01. Next base: position 4,319 of record CAYSLA010000161.1, on the reverse strand, counting down.
ACTTACCGCGGGATCGCAGTGTCGATTGACCGACACCAAAGCATCAATGACTAGCCACCCGCGGTAAACACAACTCTCATTACTTCGTCAGGTGTCGTAATACCTTCGAGAACCTTGAGCATTCCGTCCTCTTTGAGCTCGTGCATGCCATTTGCCTTGGCGGCGTCTCTCACGTCAGCCAGCGGGGCACGGCGAACGACAAGTTCCCGCAACTCATCGTTCATCCTCAGGAGCTCGTAAATACCAATTCGGCCTTTGTAGCCGGTATGCCTGCACGCTTCGCACCCGGTACCCTTATAGAGCGTAACCATCTGGTCAGGGTCATCCGGGCGGAACCCGAACTTTCGCAGGTCCGTTGCGGGCACCTGATACGAGGTCTTGCACTGGACACATATCTTTCTCGCAAGCCTCTGAGCAAGGATTCCAATTACCGTGGCCGAGATCAGATACGGCTCGACACCCATGTCCACCATTCTGATGACCGCGCTCGGAGCGTCGTTGGTATGCAGGGTGCTCAGGACGAGGTGACCGGTCAGCGACGCCTCAACAGCAATCTCCGCCGTCTCAAGGTCTCTCATCTCACCAACCATGATGATGTCCGGGTCTTGTCGCAGAAAACTCCGGAGCGCACTGCCGAACGTGAGGCCGGCTTTCTTATTGACCTGCACCTGCGCTATGCCTCCAAGCTGATACTCTACAGGGTCCTCAACGGTAATGATGTTCTTTTCTACAGAGTTCAGCTTGTGAAGAACTGAATAGAGCGTTGTGGTCTTGCCGGAACCAGTAGGCCCAGTGGGTAGAAACATTCCGTTAGGCTGGGCGGTCAGTTCGTCTATCTGAGCCTGAACCTCCGGGAAGAAGCCGAGTTTGCCCAAACCGAGGAGAACGCTGGACTTGTCCAGGATTCTCATAACAATCTTTTCGCCATGCACCACCGGCAGACAGCTCACACGAAGGTCATAGTCCTTCTTGTCCATCATGATGGGGATTCTGCCGTCCTGTGGAATTCGTCTTTCGGCGATATTCATGTCCGCCATGATCTTGAAGCGAGATATCAGAGGCCGGGCAATATACTTGGGTAGCGGCATAGCCTCGTGCAGAACGCCGTCCACCCGCACCCTGATTCTGATTCCGCGGTCTCCAGGCTCGACGTGTATGTCCGAAGCGCCATCGTTGATGGCAGACTTGACTATGGTATAGGCCAGTTTGACTATAGGGGCTTCGTCAGCCGCCTTCACCAGACTGTCCGCGTCATCATCGGCAACTTCTTCGCGAGCCCCGTAGCTCGCGATAGAAGCCTTTATGTCGGCAGCAAGGCCGGTCGCCCCGGACGAACCTGAGCCACCTCCGGAACTGGATTCTTCGATGCTCGCCCCATTGCCGCCCGCTTTATATATCCGGTCGATCGCAGACATTATGTCGTCTTCGGTGGCGAGAGCAATCGCAATCTGCTGGGTTCCACTGGTTAGCCTGATGTCCTGGACTGCGAGAGGGTCGTTCGGGTTGACCAGCGCCACAACAAGACGTGTGCCGTTCTTTCCAAGAGGTACGACTTTGTGCTTCCGTGCAACGTGTTCGGGTATGGCGCTGGATGCGGATGGATCAGTCTTGGTGACTGTCAGATCTACAAAAGGAATGCCTATGCTCTCGGCACGCGCAGCGGTGACTGCCTTATCATCGGCGAAACCGAGATCCTGAATGATTCGACCCAAGTCGCCGGGGGTTGCTTTCTGTACCGCCCTTGCTTCAGCAAGCTGCGCCGCGGTAACTACCCCCTTTGTAACCAGGATCTCACCCAGGTCTTTCTTAAGAGTTGCCATGCACTTCTCCCGACGAACCGAGCGCGGCAAGAGCCGCCCTCTCCATTATATCAACCGGCGCCTTGCATCCGGTCCACTTCTCAAGCGAAATCGCACCCTGTCTCGCCAACATCTTAATCCCTGACAACGTTCTGGCGCCGCATCTTTCGGCTTCCGCAAGCAGCCTTGTCTTCAATGGATTGTAGACGATGTCACATACCATTAGACTGCTTCTTAGCAGCTCAGGGTTCACCGGTATTTCGTCAGGTTTCGGATGCATACCCACTGATGTGGTATTTATCAACATATCACAACCGGACAATGCCTCTCGCAGAGCGCCATCCACATTCTCCACAACCGCAGCCGAACCCTCTCCGAATGCTCTGCATATCGCTTCGGCCAGTTCGTCAGCTTTTGACCTGGTGCGGTTCGACAGCGACACCAGACAACCGGCCTCCACAAGGGCAAACGCAATGGCCTTTGCCGATCCCCCCGCTCCGAGTATAAGCGCTCTCGTTCCGTCAACGACGCCCCACTCCGCTTCCACACTCTGCAGAAACCCGGGGCCGTCGGTCGTATCACCAGTCAGCACTCCGTCGACGTTGGTGACGGTATTCACCGAACCAACCAGCCTTGCCCGCTCCGATACGCTATCCAGAAACGGTATTACGGCCCGCTTGTGCGGGATGGTAATGTTGACCCCTGCTACTTCCAGAGCGCGCAGACCCTGCACCGCCCCGCCCAACATCTCAGGCAAGACGTGAAAAGGAACATAGACGTAGTTTAGACCCAGCGCCTGTATCGCCGTGTTCTGCATAGCTGGCGAAACACTATGCTCAACAGGACACCCAAAAACGCCCAGAACCCTGGTATCTCCCCGAACACTCAATATATGGGCTTGTCTTTTGACTTCGCCTGACTCGATATTGTTCCTCACTTCGTCCGGCACTTTAACAACCACAAAACCACACGCTCCACAAGCCTGCTTACCTTGGTACCCGCGAATTCGCGAGGATGCAGCGGGTCAACAAGAATGGTCGATATTCCGGCTCTATTGCCTCCCCACACATCGGTCAATATCTGATCACCGATTACCACCGACCTGTGTGGAGCGCTCCCAAGAAGCTCCAGTGCCTTCAGAAACCCGTAAGAACGCGGTTTCAGAGCACGCGACACATAAGGTACACCGACCTGCTCCGCTATCGACGCCAGCCGCCTGGGGTAGTGAGTATTCGAAACGATGCACAGCTTGAGACCGGCAGTCTTCGCCTCCTCAATCCACCCGACAGTCTGACACGGAAGCTCGCTGTCTTTCCAGGGCAGCATTGTGTTGTCAAGGTCCAGCAGCACGCTATCGCACCCCTGCGAAAGCAGAGACGGAACACTAACGTCCCACAGCCGTGCAACCCGGACCGCGGGCCGAAACATCTCGAGAAATCCCGGCACTAAGGTCCTCCGCTCTCTATGCGGCGTTTCGCAGCCAGATGCTCCGCATAGGTCCGCGAAAACACGTGGCTGCCATCCGGCTTTGCCAGATAGAACAAGTAATCAACCTTGGCCGGATCCAGCACAGCTTTGACAGACGCAAGCCCAGGGTTGCAGATCGGCCCCGGCGGAAGTCCGGCGTTCCTGTATGTATTGTACGGCGAATTCTTCAGCGTGTCTACTGTATAAACTCTCTGTTTATTCTCGCGGCTCTCTCCCGGCACGTAACTAACCGTGGCGCAGACCTCCAATCGCATACCGCGCTCCAGTCTGTTCCACAGCACGCCCGCAATGATCGGCCTGTCCGATGGAACCCGCGCCTCGCGTTCGACGAGCGAAGCCATCGTGATGATCCTGTGCAACCCTTCGTCGAATTGGTCTTCCGAGAGCTTGAACCGCTCAAGAGCGGTGCGCTCAATCTCAGCCCGCAGTGGTCCAACTATCCTGCCCTCAAAAGTCGAGAGCATCTTCAGGATGATGTATTCCGAGTCCCTGCCTCGCTCCAGCAGATAGGTATCCGGGAACAGATAACCCTCCAGACTTCCGTCTAGAAGAAAGCCCTGCGACGCAAACTCACTTCCGTAAGATATCGCCATCCGCGCGAACGAGTCGCCGTCAACAATCTGCTTTTCGTTCAGCACGTCCGCAATCTGCCGAACCGTGTAGCCTTCCGGTATTGTAACCCATACCTCCAGTGAGTGGCCTTTCGCGAGCATCTCCACGATCTCTGGAACGCCTAGATTTCGAGCGATTCCGTAAATGCCCGGTTTGAGGGTGCCACTGGTCCCGCTCAACCTGCACGTAAGCACAAACATCATAGGACTTCGAATCACGCCCTGCTCGTGAAGTGTGGCCGCAATAGACCGTGCTGACGACCCCCTGGGTATCGATACTCTCAAGATCTGTCGACTGCCGGAAACCGGTAGTGAGCCGAGAACCAGTGCCCAGACAGCCGCCGCGCACACGGCCAGCATAGCCACGATATACCATCTGGATTCTGAGATCAGCTTCATATTTGGTAGCCCGGTAACCGCA
>CAYSLA010000160.1:0-7988 GCA_964431685.1 uncultured bacterium | reverse complement strand
GGAGGGGTATCCGACGGATTCAGCTCGTTATACAACCTGAGGTATTCTTTGAACCGCAGGATGCGTCCAACCGCCCTGTCGATAGTCTCCATCGAGATGCGCTCGGACTCCACTGCATCCCTGATCCACTCGACAGCGAACCGCTTGTCCGTGGGTTCGAGAATCAAGTCGTTACCCGCATTGACCGCCAGGATAAGAGCCTCCCTGCTGCCCCATCGAGAGGTTATCCCGTGCATCTCCATCGCATCGGTGATGACCATCCCGTCGAAGCCCATCTGTTGTCTCAGCAGGCCCGTAATGAGCTTGTGGGAAAGCGTGCAGGGGAACTCGTCGTCGTAGCAGGGATATATCGCGTGGTTGGTCATCATCATCGGGATGCCCATCTCGATTGCCTTGCGGAAAGGCAGGAGGTGCACGCGCTCCATCTCCTCCGCGGTCACCTGCATCCGCTCGAGGTCAAGGTGCGGATCGAACCTGTGCATACCCTCGCCGGGGAAGTGCTTCGCTTGGGGCAGCAGCCGTCCGGTCTGCATTCCCCGCGCATAGGCGCCCGCAATCCGCCAGACTCGCTCGGGATCGTCGCCCACGCTGCGGGTGTTTGAGATCGGGTTCTCGGGAACGGTATTGACATCGAAAACCGGGCTTGGAGTGAGATTGACGCCGATATAGTCAGCTTCCATCGCGGCGATCCGGCCGGACTCATAAGCCAGCCTTTCTGCTTCTTCTATGTCGGCGATCGCGCCGTAGGCCATAAGCGCCGGGAACTCAGCGCAGCTCCCATCGGAGATCAACTGCCCCACACCGCACTCGAAGTCGGCGCAGATGAAAAGTGGAATGTCGGCGAGTGCCTGCATCCTTCTGACGTCCTCCCGGAACGCGGCAATGTCCTCGTGAGGACTGCCCGCAGGCCACACACCACCGCACTTCAGGTCGGTGATGCCGTAGTCGCCGGGAACGTCGCCGTCCCAGTTGGCGGCAACAATCATCTGGCCGATCTTCTCGTCCAGTGTAAGCTCGCTGAGGGTCTTGCGTTGCTTCGTGAGACTGTCCATACCATCTACCCCTTGATTCCAGTTAGCGTGACGCCCTCTATTATATATCGCTGGGTAAAGAAGAACACAACCAGAACGGGAAACATGACGAGTGTTGCTGCTGCCATCATCATCGCGGGTTCGCCTCCGTGCAGTCCCTGGAACAACTGGAGGGCATAGGCGAGGGTCATCTTCTCCGGGGAGCTGATGTAGATCAGCGGGCCCATGAAGTTGTTCCAGCTTCCCATGAATGCGAAAATCGAGATTGCGGCGAGGGCCGGTTTGATCAACGGAAGCATGATCTTCCAGTAGATGACGAAGTAGGAGCACCCGTCGATCTTGGCAGCGTCTTCAAGCTCGGTCGGTATGGTCAGGAAGAACTGTCGCAGAAGGAAGATGTTGAACCCGTTTCCAAAGAGCGCACCCACCCAGAGCGGGTTCAGAGTGTCGATCCAGTTGAGCGATCTGAATATCAGAAAGACCGGAAGCATAGTGACCGCCCCTGGGATCATCATTGTGGCAAGCATCACTACAAACAGCAGGTCACGCGCTGGCCATCTTAGCCTGGCAAATGAGAAGGCCACCAGCGAGCTTGAGAGCACTGTGGCCACCATGCTCATCAGGGTCACAAACACGGTGTTCCAGAGAGGCCTGAGGCCGCGTTGATACTCAGGCGGCAGAAACGCGAGAGCGTCGCCGTAGTTCTGCCATCTGAGAGCGGGGTATATATCGGGCCTCACACGGTGGCCTGGAAGAGTGCGGACGTTCTCGGAGCCGTCAAGCGCAATAACACTCCACAACCCGCCCTCCAACTCGGCGACCTTGGCCACCCTCAGCGTTCGGCCATCGATCTCCGCCAGATAGACCCTGCGCATCTCGCCGTCCACTTCCACTCTTCTCTGCTGCATTGGAATCAGATCCGGCGGTAGAACGTTGGTGCGCTCGTCGGGCTTGAGAGAGGTCGTTATCAACCAGTAGAACGGCAAACTGAAGAAGAGCGCACCGGTTGCGAGGACAAGATGCAGCTTGATCTGTCTTGAGAGCTGCGCACGGCGTCTCGTTTCTTCCCACGTGAGGGTTGCACGGCCAATCGCGCCCGCAACGAATGTGCCGGCCAGAACAAGCAGCGCTGCCGGCAGAACCGAGTGTGGGGATAGCTTCTCCGCGCCTCTGTGGATGAGAACAATCGTGACGATGGCTGCGACGACCACCGCCGCACTGATCGCTACCAGGGATTTCCAGTTCTTCGTCGAAGCGGCGTCGATGATGACAAAGAGGGCTCTTCCAAGGGCGATGTATGCGACGACGATCACGATAAGCCACTGCAACAAGCCCATCTAAGCCCCCTTCTCCCCTTCGTAGTGCACCCATCGCGGGGCCGCCTTCAACTGAAGCAAAGTGAAGACAAGGATTATGGCAAACAGTATCCAGGCAAGTGCGGAGGCGTAGCCCATGCTGAAATATCTGAACGCCTTGTTGAACAACAGCAGCACGGGAACGATGGTTGCGTCCACCGGTCCTCCGCCGGTCATGACATATACGTTATCGAACGCATTGAGAACGCCGATTGTGCCCATGATCAGGTTGAAGAAGATGTACGGACTGAGCATTGGCAGAGTAACGGCCCTGAACTTCTGCCAGTTGTTGGCGCCGTCTATCTCCGCGGCTTCGTAGTAGGACGCGGGTATGCCTTTGAGGCCAGCTAGCCATATTATCATCCCACCGCCGGCTCCCCAGAGTCCCATCGTGATGAGGGCAGATTTCGCGCCGAGGTAGGAGTGCGGGTGCGACAGCATGTCGGGCATTCCTACTCCCGCAAGTCCGAGCGTGTGCCGCCAAAGCCAGGACACGACTCCAAAGAACTCACCGGGCTGGCTCATCCACCCTGGGGGCCTCAGCCCGAACCAGTTGGTCAACGTCGCCTGCCACGCCGCGTTCACTATCCCGTATTGCGGGTTCAGAACCCATATCCACAGGACGGCCGATGCGACCACCGGCACAATGGAGGGCAGATAGTACAACGTGCGGTACCAACTCATCCCCTTAACGCTCGCGTTGAGCAGCATTGCTATGCTCAGACCCGCCGCCAGCCCGAGCGGCAGACCGATGATCGCCAGAAACATCGCGTTGTACAGCGCCTTGGAGAGTATGCCCCAATCGTAAGTGACAAGCTGGCTGTAGTTGGAGACTCCAACCCACCGGGCCTGATGGAGCACGTCATAGTCGCAGAAACTGAACACTATGGAGGCAACCACCGGTCCAATGGTAAAGACCAGGAAGCCAATCAACCACGGTGAGGCAAACAGATACCCTGCGCGTGCCTCCCCCCGCATCAACCGCCCCACCCTAGCCGTCCTGCGTGAAAGCAGAACAACCAGGCCGACTAGGACAAGAATGCTGCCTCCGATCGCGGCCCACAGCACCCACATCGCCACAGCCGGGTACCGATCTCGCGAAAACGTGCGGTCGAGTTCTCGCTGAACGACTCGCGTGCCCTCGGTCAGGGCTTGCTGAGGAGAGACGTGGGTTTCTTCGTGGTGTACGGCAAGGTCAAATGCGCGGGCGTGCTCGTCCCACAACTGCTGCCCGACAAAGGTGACCGGGCGGTATTTGGAGTATGGCATCATTGAGAGGGCAAACCGCAGTGTGTCCCGGAACTTCGGGTCTTCGGGGGCGAACTCAGCAAAGACCGCGGCGTTGGCTTTCAGGTTGGCTGACATCGCGGGCACGAACGGCCTGCCCTTTTTCAGATTGTACTCCTTCTGGGCCGCGGCGCCGATCAACGCGGCCTCCGGCGAGCTCATCCACTTGATAAACTCCCACGCAAGTTCTGTGTGCTTCGCACCCACCGGGATTGCCCAGGAGTGGCCTCCGGACCACGTTATGAATCTCGGCTCCCCGTTAAACCGCCCGCGCTCCAGAAAAGTGGTCCTCGCATTTTCCCAATCGCGAGGTTCCATGCCGAGCGGCACGCCTCGACTGTCGAACATAACATTGGGCGAGGTCTGCCTGAGCCGCTCGTCCGGGACCGGCGCCGGAGCCACACCAAAGTCCAGATCGGGACTGAAACGCGCGATATTGTTGGCGGCCTGATCGCAGTCGATCTTCATCGCAACTTTGCCCACCAGAAACGCATCGAGCGCGTCGCCCTGGAACCCTGCCTGGAACCGGTCGATCTTCCGGGCTCCGCCCAGAGCGTCGTGAACGGCGACCATGAACTTGAGCGCGTCGACGCTGTGGGGATTGTCCATGGTGCACGTGCGGCCGTCGGCGCTCATGAACTCTCCGCCGTTCAGCCACGAGTAGAAGTAGAGCCAACTGTTGCCCCAGTTTGGCAGGAATCCGATCTGGGTTATCGCACCGCGAGAATCGGGACCGCTCCGCCCTGACTCAAGTTCGAACCTGGTGAGCTTCTTTGCGCAGTAGATCAGCTCAGACCACGTCTGCGGCGGCCGGTTCGGGTCCAGTCCCGCTTCCCTGAAGAGCGATTTGTTATAGAACAGGAACCGGTCGTCGGTGGCATTGGGGATGGCGTAGACCTTACCCTTATAGGTGGCTTCCTGCCAGCAGGGGACGTAGAAGTCTTCCGGGCGGATGCCGAAGGACTTGTCTCTATCCCTTGCTATCAGCCCGGACAGGTCCTGGAACGTATCGCGCGATGCCCAGTCGCCTATGGTGAAGCGATCCTGGTTGATTACGTCGGGCGGCGTCTTTCCAACAATTGCGGTCATCAGCTTCTGGGGGTTGAATGTGCCTGCTCCCATCCCCAGCACGCTGACGCGGACGCCTGGGTTGCGCTTCTCGAACTCAGCCACCTGGGCGCTCAGCCAGACAGTCGCTTCGCTCGACACCACCCCCCACACCGTAAGCTTCACCGGTGAGCGCGGGCGAGACCAGGCTGGCTGTATCGTGAGCAGGCCGAGTGCCGCAATTACCAGAAAGACCTTACAAGCAGATACTTCGCGGGCGCATGCCCCGAAGACACACTCAGTCAGCTTCGGGACAATCGTCCGCGAAGCATAGACACCCCGGTTCATATTCCGCGCAAATCCTCCGTGATCCATCGGTTCATTCTACCCCTTCTGAACCCTCGGCGCAAACAAACGCGGGCAGGTACATGAGTCTGCCCCTACGGATGTTGTTTTAGCGGAAGCCCCACTCTCTCCATCTCCTCAGCGTCGAGCTCGTACACGGCACACACGATCTCGTTGATAGTGGCCAGGAGTGCGCGGCGCTCCTCTGAGGCATCGGTGTCTGGGCCGGTGCGGTCGAGTTCCCAGAGTCGCTGCGCGGCGGCGGAGAGCGCGGCTCGTTCAATACCGTTTGGGTCGACAATGATCGCCCACGGGACGGGCAGGTCTTCAACGGTCGACTGGTTGAACTGGGGGAAGATCGTCTTTGCGTCGGTAAACAGCTTCCTCGCCACCCAGCTCATCAGCCGCGAACCCAGGACCGCGCAGACCGCGAAGGGGCAAACCTGTGTGCCTGCCCGGAGCCGGAGGTTGTACAGAGACTGTGCCGTGACGTAGCCGTGGAGGTCAACTGCCGCTACGATTGACTGGCCAGTCTTCACGAACACAATCTTCGGGGCTTGATAGATGCTGCTGTCCTTTTTCACCACGCCGGGAATCATTCTTCGCGTGGGACGAGGACAGCCCAGCTGTGTTACATCCTCCCCCACAAGAACCAGTTCACCCGATCCGGCGTCCGCAGGCTGCAGATCACGCTTGCCGATCTCTTCGCCGCGCGAGACTGCGAAAAGGTCACCGAGCGGCACCGACTGATCGATGACACGCCGGATGATATCGACTTCCCGGGAATCGACGCTCACCAGCCATCTGCATCCGGGCAGTCCGGCGAAGTCCGACTGGGTGAAATCAGACACAGGCAGAACCTTTCGGTCAGCGACCAGCGCTCTGCGCACTGTACCCGGCCTGCCGCACTTTCGCCATATCAGCACCGCGGCTCCGACCGCCGCATCGCCAAACACCGGGCCAGCGTGCACTATCCATCGCAGCTCGTGTTTGCCGGTCAGTTCTCGCCGCAAGTCTTCCGCGCTATCCCTTGCGAGGATGGAGTCCGGCAATACGAACCCGTGGCATCCGCCGTCTGAAAGCGCCGAACCCAGGGCAGTCTCGACAAACAGTCTGGAGACATCATACTGCCCCTTCGCAAACCGAAAGTCTGACCGTGAGTTGCGCACGGATGCGGGGACGTTCTCGCCGAACAGATACGGCGGATTGCCCACAATCGCCTTAAATGGAGCGCATCGAGATAGCTCGAAGCCCGAGGTCGCGTCCAGATCAAGCGGGAGAGACAGGTGTCCTCTGTCACTTCCAAAGACTGAGAGGGCGTCGGCGCAGACCAAGTTCCCGCTCACCAACTCCGGGGCTGGCGGGTCGGAAGCGCACGACATCACCAGAAGCGCCCGAGCAAGCTCTACGGCCCGAGGATCGATGTCCGTGCCGTGTATGAGCTGTTCGGCAGCCAATCTCCTGCACCTGCCGGGAGACATCGCGTTCCCCGCCGAAGCCGCGCGCTCAAATAGTGCCGCAGCCAGGCGATCCGCCGCCGCCAGGAGAAATGCGCCAGCCCCACAAGCTGGGTCGAGAAGACGGATATTCAGGATGTCATCCGGTTCGCCACATTCCGCGAGAAGCGGCTTCAGTGTCTCGCGAACAGTGAACTCCACCAGAAAATCGGGGGTATAGTAGGCTCCAGAGCGTTTCCGGGCGCGCTCGGAAGGCGTGGACGCCCACGCCAAAGTCTCATACAGGTCGATCAGCCACCGCAGGTCGGGTGAGGATGCGGCTGTTTCTTCTGATAGACGGCGTATATCAGGCGCGAGGGGTAACTCGGGTTCCGGGAATAGAACGTCGTAAGTCGAGAAGCGAGGGCCAAGAGCGGCTCGAGCCGACATTGTGACGCCTCGAATTATGTCGCGGGCAGCGGCACTTGGGTTTCCGGCTACATCCAGCACCTGTCGGCACGCGATGGTTAGGACGCTATCACCTGAGTTCTGACGATTCAACAACGCCTCTCTTGCTCACACGAACGGGGCAGCAACGCCGCAGCGGCACATCCCGTGTCTTGCGCAAAGCACACTTCTTGAAGGAATACGACAACAAGGGGTATAATACCTCTGGTAAAGACATTCGAACATAGGTTCGTGTGCCTGGGCTGGAAAGGAGCGTCCAATGCGTCGCACTTTTAGACAGAGCGAAAGACACAAACAGATTCTCCAGGCGATTGCCGGCCTCACGGAGCAGCGCGGATATCCGCCCACGGTCCGGGAGATAGGCAAGGCGGTGGGGCTTAGATCCAGTTCCACAGTGCACTCTCATCTCGACACCCTGGAATCGGCAGGCCTGATAGTCCGTGATCCTGAGCTTACCAGATCAATCCGACTTGTGAACCTCCCCCTGACCCCCTCCGAAACGGAGGGGGGAGGTGTTCGGCTGGGCGGTGGCGGGTCCCCGGAATCGGGAAAACGGGTTGTGAGTATCCCTGTGGTAGGTAGAGTGGCCGCCGGCAGTCCGACGCTTGCCGCGGAGGATATCGAAGACTCCTATCCGGTTCCGGGCGAGATGCTTTCGGGCGGCGAGGGATTCATGCTTCGCGTGAAGGGCGAGAGTATGATCGAAGATGGTATAATGAATGGCGACTTGGTGGTTGTCCGGCGCCAGGAGTCCGCGGACGATGGCGACACCGTAGTTGCCCTTGTTGGCGACGAAGCCACGGTCAAGCGGCTGTACAGGGAGGACGGGCGAGTCCGTCTGCAGCCGGCCAATGCTTCAATGTCCCCGATGTTCTTCTCGGAGGTCCAGGTGATCGGAAAAGTCGTTGGACTGGTGAGGAAGTTTAGCTGAAGCGCCGTTCGGAATCGGTAACGGGACGACCGTAATTTCGAGTAGCGCGAGAAATCTCCGAGGTGCCCCGAGATTTCTCACTGCGTTC
>CAYSLA010000159.1:2592-8000 GCA_964431685.1 uncultured bacterium | reverse complement strand
TCAGGTAGAACCACGACTTCGCGTGGCACGCATTGGCCGCATTCGCGTTCTTTTCGATGGTAGGTCGGAATGATTCTACAAACTCGGGCACTGACGCAAATCTCCGGGCCGCCTCAGCTTCGGTTCCGGGTTTCTCGCCGCGCATGTAGACGGGGTCGAACAGCGATGAGAGCTTTCGCAGATACGCCCAGGCCTCCGGGCCGTCTTCCCCGAACGCAGACCGGAAGTAGTCCTCAGACAGATCGTGAAACCTGGTCTGCGTGTTCCACAGCGTCCTGCCCATGGTCGTCATCGCGAGGCCGGTAGGCAGGAATATGCGCTGGATCTGGCAACTGACATATCCGTTGATGCCAATACTGCTCAGATTCTTCATGTCTTCGCTGATGGTCGCGGATATGTCGATGTGCCCAGGGTCATTGAGATGGTCCCACATTAGATGGTAATCGAAGTCAAAGCTGTCGCCCGGGAATGAAGCCTGCCAGCCCTTGAGCAGCGCCACATTTGCATCCACGTCGCGAGGCATTTCCAGCTTGTTGAGCACAAACGGGGGGATATCCGGCACATCGTGACCGGCCTTGAACGCCTTGCTGTAGGTTCGGGTGATGGGCGCAAACATCAGAACAAACCTGCCAGCGGCGTCATTCCGACCAGCGGGAGGTCCTGAATCAAGTTCAGGATCGAGGGATTTCTCGCTGTGGTCGAGATGACATGTCCTGTCTCGGTTCTTGATCACTTCGGATACGGGCGGCCACAGCAGATCGACGTATACGAGGAAGACGATTCTGGTCTTGATGCCCCTGCTTGTCAGCAGCTCGTCCAACTCGTTGAGCATTCTGACATACCAGTCCGAGGGACGCAAAGCCCGGCAGTTCTCGCACTCGCAGTTGTTGTTGTAGCCGTCGGCCAGCCAGAAATGAAGGTAGTCTATCTCCGGGTGCTCGGCCGCGTAATTGGCGATGTCTTCGTTTACGATCTTGCGTGCCTGCGGGTTTGAGTAACACAGGTTGGTGTTTATCGGGACTCCCCCGAACAGCTTCCTTTCGCCGTCTAGCTCGGCGAGGTACTGCGAAACCTCGGCCGTGACCTCCGGCGAGCCCTGTTCCCATCCGAGTCCACTGAGCCCGAACGGCTCACACGTCCAACCGTGCCCGACTTTGTGGAACAGCATCCCGCGCTTCTTTGTCTCCTCTACGATCAATCGGGTGTAGTCTCGCGCAGTCTCCACCGACAGTTTTTCGCCGGTCTTGCCGGGGTTGCCTGTGTGTGAGTACCATCTGTCGAAGAACTCGTAGGCCTCCCGGAATTGTATGAAGTAGCCGCTGAAACCGAGCTTCGGAATCCAGTCTATCATATCGCGGACGTGTTCATAGCTAACCGCACCTTCGATGCATACCGCGCGGTGTCTGTATGACGCGGTCTCTTCTACCCTGACATCCGGCAAACAGCACGCCTCAGGCAGGTACTCGCCGTCTTTGCCGGGCCGAACCCAGCGGCAGCCGATCTCCGTCAGGTATCGATATACGCCGATAAGCGCGCTCCGCGGATTGACGCCCGCAATAGTCCCTTTGGCACCCGTGACATCGATGTAGATCGCATCGTCGAGTTCCCGGTCAGGCACATCCGGGATCCGAATGTGCGGAAAATCCGACATCAGGCCAACTGCTATACCTTCTGCTCCCGGAGCAGAGACGTTCACTTGACCGCCGGTTACGGCTTCAAGGCATCTCGCCAGTTCAGAGGCCGCGAACGCTAGAGTCGGGTCGGACACATCGACGGATATACTGATTGCGCGGCCACAGTTGCAGCACGACATTGTTTTGTTACCCCGATTCAGTAGTCAAGAGTCAGGTAAGAGCTCAGACTATGTGAGAAATCACGTCATCCTGAACTCGATTCAGGATCCATCCCTTCTCCGGATGGGTGCCGGACATCCTGAACTTGATTCAGGACCGGCATGACCCAGTACTCAGCGAGTCTGAGCTCTTGCGGAGTCAGGCGAAAGACGTAGCTATGCTTGTGCCGCCGCGTGTCCCGAAGCATAGCCTGCGAAACACCATCCATTGTCCATTATCCATTGTCAACTGTCAATTGTCGCAGCTTGCCAGAGAGCACGCAAAGCCTGTCCCGCCGGCTGACTGACAACATAGGTTGCGTATTGGGTGAGAGCTCCGGGATTGGGATTAATCTCCACGACCACCGCTCCCCGCCTTGCCGCGGTCTGCGCGAGGCCATACCCTCTGCTGACTTCCCCACTGGTTCCTACGACGAGTACCAAGTCGCCGGTGTTGGCGTAGTCGTAGGCTCTCCCGATCCGGTCTTCCTGCACGAACTCCCCAAACCAGACGATATCCGGCCGGCACGTGGCGCCGCACGCCTCACATTTCGGCAGGGTCTGCTCAGTGAACTCCACCGGCAGGTCAAGGGTGCGGGTGCTGTAACAGCGAGAGCAATCCAGGCAACGGATGGAAAACGCGTCGCCGTGGATGTGGACCACGTCCTTGCTTCCACCGCGCTCGTGAAGGTCGTCCACGTTCTGCGTGACGACGACGAAATCCGGGTAGTAGTCCTCCATGGCAGCGAGCGTCTGGTGTCCCGGATTGGGCTGGCACTGGGATATCTGAATCTGCCTGGAGCGGTAGTTGTTCCACACGAGCACCGGGTTCGCCAGAAACCCTTCGATAGTGGCGAATGTCATTGGATCGTACTTTCTCCAGACACCGTCATCGAGGTCTCTAAATGTGGGCAGTCCGGATTCCTTGCTGGCTCCGGCGCCGGTGAATGCCATTACCTTCTTTGCATTACGCATAGCTTCGATGAGTTTCGGATCGAAATGCATGTTCTATTCCCCCCTCACTTGCGAGTCTCTCACCTCATCCATTGTCTCGCACAGCACTGCAGGCGGCACGCGCAGGAATGTCATGACAATCAGCATAAGACCACCTGCAAGACCACTGAATAAGAACACCCTGCTGATGCCAAGCGCAGGCTCCAATAGACTGAACGCAAACACTCCCGCCGCGCTGTATCCGGCGCTTAGTACTTTGTGGACACTGAACGCCGAGCCCATACCCGCTATCCCGCATTCACGACTGATCCACATACTCGTCGGTGCGACTGCAACGGTTGAGACCACTGTAAAGATCGTGAAGTAGACTGCCGTAGCCATCACTGAGTTGGTCAGACCGAGCGCCGCCGTTGAGAACACGGTCAGGGCGGTCAAGACCAGAAAGCAGGGTTTGAGACGGACGCGGTCCAAAACCGCACCCAACGCGAATATCCCGACTAGGCCGAGCGTCGAAGCCAGAGAGCACAATACTCCGTAGTATTCTGCGGATGCCCCAAGTTCGGCAGTAAGCCGGATCGCAAAAAAAGTGCCAACGCTGGAGAAAGCCGCGCCCATCATCAGGCTGATGTGAACAAAGCGCATCAGGTGTTTTTGGCCAAGCGCCCGACGATACTGAGCGACCAGACCCCGAAATTCCTGAGACCATCCGGCGAACTGTTGACGTGGTTCGTCCAATGGGAATCCACGGAGGACAACTGCCCCCAGCGCCAGACCGCCACCGATGCCTGCGAACAGCCACTGGGCCGACTCCAACCATCTGGTCACCAGTAGCGGGGCCAGGATGCCCGCCAAAGTGCTGGAAGAACGGTAAAGCGTGTTTGCGCGCCCCTGCCGTTGGGGATCGACGATCTGCGTCAGATAGTTCAGATTGACAAACGAACTGCTCAGGAAGGCGCTTGCCAGCGGGATCAGAATGAGAAATCCGTATAGGGGCACGAAGCCCAATATCCCAAAACATGCACCTCCCAGCACAAGACACGCTATAGTCAGCCGCTTGTTGCCGAAGCGGTCGCTCAGAGCACCGATGAGGATGACCCCCACTGTGATGCCAGCCATCCGAAGCGACAAGACGCGGGCGAACTGAGCGTTGGTCATCCCGAGGTTGCGGGTTGCGTAGAGCGGGAGTATAACCGTTATGCCCGACAGCGCCAGCCCAGTGACGAATGCGTCAGCGACAACAGCGATCAACCGGCGTTTCGCTACGGGGGCTTCCGGGTCTGTCACGGCTTGTCCAACGTCGTCGCTCATTCCCCCACCCTCACGCTGTAGAGACGCGCCGATTCGCTAAGGGCAATGCGAAGCTTGACAGAGCCCACCGGCGCAGCACCAGTCCAGCCGACTCGTCGGTAGACGGCTTGACTGCGCTCGCTGCCCAAATGCCCAAAAGCCACATCCCTGCCGGTTTCTTCGACCGCCGTTACGGAGACCACGTCGCCCTCTGCATTGAGCCAGAGACTCGCCGATGCCGGCATGTCTACAGGACCTAGAGTCACCGTGCCCCGCTTTCCAGGTACGGAGACCGCGCAGGCGTACCGGTCACGAGGAAGTGTGGCAAGGCCCAGATAGGCCGGTGCGAACATCGAGCCGCGCCGCTGCGGACTATGCATGTATGGGGGCGGCCAGGAGTTGTATATGTTCGGACATCCAATGTAGAAAATGTATATCTCGTCACCAACAAGCTGCGTCGCCGATGTCGTGGTGACCAGAAGGTTCTCGTCCCACATTCCCTTTGGACCGGTGGCAATAAACGGAACCCGGGGATGCACGCGCCTGAAACTGCGCCCATCCGGGCTCACCGCTAGCCTGATGTCACCGTGGATCGGGTTCTTGCTGAAGTTGCCGGACTCGTAGAGCATCACGTAGTCTTCCCCGGCTTTCGATACTGTGGCGAAGTGAAGCTCTTCGTCAACGCCTTCTTCGGGAGACAGAACTACAGGTTGCTCAGCGTCCTCCAGTTCCTCGATACCTCGGCCATGGACCAGACCTATATGGCGAACCATCGGCCGATTGTCCCAGCTTCGGTTGCGCAGAATCTGGGAGTAGCCCTTGACGCGGAACTCGGGGGCAGGCTCATCAGCGTCGTAGATGATCTGGCTGACATCCTGAAAGGAAGCCCGATTGCCGGGCAGACCGCTGTAGGCGTGGCCGTCGCGAGTCCAGTTGACACCATCGGGAGAGTATGCCAGTCCTTTGACATAGGTATCTCCGCGAAGCTCAGTCCAGTAGCTGACGAACCTGCGCTCTTCACGAGCATCAGGCATCGGGTTTTCGCACACCAGGCTCAGCACCGTGTAGTCCCAGTCGACCTTGATCTGATTTGAGGGCAGGTCAAGGAAAGTCACCTGCCCCAGTTCAGGCTTCACCCAGTGGATGCCGTCCTCGCTCTCGGCATAGCCAGCCTTCCACGTCCTGTCCGGAGTCTGGATGATGTCGAAGCCGGAATACCAGCAGCGGAACTTCCTGTCGCTCTCGCTGTAGAGCACGGTGGCCGGCCAGCTTACCTGCAGGCTGTCCCATTGATGTGGTTCGCCCGGCAGCATCACGGGATTGTCCGGGTGCTTGC